>NZ_FZMO01000046.1 GCF_900197875.1 Frankia canadensis | reverse complement strand
GGGAGCTGGCGGGGCGGGGCCTGGCGGCATGAGGCGACAGCGGAGGGATGCGAGGCAGGGATGAGTGGAACCAGGGATCTCGGAGTGTCGATCGTCGGGGTGGGCGAGACGTCGTTCACCAGGGGTGATCCGCGGTCGGCGACCCAGCTCGCCGTCGACGCGGTGCGCGCGGCCCTCGCCGACGCCGGCCTCGACGGCCGCGACGTGGACGGCTTCCTGCTGGAGGGCACCGGCGGCCCGCACGACACGCCGGTCGACCTGGTCGCCGCGGCGATCGGCGCCGAGGAGCGCGGCTTCGGCCTGCGGCTGCAGAAGGCGGGCGCCGGGCTGGTCGGGGCGCCCGCGGTCGCCGCCGCGGCGATCGCGGCGGGCCTGGCGTCCACCATCGTCGTCTACTTCGGGTTGAGCATGAGCCGCGCGTCGGCCGGCGCCACCGGCATCCACGCCGCCGACCCGGTGAAGGCCGCGCTGGAGATGCCGTTCGGCTGGCACGGCCAGGCCGTCTACTTCGCCGGCACGGCGCGGCGCTACGACCACGAGTTCGGCGGCCTGACCGAGACGCTCGGGGGACTGGCGGTCTCGGCACGCGCGCACGCCGCCCTCACCCCCGGGGCGATCCGGACGAAGCCGCTGAGCGTCGACGACTACCTGGCCGAGGCGCCCGTCGCCGAGCCGCTGCGGCGCAGCGACTGCTGCCTGATCAACGACGGCGGCGTCGCCTACGTCCTGACCTCCCAGGAGCGGGCCCGTGACCTGCGACGACCACCCGTGGAGGTCGCCGGCTGCGCGGTGGCGAGCAAGCACACCACCTTCTCCGACTACTTCACCCAGGCGCCGGACCTGCTGACGACGGCCGCCGCCGACTCGTCCCGGCGCGCCTACGCGCAGGCGGGTATCGGCCCGGCCGACGTCGACCTCGTCGAGATCTACGACTGCTTCACGATCTCGCTGTTGCTGCAGCTGGAGGACATGGGGTTCGCGCCCAAGGGCGGCGGCGGTGAGCTGGTCGCGTCGGGCGCGGTCGCCCCTGGCGGCCGGCGGCCGGTGAACACCCACGGCGGTCTGCTCGCCCACTCCTACATGGTCGGCGGCAGCCACGTCGTCGAGGCCGTCCGGCAGCTGCGCGGGGAACGGGCGGACGCGCAGGTCGCCGGCGCCCGGGTCGCCGCCGTCGCCGGCCTCGGCATCCCCGACCACGCCACCCTCGTCCTCACCCGCCCCTGATCGACACCGCACCCCTGGTCGACACCGCACCCCTGATCGACACTCGGCCCCTGGCCGACCCCGATCCTGACCGACGCCGCCGGCTCCGAGGAGTTCCGATGACCGCTGTGCTCGCCGCCCGCCCGCTCGACGACGACCTCGTCGCGCCGTTCTGGCGTGGCATCGGGGCGGGACGGCTGCTGCTGCCGCGCTGCTCGTCCTGCGGCGGCTGGGAGTGGTACCCGTCGCCGGCCGGACCGGCCTGCGCGGGCGCCCACTACGACTGGACGGAGACGCCGGCCCGCGGCACGGTGTTCACCTTCACCCGGGTCCACCACGGATTCCCCGGGATGAACCTGGCGACGCCGTTCACGGTGGGCCTCGTCGAGCCGGTCGAGGCCCCCGGCGTGCGGCTGGTCAGCCGGCTCGCCGACACGCCCGACGCGCCGCTGGCGATCGGCGCCGCGGTGCGCATGAAGATCGTCGACGACGATCTCGGCCTGCGCGCCCCGCTGTTCGTCCTGGACGATCAAGCCTAGCCCGCGCGTCGCGGAACGGGTGAGGGGCCGGTCGATGCGGGATGCGCACCGATCGGCCCCTCACCGGCGTCCATCGCTCAGCGGAGCCCGATCTGGCCGGCGGCGGTGGCGACCAGGGGAGCGGTGGTCGGGGCGGAGGTCTGGCCGGCGTCGACGACGAGCACGTGCCCGGTGACGAAGCGGGCGTCGTCGCTGACCAGGTACGCGGCGGCGGCGGCGACGTCCTCGGGGCGGCCGGCGCGGCGCAGCGGCGAGTCCTGGCGCAGCGCCTCCTCCAGCGCGTCGTGGTCGAACCCGGACGAGCCGAGGCCCTCCATCACCCCGTCGATCAGCGGCGTCATGATCGTGCCGGGGGCGATCGCGTTGACCCGGATGCCCTGCGGAGCGAGTTCCCCGGCCACCGAGCGGGTCAGGCCGACGACGCCGGCCTTCGCGGCGCTGTACGCGTGCGCGCCGCGGCCGCCGAGCAGGGCCGCCGTGCTCGCCATGTTGACGATCACGCCCTGTCCGCGCGGGACCATCACCCGCGCGGCGTGCTTGGTGCCGAGGAACACCCCGCCGAGCAGCACCTCGATCGTGCGCGACCAGGTCGCGACGTCGATCGAGGCGATCGGCCCGACCGCGCCGACGAACCCGGCGTTGCTCACCAGGCCGTCGAGCGCGCCGAACTCGGCCACCGCGAAGTCGACTCCGGCGGCGACGTCGGCCTCCCGGGAGACGTCCATGCGCACGAAACGGGCGGTGTCGCCGAGTTCCTTCGCCGTCGCCTCGCCCTGCTCGACCTGCAGGTCCGCGACGACGACCCGGGCGCCTTCCGCGACGAACCGGCGGCAGATCTCCGTTCCGATTCCGCTCGCGGCGCCGGTGACCAGATACGTCCGATCCGCCAGTCGACCTTCCATCATGTTCTCCTTCGCTGCCACGGCTGTCTTCTCGGGCCTGGGGATGGGGTCGGCGCTCCCACCGCTACTGCTCCGGCGCGTGCACGATCTCCAGATGAATGCGGGTCAGGCGCCGGACGGATATCTGCCAGCCCGCCTCGGTCAGGCTGTAGGTCTCGTGGTAGTGACCGAAACCGTGCATCGAGACGAAGGGCTTTCCGTCCGGGCACCACACGCGGTCCTCCATCGCCCACACACCCGTCGCCCGGTCGGGCGGATACACGTGTATCTCCGGGGTGTGGCCGTGATGTACCGAGCGCACCGGGGTAAGCGCCGGCACGGTGTAGGCCATGACCGCCTCCCGGCCTTGGAGCCATTCCTCGTTGCCGTCCAGATCCACCCGGTTGAAACGCACGTCCTCGCTGAAGACGCCGGCCAGCTCATCCCACAGCCTGAGATCGAGGCAGCGGAAGTAACGCGCCTTCAGCGCCTTGATCTCCTCGATGGCGAGCAGGGTCCACAACGCGTCCGGCCGGTCGGCGGCCGGGAAGGACATCAGAAGGAGACCGGCATGGTGACCGGCCCGTGCATGACGATACTGGGCAGGAACGGAACCTCGTCGGCCGGAATGTCGAGCCGCAGGTTCGGCAGCCGTTCCAGCAGTGTCCGCACGGCGATCCTGGCCTCGAGCTGGGCGAGCTGTGCGCCGGGGCAGAAATGCTGGCCGTGCCCGAAGGCGAGATGCGACTTGGAATCAGGCCGGTCGAGCCGAAGCCGCTCGGGGCACTCGACATACTCGGGATCGCGGTTGGCCGACGCCCACAGGATCCATATGACCGCGTCCGCCGGGATGTCGACGTCGCCGATCCGGGTCGGCCGGGTGGTGAGCCGGAAGATTCCCTGCACGGGGGATTCGAGCCGCAGGACCTCGTCGATGACGGTGCCGAGCGCGTCGGGCTCGGCGAGGACCCGGCGGCGCAGCTCGTCGTCGCCGAGCAGGTGGAGCATCGTCGCCGCGATCAGTCGGGTGGTGGTCTCGTGGCCCGCGGAGACGAGCTGCATCACCAGGCTGAGCTGCTCGGGCTCGGTGAGCTGCGCCTCGCCCGCCTCCGCGTTGGCGATCACGCTGACCAGGTCGTCGCGGGGCTCGCGGCGGCGGTCGGCGAGCAGCTGGCGGAAGTACGCCGAGAAGTCACGGTGGCAGCGCAGCCGCTCGAGCTGCTGCTCAGGGGTCAGATGCGGGTTTCCGACCGGCAGCCCGATGCCGTCGATCATCGCCGAGATGGCCGGGCTTTCGGATTCCGGAATACCGAGCGCGGTGAGGATGACCCGGCTCGGAAGCGGCCGGGCGAGATCGGTGACCAGTTCACAGCGGCCGGCCGGAAGGACCGCGTCCACCAGCTCGTCGCATATTGCCGAGATGACGTCACCGAGCGCTCGGACACGTTTCGCGGAGAGTGCCCGCAGCACCATTCGGCGGTGCATCCCGTGCGCCGGCGCGTCGGCGTCGGAGAGGACCTGGGGGAAGTCGACGAACGGATAGTCGTCGCGCGCGTCGTCGAACTCGGCCAGGCCACGGGTGATTTTCTCGATGGCCGCCACGTCGGCGCGCCGGGCCGGGCCCGGAATGGCGGAGTCACGGTTGGAGAACGTCTCGGTGTCCCGGGCCACCGCCACGACGTCCTCGTGACGGGTGACGATGTACGCGCCGATCGCCTCCGACCAGAACACCGGCCGACTTTCCCGCGCCTGCGTGTAGAGCTGGTAGGGGCAGCGCAGCATGCCCGGATCGTGAGATAACAGGCGGTCGATTCCCTGGTCGATCAGATCGTTCGCCATCGGCGCTCCTCGCAGCGACGTCATCCGGGTCACCCCCTGAACATCTGATGTTTGTACAGAGTGCTCGGTGACGTGTCAACACCGGTGTGCGGCGGCGCCCGAGACGAGCGCCCCGCGTAGTCGACCGGCGACGACCAGCCGAAACGTGGGCGAAATGTCCGCACCGGGCTCCCGTCTGTCCGGCGCGCAGCCGGAATTAACCCTTGCTGCCCGGTGGCCCGGTGGCCTACCATCAATCTCCAGGACCTGGCGGCGTGATATCCCGAGCCCTGCTCCCGGTGTCGGTCCGCGTGCGCGTAGTACGTGCTGTGTCTATCTCCCGGACGCCCCGTCTGGAACCGCTTTTCGCGGGCGTCCGGCGCGCGGGCCCGGCCACTATCCCCCGCCGCCTTCGCCGCCGCGCGGCACCCCGGCCCGCGGCCTTCGTCCGGCAGGAAAGGACCTGTGCCCGATGCATGATCTGGTGGTTCGCGGCGGCCGCGTCGTCGATGGAACCGGCGCGCCGGCGCGCGTGGCCGACGTCGCCGTCGACGACGGCCGCATCGTCGAGATCGACGCCGTGTCCGAGGGAGGCCGCCGCACGATCGAGGCCGGCGGCCGTGTCATCGCGCCGGGCTTCGTCGACGTGCACACCCGCCTGGTCGGCCACTCGGCGATCCGCCGGGTCGTCATGGGCGGCGAGGCCACCGAGCGGGCCGCCACCGCCGCCGAGCTCGAGGCGATGAAGGAGCTGCTGCGCGCGGGCCTGCGCGCCGGCGGCGTCGGCTTCTCCTCGACCTGGGCGCAGAGCCATCACGACGCCGCCGGCCGGCCGGTGCCCTCCCGCGCCGCCCCGGCCGCCGCGACCCGTTCGACGTGCTCATGGACATCGTCGTCGCGGACGAGCTGAAGACCACCTTCACCAATCCGCTGCTCGTCCCGGACCGGGCGGACTGGGAGGCCCGGGCCCGGGTGTGGCGCGACCCGCGGGCCGTGATCGGCGCGTCCGACGCCGGCGCCCACCTCGACATGCTCGCGTTCTTCAGCTACAGCACCGCGCTGCTCCAGCATGGGGTGCGCGAGTTCGGGGTGATCGGTCTGGAGGAGGCGGTCCACCTGATCACCGACGTCCCGGCCCGCCTGTACGGCCTGCGCGACCGCGGCCGCCTCGCCCCGGGTGCCATCGCCGACATCGTCGTGTTCGACGACGCGACGATCGCGCGCCAGCCGGTCGAGACCCGCTTCGACCTGCCCGGCGGCGCCGGGCGCCTCTACGGCGAGGCCGGGATCGGCCATGTGCTCGTCGCCGGCACCGAGATCGTCCGTGACGGCGCCTACACCGGCGACCTCGGCGGCCGGGTGCTGCGCTCGGGCCGGGACACGGTGACGCCCGCCCTGGACTGACCCACTCCAGCCGCCCCGCCGGTCAGACGGTTCCGGTGGGGCGGCGGATGAGGACGCGCAGCAACGCGTCCGGCAGGTGCGCCCCCGCGGAATAGCGCACCGGAGTGCTCCGTCTACGGTGCAACGCGGCCGTCGGCAGGAACATCGGCCCGACGGAGTATGGCCCGTTGACGTTCTTCGAACCCCATAGATCTGCTTCGGCGGACGAGTGGAACCCGCCCTGGATCACCGGCCCGGAGCTTGTCTGCTCAATGACTGCGAACAACGACGAATCCGCTCGGCTCACGCGGCCTCTCCTTCTCGACGGCGGGAAGGTGCTGTCCCCTGCCGGGCCCCTGCCTGCGGCAGGGGACAGCGGCTGGCGGGGAACCAGTGCGTCCCCGCCAGTGAAAGCGACTTTATGCACGTGCGCAGGCAAGTGCGTAGGCAAGATTTGTGGTCTCATTGGTGGCTGCTTCCTCGGCAGGCCCTTACTCGTTGCGGCAGGCTACGATCACGGGGCCCAGAAGTGAGGAGCGCCTTGTCCCGGATGACCGCCGCACCGACCATGCGTCGCCGCAAGCTCGGTGCAGAGCTCAAGCGTCTTCGCCTCGTGGCTGGTCTCACGATGAGGGAAGCGGCGAAGGTCTTGCGGGCCACCGAGAGCAAGGTGAGCCGCATGGAGAACGGCCATGTGCCGTTCAAGCAGATGGACATCGAGGACCTGCTCGACCTCTATGGCGTCCGGGACGCGGCGACACGGGCCGAGCTCGTCGATCTGGGGCGCGACACCCGCGCGGTCGGCTGGTGGCACACCTTCAGCGACGCCGTGCCCCAGGACTTCGAGCTCTACCTCGGCCTCGAGGCCGGCGCCGCCACGGTCTCCGCGTTCACCTGCGGCTTCATCGAGGGCCTGCTCCAGACGCCCGCCTATGCGACGGTCCTGATCCGGGGCGCGGCGCCGGGCGCCAGCGTGAGCGAGGTCGACCGCCGGGTTCGCCTGCGGCTCGAACGCCAGCACCGACTCGCCGACGCCAACCCGCCCCACCTGCGAGTGATCATGGACGAGGCGGTGCTGCGCCGGCCGATCGGGGGTCCGGAGGTCTTCCGTGATCAGCTTCGCCACCTGGTCAGCTGCGCGCAGCGGCCGAACATTACGCTCCAGGTGCTGCCGTTCGGCCGGGGCTGGCACCCCGCCGTCGGCAGGTCCTTCACGATCCTGGCGTTCCCCGAGGACGTCTGCGCCGACGTCGTGTACGTCGAGGAGGTCGGAAGCAGCCTGTATGTGGAGAAACCGGGCGCCACGGCCCGCTACAAGCGGATGCTTGACGAGCTGGCCGTCATCGCGATGCCGCCGGACGAGTCGGTTCAGCTGATCAGGACAATAAGCGAGGAATAGCCATCATGAATAAGATCGATTTCGATCCCGCACAGCTCACGTTCGTGAAGAGCAGCCACAGCGACGGAGAACGCGCCTGCGTCGAGGTCGCCCGTATTCCCGGCGGTCTCGGCGTCGCCGTGCGGGACAGCAAGGACCCGGACGTTCGGCCTCAGATCTACACCGCGCAGGAGTGGGCCGCGTTCGTCGCCGGCGTGCGTGCCGGCGAGTTCGACCTCTGAAAGCCGCCGACCGCGGCGCGTGCCGAACCCGGCTACAGCGGGATGTTGCCATGGCGGCCGCGCCGCGGCGGCGCGTCGGCGAGAGCCTCGGCGATGCGGCGGCGGGTGTCGGTCGGCTCGATGACGGCGTCGATGACGCCGAGGGCCAGCCCGCGGTCAACCCCGCCAGCCGCCAGCGCGTGTTCCTCGGCGAGTCGGGCGAGCAGTGCCGGCCGGTCGGATTCGCCCGCCGCGGCGAGGGCCCGCCGGTGCAGGATTCCGACCGCGGCCTCGGCGCCCATCACCGCGACCTCCGCCTCCGGCCAGGCGAGCACGGCGGTGGCCCCGAGTGACCGCGAGTTCATCGCGATGTACGCCCCGCCGAACGACTTGCGGGTCACCAGCGTCACTCGGGGCACGGTCGCCTCGGCGAACGCGTAGAGCAGCTTGGCCCCGCGCCGCACGACGCCCTCCCACTCCTGGCCCACCCCGGGCAGGTAGCCGGGCACGTCGACGAGCACCACCAGGGGAAGGCCGAAGGCGTCGCACATCCGCACGAACCGGGAGATCTTCTCCGCACTCAGCGAATCCAGGCAGCCACCCTTGCGGATCGGGTTGTTCGCGATGACCCCGACCGCCTGCCCGTACAGCCGCCCGAGCCCGATCACCGCGTTCGCCGCCCATCGCGGCTGGAGCTCCTCGAACGGATGCGGCCCCTCGTCGAGCAGGCGCAGCACCAGTGGCCGTACGTCGTAGGCGCGCCGCGGACGCTCCGGCAGCAGCGTGCGCGGGTCGGGCCGCGCGGCCTCACCCGGATCGAGCTCGTCGTCGCGGGCCGGGTCGAGGGCGAAGCGCGGCTGCCCGGTCAGCAGCGAGGTGATCCGCCGGGCCCGGGCCAGCGCGTCACCCTCCGAGGTGGCCAGCACGTGTACCACCCCGGAGCGGCGACCGTGCGCCTGCGGGCCACCGAGCCCCGCCATGTCGATCACCTCGCCGGTCACGCTGCGCACGACGTCCGGTCCGGTGACGAACACCCGGCCGGCCGGCGCCATGATGACGACGTCGGTCAGCGCCGGCCCGTACGCCGCGCCGCCCGCCGCCGGCCCGAGCACCACCGAGACCTGCGGGACCCGGCCCGACGCGTGGATCATCGCGGCGAAGATCCGGCCGATGCCGTCGAGGGCCTGCACCCCCTCGGCGAGACTCGCCCCGCCGGAGTGCCACAGCCCGATCACCGGCTGCCCGGTCCGCACCGCCTCCTCGATCGCCGCGACGATCTGCCCGGCGCCGTCCGCGCCGAGGGCACCACCCATCCGGGTCGCGTCCGTGCAGAAGGCGACCACCTCGCTCCCGTCGACCCGGCCGCGCCCCGCCGCCACCCGGCTGGCGGCGACCGTGGGGAACGCCGCGAACGTGCCGGGATCGAACAGCGCGGACAGCCGTCGGTGTGGGCCGCGGACATCCTGTTCCGGGACGACAAGCCGTACCCGCTCGCCGCTCGTTACCTCCGCCATGACGCCCCTCTCCCGCGGATCGTCCCGCCGACGGCCGTACGACCTCTTCCGATGATGCGGCGCCGGCCTTTCGTCTCCCTATAAGCCAGCTCAAGCGCCGGCAGGCCGGTTGATACCCTGCCGGTATGGGCGGCGAGCTGGAGACGCGGCAGTTGCGGTACTTCGTCGCCGTGGCCGAGGAGCTGCATTTCGGGCGGGCGGCCAGCCGGCTGGGAATGGCGCAGCCGCCGCTGTCCCGGGCGATCCGCGATCTCGAACGCCAGCTCGGCGTCCAGTTGTTCGAGCGCACCACCCGCCAGGTCGCGCTCACCACGGCCGGCGACGTCCTGCTGCGCGAGGCCCGCACCGCCCTCGACGCGGTCAGCGCCGCCGAGCGCCGGGCGCGCCGCGCCGGTGGCGGCGGGCCCGGGCTGCGGCTCGCCGCCGACCACGACGCCGGGCTGCTGTCGCGGATCCTCGACGCCTATCGCCGCGAGCGGGCGTCGCTGCCGGTGGAACTGCTGCTCGGCGGGCGCGGTGACCAGACCCCGGCGCTGCGGGACGGCCGAGCCGACGTCGCGCTCGTCGCCACCCCCTTCGACGACCGCGAGCTGGACCTCGAACCGCTGCTGACCGAGCCACGCCTGGTCGCGCTCGCCGCCGCGGACCCGCTGGCCGCCCGCTCAACCCTGTGCCTCGCCGACCTCGCCGGCAGGGTCCTGCCCGACGGCCAGCCCGCGGACGTCGACGGCGGCACCCTCGCCCCTGGCGCGGCCTCGGGGAGTGGGCCGCGGCTGGACCTCGCGCAGATCTTCCACCTGGTCGAGCTCGGCGGCGTGGTCTGGTTCGCGCCGCTCTCGGTCGCGCGCCGCCACCCGCGACCCGGCCTCGCGTACCGCAACGTCCGCGACCTGGTCCCGTGCACCCTGGTGGTCGCCTGGCCGCGCTCCTCGTGCTCCATGGCCGTCGCCGCCTTCGTCCGCGTCGCGGCCAGCACCGCGGCGGCGTACCCGCCGGAGCCCGCGTCCCGGTCACGGGCCTGACCCGACCCCGCCTGTCGGCTGCTCGACGCCGCCAGCGGGATGACATGACGCGAGGTAGCCGGTAAAAGGTGTACCAACCGGCACCGATCCCGCTGACTTCCTTGCGTCTTCGCAGGTCAGGAGCACTGTTGTGGCCATGAAACCCGCCCGGCTCACCGTCGCGGCGGCGGCGGTCCTGCTCGGCTGCGTCACCGGGTGCGGATCCGGCGAGGATCCCGCCGGTCCCGCGCCCGCCAGCACCGCGCCCACCGCGACCGCGCCGGCGGGCGCGGCCGGTCCCAAAGCCGCCGCGACGGCCACGGCCAGGCCGGTGGACACCGTCCTCGACGTGCTCGTCACCAGCGACGACGGGGTCGGCTCGGCCGGCGTCGACGCGCTCGCGCACGCCCTCGCGACCCTGCCGGGCACGACCGTGCGCATCGTGGCGCCGGCGGCCAACCAGAGCGGCACCGGCGACCGGAGCAGCGGCGGCCAGATCACCCACGGTGACACGACGACGGCCACCGGCCAGCGCGCCACCGAGGTGAGCGGCTTTCCCGCGGACGCCGTCGCGGTGGCCCTCGACGATCTGGGCCTGCGGCCCGATCTCGTCGTCGCCGGGATCCACGAGGGCCAGAACCTCGGGCCCGATCTCGGCACGTCCGGCACCGTCGGCGCGGCCCGCGCCGCCGCGCGGCGGGGCATCCCGGCGCTGGCCGCGAGCGCCGGCCTCGGCGACACCTACGACTACGGGCCCGCCGTCGCGCAGGTCCTCGCCTGGATCTCCGCGCACCGCGCGAACCTGCTCGCCACCTCCGCGGCCGGGGGCCAGCCGGCGAGCGCCGTGGGCGGGTCCGCCGCCACCCAGACCGTCGCCAACCTGAACGTCCCGAACTGCTTCGCCGGTGGGGCGGTCCGGGGGGTGCGGGAGCTCGCCAGCGAGGCGAGGGTGGCCGACCCGGCGGCCACCCGGACGACGCAGACCTGCACCGCCACGATCACGTCAGACGACGAGGTCGGCGCGTTCAACGCCGGCTTCGCGACCCTGACCACCGTCCCCGCCCGCCAGCCCGAATAACCCGGCCCGGGTGCAATACGGGCAAACTAGGCTCTGCCTATTCCGTACCGCGTTTTTGTCGACAAGGTGTTGTCAGCGAGTTCCGGTCTCGTTACGCTCGCTCTGCACCCGGTCGCCACAAGGATTCTGGCAGCGGGTGGTGAAACGGGGGCTCACATTTTCCGGCCGACGTGGTGAGCTGCCGGCGTCCTGGGTCGCGGCATGGGTCGGTGGCGCGGGATGGTGTTTTCTTTCGTCGGCATGGTCGGGCGCGGCCGGGAATGGTTGCGCGTACATGAAAGGTGGGAGACATGGCCCTTTACCACACCGAGATCCAGTGGGGCGGCCCGGGCGCCGACTGGCACAAGGACGCTGACCTGCAGGTCGTCATCAGCAACCGCAACGGCGTCGTTCCGCAGTCCGGCCGGCCCGCCACCGGCACGCAGGTGAGCTGGTCGGGACCGCAGGGCAGCGGGAACGTCCTGTTCTTCGACAACGGCGCCACCTTCCAGGGGGCCGCGCAGTTCCCGGGTGAGGGCCCGGTCGGCTACCGCGGTACCGCCGCCTCCTGACCGTCCGGTGTGGGCCGTCGTCCGCCGGCGGCCCGCACCCGCACCCGCACCCACGACAGGGTGTCCGCGACGGCGTGCGGCACGTAGTGCATAGCCGCGCATGAATACTCCTCATCCCATGGCCGGGTCGGCGCCGGATGTTCGGATTCTCGGCGAGGTGGTTTCGAAAGGCCGGTCTCCGCGCCCGGCTCCTGGCTGTGGCACATTCCCTGATGAGCGATGCACCGCCGAATGGCGCGGTGTCCGCCGTGTATTTTCTGATGCTTCACGAACACGGTGCCATGCGCGCGGCCGGGCGGCGCCCACCGCCTCGCAGTAAGCCGCGTACCGGGCGGACTTCCCGTAGGTGGGAAGCGCGTGCGGGGCATGGCGGCGTCGTGTCGCGAATACCGGACTTGGTGTCCGTGTTGCCCCTGATTATGCGACACGGGTCGCCGTGACGCTGTCGGAACGCTGCCACGGCAAGCCGTGAGGGAACCCGTCGCGCGTGGGTGCCGTCAACCCACGGTTGACGCTCTCATGCCGTCAACCTATGGTTGACGGCATGAGTGAGAGCGAGTCCGTTCGGATGTCCCGCACCGTCCGTCTCGACGACCTGATCGACGGCATCCGCTCGGCACACCCCGACGACGCGCTGGACCAGCTGTCCAACGCGGTCCTGATCGCCGACCACCTCGGTGAGGTCGCCGACCATCTGATCGGCCACTTCGTCGACCAGGCCCGCCGCTCCGGCGCGTCCTGGACCGAGATCGGCCGCAGCCTGGGCGTGACCAAGCAGGCTGCGCAGAAGCGGTTCGTCCCGAAGGGCGCCGGTGACGCGGCGAACCCGGGCGACGCCGGCTTCAGCCGCTACACCCCCCGCGCCCGCAACGTCGTCATCACCGCGCAGAACGCGGCGCACACCGCCCACAACGACACGATCACCCCCGCCCACCTCGTCCTCGGACTGATCGGCGAGACCGGCGCCGTCGCCGCCAACGCCCTCCAGGAACAGGGGATCGACCTGGACGAGCTCGGCCGGGCGGCCACCGCGGCGCTGCCGCCCGCGGTCGAGCAGACGCCGGCCCTGGTCCCCTTCGACGCCGACGCGCGGCAGGCGCTGGAGCTCACCTTCCGGGAGGCCCTGCGGCTCGGCCACAACTACGTCGGCACCGAGCACATCCTGCTCGCCCTGCTGGCCCTGGAGGACGGTTCCGGGGTTCTCAGCGACGCCGGCGTCGACCCGGCCGTCACTGAGGAGAACATCCAGCGGGCACTCGCCTCCCTGGTCGTGGGCCGCCGCTCCGCGGCCGAGTGAGAGCGGGCTGCGACCGGTTCAATTCAGGGGGTGCGAGAGGATCACCGCATGAGCGACGATCCCGACGCGCCCTGCGCGTCCCCGCCCGTGCCCGCGTCCCCGCCCGTGCCCGTGCCCGCGTCCGTGCCCGCGTCCGTGCCCGCGTCCGTGCCCGCGTCCGTGCCCGCGTCCGTGGCGGCGGCCGGCACCGAACCGCCGTGGATCGACGTCGGGTCGCGCAACCCGCAGTGGCTGCCGTGGGTGCGTGAACTGCACTCCATCGCCCAGGCAGGCCTCGCCTACTCCCGTGACCCCTTCGACCTGGAGCGGTTCGAGCAGCTCCGCCACCTCAGCTACCGCATCGCGGCCCGCTGCGCCGCCGTCACCGTCCCCGTCGCGGAGGGCATCTTCGGCGGGGAGGTCGGTTACCAGACGCCGAAGGTCGACGTCCGCGGGGTGCTGTTCGACGGTGACCGGATCCTGCTCGTCCGGGAGAAGGAGGACGGCGGGTGGGCGCTGCCCGGCGGCTGGGCGGACGTGGGGCTCACTCCGTCCGAGGTCGTCGTCAAGGAGATCCGGGAGGAGGCGGGGCTGGAGGCGGAGCCGGTGCGCCTGCTCGGCGTCCTCGACAAGCGCCGGCACGCGCACCCGCCGTACCCGAACGACACCTACAAGGTCTTCATCCGCTGCCGGGTGGTCGGCGGGACGGCCGGCGCGGGCCTGGAGACGTCCGAGGTCGGCTGGTTCGCCCGCGACGCGCTGCCGCCGCTGTCCGCCAGGCGCAACACGGCGGCACAGCTGGTGATGATGTTCGCCTTCCTCGACGACCCGAGCGCCCCCGCCCTGCTCGACTGAGGTCATCGGCCGGGGGCCGCCGCGATGCTCAGGCGAGCAGGCCGCTGGCCCAGTAGTCGCGCCCGTCGCGTACCCCGGGCGGGACCGCGAACACGGCGCTCGAGGTGTGCTGGATGTACTCGTTGAGGGCGTCCGACGCGGCGAGCCGGCGCTGGACCGGGATGAACCCGGTGCGCGGGTCGCGCTGGAAGGCGATGAAGAACAGGCCGGCGTCGAGCTGGCCGGTCTCCTGGTTGACGCCGTCGGTGTAGGAGTAGCCGCGGCGCAGCAGCGTCACGCCGCCGTTGCTGGCCGGGGCGGCGAGGCGGATGTGGGCGTCCGCGGCGATGATCAGCTCACCGCCGGCGTCCTTGGCGCCCAGCGGCACCGGGTCGAACTCCTCGGCGGCGCCCAGCGGCGCGCCGCTGGCCTTCGCCCGGCCGAACACCTGCTCCTGGTCGCGCAGGTAGTCGCGGTCCCAGGACTCCAGCAGCATCCGGATGCGGCGGGTGACGACGTAGGTGCCGCCGCGCATCCAGGCCTGGTCGCCGTCGGCGCCGACCCAGACGTGCTTGTCCAGCGACGCGGCGTCCTCGCGCTTGATGTTGTTGGTGCCGTCCTTGAAGCCCATCAGGTTGCGCGGGGTGTCCTGGTCGGAACTGGTCGTGCTGGTCCGGCCGAAGCCGAGCTGGAACCAGCGCAGCACCGCCGTGCCCTGGGCCAGCCGGCGCAGGTTGCGCACCGCGTGGAAGGCGACCTGCGGATCGTCCGCGCACGCCTGCACGCACAGGTCGCCGCGACTGCGCAGCGGGTCGAGGTTGTCGCCGGGCAGCGGCGGGATGTCGGCGAGCGCCGCCGGGCGCCGTGACGCCAGCCCGAACCGGTTGTCGAACAGGCTGGGCCCCACCCCGAAGGTGATCGTCAGGTTCCCGGCGGTCAGGCCGATCGCCTCGCCAGTGTCGCGCGGCGGGGACTGCGGCGCGGCCTCGTCGTCGGCGACGGCCTGCCCGGCGGCCATCCGCGCCGCCGCCGCCGTCCAGCCGACGAGCAGCGTGCGCAGCTCCTCCCTGCTCACCCCGGCGGAGACGTCGAAGGCGGCGAAGGCGAGCCGGTCCTGCGCGTCGGTGATGATGCCCGCCTGGCGGGGGCCGTGGAAGGCCACCACCCCGCGCGGGGACACCGCCGTCGCGGGCGGCGGGTCGTCCGAACAGGCCGCGGCCGTCGCGGCGACCGCACCGGCCCCGGCGAGACCCGCGGCGCCGAACAGGGCACGCCGGCGCGACAGGCTGATCCGCTCGACCATGGTGTTCGCTCCTTACCTTCCCGGGGACGTGGGGTCGCCCTGGGCATGGGGGCCGGGCGGCGTCGCCACCGGGCCCCCATGCCTGCCTGCCGGCGGCGCTAGGCGACGACTGTGCCCGCGACCTGGGACAACGGCTCGGCCAGCGCGTCCACGGCCTGGGACAGGCCGCGGCGCTGGTCCTGGGTGACGGTGTCGTAGCTGACGTAGCCGTCGCCCTTCTTGTAGGGCTCCAGGGCCTTGTACATGGCGGTGAAGCGGGTGCGCACGGTCGTGGCGAGCTTCGGGTCGAGCGTCTTCAGCGCCGGCTCCAGCAGCGTGAACGCCTTGTCCGCGCCGTCGACGTTGCCCTGGATGTCGAGCAGGTCGAGCTTGGCGTACCGCTCCTCCTCGCCGGTGATCTTCGACTTGCCGACCTCGTTGAGCAGCTCCGTGGCGCCGTTGGCGATCTGCGCCGGCTGGAAGGTCGCCTTCGCCACCAGCGTGTTCAGCTTGCCGACGTCGGTGCCCAGCTGGTCGGCGATCGGCCCGGTGCCGGCCAGTGACCTGTCCGCGAAGATCGCCTTCTCCAGGCGGTGGAAGCCGGACCAGTGCGCCTCGTCGGGGGCGTCGTCGATGCGGGCGTCGATCGCCGGGTCGAGGTCGCCGAACGACTCGGCGACCGGCTCGATCCGCTCGTAGTTCAGCCGCGGCGGACCGTACAGCTTCGCCGCCTGGTCGAGATCACCGGACTTCACCGCCGTGACGAAGGCCGCGGTGTTCGTCACCAGCTCCGACACCTGCTGGCGGACGTAGGTGGCATAGCCGGTGTTGGCGGTGGCCAGCGCCGTGGTCACCGCCGCGCTGCGGGTGGCGGTCGCGCCGCTCGCCTGCGTCACGGTGAAGTCGACCTTCTCCGGGCCGGACCCACCCGGGCAGTACAGCTGGTACTTGCCGGGCCTGACGTTGAGCGAGAACGTCCCCGACAGGCCCGGGGTGATGTTCTCCTTCTCGCCGAGGATGGTGTCGCCGCTCATCAGCTCGGCCTCGGTGACGGCCCCGGCGTCCTTGTTCACGATCTTGAAGGTGACCGGGCCCGACTCGATGTTCGCCGTGTCCGGTGAACAGCCCTTCGAGGTCAGGGTGACGGTGACGGTCTTCTTCGCGGCCGTCGAGCCGGAGCCGCCGGAGTCGCCCGAGTCGCTTCCCCCGCATGCGACGGCGCCCGTCGCGATCACAATGGCGATGGCGCTGTACGCGACTGGTGCGCGACGCACGTGATGCCCCCAACATGGTGTGTTGTCTTCTGACAGGTGGTGCGGTGGCCGGCGGGCGGGGTCAGGGTCCGGTGGCCGGGGTGCCGCTGGCGCCGGTGGAGGCGGTGGAGGCGGTGGTGCCGGTGGAGGCACCGGAGGCGGCTGTCGCCGGCGCCGGGGCCGCCGTGGCGCCTGGCCGGCGCCGCGCCGGCCAGGCGACGTAGAGGGCCAGCGGCACCAGGTACACCACCCAGACGACGACCTCGGCGACGACGGGTCGTGGCTGCAGCCCCAGCACGCCGGTGAGCACGCTCGACAGCGGCGTGCCCGGGCGAACGAGCCAGCTCAGGTCGAAGGTCCGACCCTGGCCCGTGTTCAGCCAGCCGGCCTCGTGCGCGGTGTGCGCCGCCATCGCCAGCAGGCCGGCGGCGATGACCACCAGGACCAGCCCGGTGACGCGGAAGAAGCGCGACAGGTTGATCCGCACGCCGCCGCGGTAGATGCCGAACCCGACGGCCGCCGCGACCAGCACGCCGATGAGCGCGCCACCCCCGGCGGACGCCGGGGAGGTGCTCGCGTTGAACGCGGCGATCAGGAAGACGGCCGTCTCGAAGCCCTCCCGCAGTACCGCGAGGAACGCCATCAGCACCAGCGCGCGGGTCGAGCCATGTTCCAGGGCCGACGCGGTGGCCGACTCCAGCGAGCCGCGCAGGTCCCGCGAGTGCCGGCGCATCCAGAAGACCATGTAGGTCACCATGGCCACCGCGATGAGCCCGATGACGGTCTCCAGGCCCTCCTGTTCGCGCTGCGGCAGTTCCTGGTCGACCACGTGGAGGACGACGCCGATGCCCAGGCACAGCAGCAGGGCCAGCGTGACGCCGAGCCAGACCTGGCGCAGCGCGTCCCGTCGGTCACGCTGGCGGAGGAAGGCGGCGACGATGCCGACGATCAGCGAGGCCTCCAGGCCTTCCCGAAGGCCGATCACAAAGGTGGGAAGCAAGTCCGGCCTCCGTTCGTCTCCACCCGCCGGCCCGGGAATGCCCCTCGCCTACCCGGACCTGCGGTTAGCCTCAGCTAAGTTAGGGCAACCTAACGGGATTGGCAAGAAAAGTCTCCGTGGCGGTGCGCGGCGTCGCGGCCTCGCCCGAGCGGCTCGTGGACGTGCCGCCACCTGCGATGACGGGCGACCGGCGGGCGCGCGGGCGCCGAGCGGGCGGCGGCCCGTCGGCCGTGGCCCGACGCACGGGGGCGGTATGGGTTCCGGTGGCGCCGCCGGTATGTGCCAGGGCCCCGGCCGGCGCGGCGTGGACGCCGCAGATGTCGGAGAAATGAACTAGGTGTCCCCGTCAATGCGGTCGCATCGAACTTCATGCCCCGCGCCGGGTGCCGCCTTCCATGTTGCGGCGCGAATCGCTGGCAACGTGGCTCCTTTCGTGGTCGGGTATCGGTGGAGCGACTGGCCCGCGGTCGCGGCGGATCTGATCGCCTGATCGTCAGTCCTATGCCGGATGATGACGGGCATGAATGAGGATCGTGAGAGTTCCAGGATGACGACCGGACGTGGATCTCATGACGGAGAGCATTGCGCCGGGCGCGCGCAGCGCACGCCGGACGAGGTGACCGACTGTCCGGTGGGTGACGACGTGCCCACCGTGATCCGGGCGGTGCCCACGGACGGACTGCCGCCGATGGCCCGGCCCTACACCGCGGCCGGCGCCCTGTTCTTCGACGAGGACGACCGGGTGCTGCTCGTCGACCCGTCGTACAAGCCGGGCTGGGACATCCCGGGCGGGTTCGTCGAACCGGGGGAGTCGCCCTACGCGGCCTGCGTCCGCGAGGTCGAGGAGGAGCTCGGCATCACCCCGCCGATCGGCGACCTGCTGGCCGTGGACTGGGCTCCCCGCCCCAAGGACGGCTGGCTCGAGGGCGAGATGCTGCTGTTCGTGTTCGACGGCGGCCTGCTCCCGCCCAGCTGGCGGGAGCGCATCCAGCTGGGCGTGGACGAGCTGGTCGCCTTCGCCTTCGTCCCGCTCGGCGAGGTGGATGGGCTGCTGCCGCCGCTGCACGCCCGCCGGGTCGCGGCGGCCGCGCGGCTGCGCCGTACCTCCCGCCGTGCCGGCTACCTGGAGTACGGCGACCTGATGACCGGGCAGTCCGCCGGGCTCGCGCCGGCGGACCACCCGCGGGCCCGCCGCCCGCAGCCGGCCCAGCCCGGCGGCTGAGCCAGCCCCGGCCAGCTGGGCCAGCCCGGTGCACCGGCCGTCTTTTGGCATTTGTGCGAGTTGTCCCTGCTTCCCCAACCTTCCGTCGGCCTGCCATTGACGGGAAGCCGGGTCGCCGGACCGGGTATCGGACCCGCCGGCGAGACGGAGAATGTCGGCGATTCCGGCGCCGCCCCGCGGGCCGGCCGGCCGCGAAAGCCATCGAGATTGTCCCGATATCGGACACTGCCGCCAGGTGAGGTTTCCGCCAATACGCCCCGTCCGGTATGTGACGTGCACGGCCGGGCCGCGCGGCGGGATTTCCGCCGCTTCGGCGGCGAGGCGTCGGCCGGTCCTCGCGGGTGCGCGGCGTGATCCACAGAGTGAAACCCGACACGGAGTGGAATCAATCGGGTACTCGGAGTGGATATCTGGACGTGTTCCCGGGCCCGTCAGACCTGCCCGCGGGCCGTCCCGGCGGCGGAGGGGGTTCCGCGTGCGTAGATACGTGGTGGAGGGAATCGGAACGTTCGTCCTGGTACTGGGTGGAGTGGGGACCGCGGTGCTCGCCAGTTCCGTGGTCGGCGTGCTCGGGATCGCGCTCGCCTTCGGGCTGTCCCTGCTCGTGCTTGTGTACGTGATCGGGCCGATCTCCGGCTGTCACGTCAATCCGGCGGTGACCCTGGGACTGCTGCTGTGCCGGAAGATCCAGCCGCGGCACGCGCTCGGCTACGTGGTGGCCCAGTGCGCCGGCGCGATCGTCGCCGCCGCGACGGTCTGGCTGCTGGCCGACTCTGGCCCGGCCGGCTACTCGCCCAGCACCCTGGGACTGGGCGCCAACGGCTACGGCACCCACTCACCCGGCGGGTTCGGCCTCGGCGGGGTGTTCCTCGTCGAGATCCTGCTCACCGCCCTGCTGGTGTTCACCGTTCTCGGCGCGACCGACGTGCGCGCGCCGTTCGGCTTCGCGGGTCTGGCGATCGGGCTCGTCCTCACCCTGTGCCACCTCATCAGCATCCCGCTCGACGGCACGTCGGTGAACCCCGCGCGCTCGCTGGGACCGGCGGTGTTCGTCGGCGGGTGGGCGCTCGGCCAGTTGTGGCTGTTCATCGTGGCGCCGGCGACCGGGGCGATCCTGGCCGCGGCCGCCTACCTGGGCCTGCGACCGGGCCCGCAGGTCAGCGCGTCCACCGCGGAACGGGACCTGCCGCAGGAGTCGCTCGACCGGATCGCCCAGGAGACCGCCCGCCTCATCAACGGCCGGGTCGAGTAGCCAAGACGCGAAACCCCCGCCAGGCGCGCCCGGCGTACGGGCGGCCGGCGGGGGTTCGGCGCGTTCGGGTCGGGTCAGGCGTTCGGGTCAGGTCAGTGCGTGGGTTCGCCCGCGCGGGGCGCGTCCGACTCGTGGTGCGCCTGGCCGGGGACCTCGTGGACGTGCCCACCGCCGATCGGGATCGCCGCTGCGGGCAGCGCGTCCGCGGGCAGCGGGGTGTGGCGGATCTCCTCGATGTCCTCGGCCGCCTCCACCGAGATCCGGGGCAGGATCCGGTCGAGCCAGGACGGCACCCACCAGTTCGCCCGCCCGAACACGTGCATCAGCGACGGCACGAGCACCGTGCGGATGATGAACGCGTCGATCACGATCGCGCTCGCGAGCCCGAGGCCCATCAGCTTGATGACGCGGTCGTCGCCCAGGATGAACGAGGCGAACACCAGCGTCATGATGCCGCCGGCCGCGGAGATCACCCGGCCGGTCTCGGCCTGCCCGAGCGAGACGGCCAGCTGGTTGTCGCGCCGCGCCGTCCACTCCTCGTGCATCCGGCTGACCAGGAAGACCTCGTAGTCCATGGACAGGCCGAACAGGATCGCGAACAGGATGACCGGGATGAACGCCTCGACCGGGCCGCCGGTGACGCTGAACACCGACGAGCCCCAGCCCCACTGGAACACGGCCACCACGATGCCGAACGAGGCACCGACGGCGAGCAGGTTCATCACGGACGCGGTCAACGGGATCAGCAGGCTGCGGAACACCGCCACCAGCAGCAGGAAGGCGAGGACGACCACGACGCCGATGAACAGCGGCAGCTTGTCCGACAGCGTGCTGGAGAAGTCCTCGAAGATCGCCGTGATACCGCCGATGTAGATGCCGGTGTTCGTCTGGTTGGCCTGCGGGACGACGTCGTCGCGCAGCCGGTGCAGCAGCTTCGAGGTGTCCTCGGCCTGCGGGCTGGTCGTGGGGTAGAGCGTGGCGATCTCCGCCTGGCCCTTGGGGCTCTCGCGCGGCTCGGACACCGAGGCGACGCCCGGGGTGGTCCGGGCCGCCCGGACCACGGCGTCGAAGGTGGCCTTGTCCTGCGGGGAGCGGATCTCGGCGACGAGCGAGAACGGCCCGTTGAAGCCGGGGCCGAAGCCGTCGGCGAGCAGGTCGTAGCCGCGCTTGGTGGTCTTGGACGTGTCGCCGTTGCCGAGGTCGGACGAGCCGAGCCGCAGCGAGAAGAACGGGACCGCGATCACCAGGATCACGACGCCGCTGACGACGGCGAACAGCTGCGGCCGGCGCTCGATGCGCTTGGCCCAGTTCCACCAGAAGCCCGAGGTGCTCGCGTGCTCGGGACCGTCCTCGGCGAGACGGCGGCGGTCCCGCCGGTTGAGCACCCGCATGCCGTAGAAGCCGAGCAGCGCCGGCAGCAGCGTGACCGCGGCGAACATCGTCATCGCGACGACGACCGCCGCCGAGATCGCCACGCCGTACAGGAAGCTCACCCCGAGGGCGAACATGCCCAGCAGCGCGATGCAGACGGTGATGCCGGCGAACAGCACCGCGCGGCCCGAGGTGTTCACCGCGGTGACCGCGGCCTCCTCGGGGCTCTTGCCGGCCCGCAGGCCGATCCGGTGCCGGTTGACGATGAACAGCGCGTAGTCGATGCCGACGCCCAGGCCGATCAGCGTCGCCAGGATCGGGCTGAACTCGGCGATCGTGATCACGTGCGAGAACAGGATGATGAGCATGCTGCCGACGCCGAGCGCGATGATCGCGGTGATCAGCGGCAGGGTGACGGCCAGCAGCGAGCCGAACGCGAGGAAGAGGATGACCGCGGCGGCCACGATGCCGATGAGCTCGCTGTAGCTCTGCTCCTGCTGCTCGATGACCGCCACCAGCTGGCCGGTGGCCTCGACCTGCAACGACGACGAGTCGGAGGAGCGGGCGGTGTCGACGAACGTCTGGATGTCGTCCTTGGGCAGGTCGATGCCCTGCTGGTCGAAGTCGACCGATGCGAAGGCGGTCAGGCCGTCACTCTTGCTGATCTGCGTCTCGCCGCCCCGCTCGAAGGGGCTGTGGACGGCGGAGACGTGCGGCAGCGTGGCCAGCTTGTCGAGCATCTCCGTCGCCGGCCCGCGCAGCGCGGGGTCGGTCAGGGGAGCGCCGGTGCGGCTGTGCAGGACGATCGTGGCGCTGTCGCCGGACGCCGCCGGGAAGTCGCGCTGCAGGAGGTCGATGGCCTTCTGGGAGTCCGTTCCGGGCAGCGAGAAGGCGTCCTTGTAGTCGTTGCCGGCCGCCTGACTGATCCCGCCGAGCCCGATCAGGGCGACGATCCACAGAAGCAGGACGAGCCGGCGGTGCCTGAAGCACCATCGGGCGAGCGATGCCACGGTTTCCCCTCGAACGTTTGATGATCGGGCGGTGTCGTCACCGGCGAGGTGTTGATCGCGGGTGCGTGGGTTGCGCGTGGGTGGGTTCGAGCCCCGAACTTACCGGTCGTTCAGTAGGTAGGGTTGAGGGTAACATTCGTCGCGGACTCGATCGGAGGGTGTGGATCCGTCATGGTCGAGTCGACAGCGCCCGAGTCGCCGGGCGACACCAGGTCGCGGATCCTCGCGGCGGCGATGAGCCTGTTCGGGGAGCAGGGCTACGCCGGCACCTCTGTGAGGGACATCTCAGAGCGGCTCGGCGTGACCAAGGCAGCGCTCTATTATCACTTCCCCTCCAAGGAAACGATTCTCGACGCGCTGCTGCAGCCGTTCATGTCCGAACTCGCCCGGCTGGTCGATCTGGTCCGGCAGAACCCGCCGCCCGGGCCCCGGATCGTGGTCGAGCGGCTGGCCGAGCTGATGTCCGGGTCGGGTGGCGTGCTGCTTGTGTTCGTCAACGATCCGTCGATCATTCACCGCAAGATCGGTGAGAGTGACATGCTCTCCCTGCAGCACGCCCTCGTCCGCGCGCTGGCGGGGCCCTCGCCGTCGCAGGCGCGGCTGTTGCGGGCGCACTGCGCCATCGGCGCGCTGAAGTCGGGGATCATGGGCCGGGCGCTGGAGCGGGCGGCCGCCACGGAGCCCGCGGCGTCGGTGGGCCGCGGTGGCGCCGGCTGCGGGCCGCGGGCCGTGACGGCGGGCGGCGGCGCGGGTGGGGAGGATGTCGACGCGGTCTGCTCGTCGACGCTGCGCTCGCTCGCGACGCGGATATCGCAGGGGCTGTGGCCGTTGGTCACCGCCGCCGAACGGCACGAGATCGTCGCCGCCGCGCTCGCGGCGCTCGGGGGCGAGGACGGGTCGCGCCGCCCCGAGGCCGCCGGAACGTGCGTGTAGTTCGCGACATCGCCGGCGCCGCGGGGTCCGCCGCACCGGGTCCGGATGGTGGGTGATTCCCGGCGGGTACGCACCCGGGGTAGTCCGTCCGCCGGACGGCCGCGCGGATTCGCGGCGATCGAGTTCGGGTGAGCGGCCAGGTCGACTGAGTATCCGTTCGGGGGTGGCCAACACCTCGATGCCACCGAACGTGCCGGCCCGCTCCGTGTCATCGCCGTCCTCTGAGCGCCGCGGCCGGGGGATCTATGCCGTGTGTCCGATATCACCGTCCCGGGAGATATCGGTACCGGGTGGTCCGTCCATTAGGTTCGGAGAAATGCCGCTTTCGATCACCTTTGTCGAAGGCGGTAGGGTGGTTGTCGTGTGGAGGATGGATCAGTGCTCGGACGATGCCCACGCGGCCCGCGGGGCGCTCGCCTCGCGCCGGCCTGGACCGGGGTGGGGACGAGTCACGGATGAGCCCCGTCCCCAGCGGGTCGCCGCGGGTGCGGCGCCCGGGTCGGACTGACGATGCGGCGCCGGCGGGCCAGGTCACGGGCCTGCGCGTGCCGGGGGCCCGCAGGTGCCTGCCCTGCCGGTCGGGCCGCGGGTGCCGGTCGGGCCGCGGGTGCCGGGAGCGTCCGCGGTGCCGGCCGGGCGCTCGGGTCCACGGCGGCGCCGGCGCGATCGCCGGGGCGCGGGCCGGCACCCGGAAATTCCCTCACCGGCATTGCGGGCGGAAATCACCGTAATAGCCGGGCCGCCCGGGTGGAGTGGTTCAGTCGCGTCGCGGCTGATCCAGAATCCTTCGTGCGGGCGCCAAATCGGACCGCGTCCGCGGGCCCGATACCAGTTCGTCTCGCCGATACCGGCGAGGCCACCAGGATAGCGGGAGTGTGATAGGGAGACCGGAGTCTCGCCGGGGTTCCGCCCGGTCGATGTCGCCCATCTGACCATGGACGACCCGGCGGCGGGACGGTGAAATGGTGGAGTCATGGACCAGGTGGGCGCGGGATGGTGTCGGCGTCCACGGTCCTGAGCCCGACGGTTGACAGGTAGTAGCTGTTCGGATCGGCATGGCCCCGGGGAGCGGCCGATGCGGCGGTCCGGCGGATGAGGTCGTGCCATCGGACCGTGCCGATCAGGTTTGGTCGGACCACCTCGCGACGCGGGGCGAGATGAGTGGGGAAAGTAGTAGGTGACGTGCAACCAGTGCCCGCGGGGGAGAACGGCGTGAAAGGAACGACCGGAAGTGGTGTGTCGTGAGCACACGGTCCCGGCCTGCTTTCCGTGACGGAGGGTTGACCGTCCTCACCAATCGGGCCGCGAGAACGGGCGCGGCCCCAGCAATCTGGCCACCGCGCACAGCGGTGGTGACCGGTGCCTCCAGCGGCATCGGTCGGGAGGCCGCACTGCTGCTGGCCGCGGGCGGCTGCCGCTCGCTGCTGGTCGGCCGCAACGGCTCCGCGCTGGACGAGGTCGCGGCGGCGACGGAGGGACACCGCATCGCCGTCGACCTGGCTACATCGGGCTCGGAGGTGGCGGTCGCCTCCCGGGCCGGTGAGCTGCTCGGAGACGTCGACCTGCTGGTGTGTTCCGCGGGACTCGGAGCCGCCGGACCGTTCGACATGATGTCGCAGGAGGCGATCGCGCAGCTCGTCGCGGTCAATGTCCTGTCGCCGATGGCGCTGGTCCGGGCCATGCTACCGGCCATGCTCGATCGGGGGCAGGGCCGGATTCTGATCGTCGGCAGCATCGCCGGCGCGCTCGGCGTGCGCGGCGAGGTCGCCTACTCCGCGACGAAGGCGGCGATGGGTGGGTTCGCCGACGCGCTGCGGGCCGAGGTCGCCGGGCGCGGTGTCACCGTGACCCTGTGCCTGCCCGGAGTGGTCGACACCCCGTTCTTCCACCGCCGCGGCGCACCGTACGTGCGGCGCTGGCCGCGTCCGATCCCGGCGGCGCTCGTCGCCGAGCGGATGCTGGCGGCGGCGGGGCGGGGCAGCGCGGAGGTCTGGGTGCCCGGCTGGCTCAACGGAGCCGTGCGCATCCACGACGCGATGCCGTCGCTGTACCGCAGACTGGCCGGAGTCTTCGGATGATCCGGCGATCCGAGTACCGTGCGGGCCGGCCCGTGCCGGCCCCCCTTGGGGGTGAGTGACACCGACGACACTCCCCGGCGGCCTTCGTGACCGCTGGGGCAGACGCGCCGGGCGGGGCCGGCGGCGCGCCCAGCGCCCCCGGTCCCGCACCGCCTCACTGGGCCGCGTCCCCGTCCAGCTGGAATCCCGTCGCGGTCTGCCGCGGACGGTTCCCGGCGGCTCCGCCCGGCCCGGATTCCCCCGCCGAGACCGATCCGCCCGGCTCCGAACGCCCCGGACCCCGATCCGTCCTGGAGCCCGACCCCGGAACACGTCGCCCGGAGTGCAGACCGTCATCGAAGGAGAGGCGTATGACCGCCATCGACGCCCCAACCGGCCCACCCCGCACGCCTGCGCCGTCGGGCGCGACGGGCCTGTCCACTCCCGCCGAGCAGCTGCTGCTCGCCGCGCCGGCGGAGAACTTCCCGGTCTCGCCGATCGTCCTGCCCGCGGCGGTCCGCTCCCACTTCCATGCCATCTACGCCTACTGCCGGTTCGTCGACAACATCGGCGACGAGGCGGACGGGGACCGGCTCGCCCTGCTTGACCGGCTCAGCGACGACCTGGCGCTGATCTGGTCCGGCGGTGAGCCCGAGCTGCCGGTCCTGCGCCGCCTCGCCCCCACCGTGCGTGCCTGCGACCTGCCGGCCGAGCCGTTCGAGCGCCTCGTCGAGGCGAACCGGCAGGACCAGCGGGTCACCCGATACGCCACCTTCGAGGACCTCGTCCAGTACTGCACGCTGTCGGCGGACCCGGTGGGGCGGATGGTGCTCGGCGTGTTCGGCCTGGCCACCCCCGATCGGGTGGTGCTCTCCGACCGGATCTGCACCGCGCTGCAGCTCGTCGAGCACTGGCAGGACGTGGCCGAGGACCTCGCCGCCGGGCGGATCTACCTGCCGCTGGAGGACCTCGACGCGTTCGGGGTGACCGAGGCGGACCTGCGGGCGCGCTCGGCCGGTCCCGCGGTGCGGCACCTGATGGCCTTCCAGGTGGCGCGGGCCCGTACGGTGATGGACCAGGGCGCCCCACTGGTGTCGATGGTGCCGGGCCGGCTGCGGTTCGCGCTGGCCGGCTTCGTCGGCGGCGGCCGCGCCGCGCTCGACGCGATCCGCCGGGCCGGCTACGACGTTCTCGGCGGCCCGCCGAAGGCGCCGAAGCCGCGGCTGGCGGGCTTCGCGCTGGTCGCCCTGGCCCGCGCGTCGGGTCCCGCGGCGGCGGGCGCGGCGCGCACCGCGGCGGCGGTCGCGAGCGTCACCAGCACGGCCGGCGCCGCCGGCAGTGCGGCGAGATCCACCGGGTCCGCCGGCTCCACGGCGGGGGAGGGACGATGAGCATCTCAGCCGCGGGCGCGTCGCGCCGGCCGACCGTCGCCGAGGCGTACGCCTCCTGCGAGGCGCTGACCCGTGAGGCGGCGCGCAACTTCTCCTATGGCATCAGGCTGCTCCCGCCAGACAAGCGCGGCGCGCTGTCCGCCGTGTACGCGCTGTCACGCCGGCTTGATGACATCGGCGACGGCGACCTGCCCGACGAGGAGAAGCTCGCCGGGCTCGCCGGGGTGCGCGCCGAGGTGCACGGGCTGGGCGAGAACAGCTCCGACGACCCGGTCTACGTCGCGCTCGCCGACGCGGCCCGCCGCTTCCCGATCCCGCTGGAGGCGTTCATCGAGCTGGCCGACGGCGTCGAGAGCGACGTGCACGGCACCACCTACGAGACGTTCGACGACATGGTCGGCTACTGCCGGCTCGTCGCCGGCACCATCGGCCGGCTGTCCCTGGGCATCTTCGGCACCGAGGCGGCCGCGAACAACCGGTCCGCGCCGGCGATCGCCGACGCGCTCGGGGTCGCGCTGCAGCAGACCAACATCCTGCGCGACGTGCGCGAGGACCTCATCGGCGGGCGGATCTACCTGCCGGCGCAGGAACTGAAGGCCGCGGGCATCGAGCTGTCCGTCGACGCGTCGGGCCACCTCGGCGGGCCGCCGGTGGCGCTGCTGGGCTACCTGCGCTCCTCCGCGCAGCGCGCCGAGGACTGGTACGCCCGCGGGATGGTGCTGCTCGACCTGCTGGACCGTCGCAGCGCCGCCTGTTGCGGCGCGATGGCCGGGATCTATCTGCGGCTCAACCGCCGGATCAAGAACGACCCGAGCGCCGTGCTCGACCGGCGCCTGGCGCTGCCGGGCTGGCAGAAGGCGGTCGTCGCCGCCCGCAGCCTCGCGGGCCGACCGGAGACGAGCGCCGCATGAGCGTCCGGGAGGATCACCGGCGGCATCTCGTTGTCGTCGGCGGCGGCCTCGCCGGGATGGCCGCGGCACTGCTCGCCGCGGACAGCGGGGTACGGGTCACCCTGCTGGAGGCCCGTCCCCGCCTCGGCGGGCAGACGACGTCGTTCCGGCGCGGCGAGCTGTGGATCGACACCGGTCAGCACGTGTTCATGCGCTGCTGCACCGCCTACCGCGGCCTGCTCGCGCGCCTGGGCGTCGAGCACCTGACGACGCTGCAGCCCCGCCTCGACGTCCCGGTGCTGCTCGGCGACTCGCTGACCCGCACCCGGCTGCGCCGCACCAGCGTTCGGCTGCCCGCGCCACTGCACCTGGCCCCGGCGCTGCTCGGCTACCGGGCGCTGCCGCTGGCCGAGCGGCTGCGCGCCGGGCTCGCCGCGTTCCAGCTCGGCCGGCTCGACCAGCGCTCCGCGGCCGTGGACGGGCGCTCGTTCGGCAGCTGGCTCGCCGCGCACGGTCAGGGCCCGGCGGCGACGTCGGCCCTGTGGGAGCTGTTGACGGTCGCGACGCTGAACGCGCCGGCCGACGAGGCGTCGCTGGGCCTGGCCGCGAAGGTCGTGCGCACCGGCCTGCTGGAGGGCGCCGACGCCGGCGACCTCGGCTGGGCCGAGGTGCCGCTGTCCCGGCTGCACGGCGACGCGGCGGCCAGCGCCCTGGCCGCCGCCGGCGCCGACGTGCGGCTCGGTGCGAAGGTCCGCTCGATCACCGCCGCGGCCGGCGGCACCTGGCGCCTGGCCGTCACCGCCGGCGGCACCGGCCGTGGGGAGGCGGTCGCGGGCACCGACGAGTCCGGCGAGCTGCGCGCGGACGCGGTCGTGCTGGCGGTGCAGCCGCCCGCCGCGGCCGCGCTGCTGCCGGCGGATGCCACGACGGACCGGGCGGCGCTGGGCGAGCTCGGTGACTCGCCGATCATCAACGTGCACATGATCTACCCCCGGCAGGTGATCGAGGGGCCGTTCCTCGCCGTCGTCGACTCGCCGATCCAGTGGATCTTCGATCGGACGATCTCCTCCGGCCTCGCCGCCTCCGGCCCGCCCGGCGCCCAGTATCTCGCGCTGTCGCAGTCGGCGGCCGGGCCCTGGATCGACCGGCCGGCGAACGAGCTGCGGGCGATGTTCGTCGAGGAGATGGCCCGGCTGTTTCCGGCCGCCCGCGCCGCCGAGCCGATCGAGGTCTTCGTGACCCGGGAGCGCACGGCGACCTTCCGGCAGGCGCCCGGTTCGCTCGCGTTGCGCCCGGGAGCGTCGACCGGCCTGCCCCACTTCGCCCTGGCCGGGACGTGGACCGACACCGGGTGGCCCGCGACCATGGAATCGGCCGTGCGTAGCGGACTCGCTGCGGCCCGTGAGAGCCTGGCCGGCATGGGGGTTGTCGTCACCGGGTTGGCCCGGTCCGCCGGCGGGCATCCGGCGAGCGGCGCGGCCCGGCTGTTGCCATCGGAAGTGTCGGATCTTCCGGATCCACGGGGGGAGAACGCGGCGGCCACCGGGTCGACGGTGGCCGCTGGGCCGGTGCCCACCGGCCAGCAAGGCCACTCATCCATTGGGGGATTCCCGGTATGACCATGACGGTTCCGGATGCGATCGAGCGGGGGCGGACCCTCACCGTGCCGGCGCTACGC
Organism: Frankia canadensis; assembly: GCF_900197875.1. Classification (GTDB taxonomy): domain Bacteria; phylum Actinomycetota; class Actinomycetes; order Frankiales; family Frankiaceae; genus Frankia; species Frankia canadensis. The sequence continues at coordinate 33,564 of NZ_FZMO01000046.1, read as the reverse complement.
GCCGTGGTGGACCGCCTGCACCCGCGTCTTCGCCACGTCGTCGCCTACCACCGCGGCTGGGTGGACGCCGCCGGCGAGCCGCTGACCGGTGGCGGCGGCAAGCTCGTGCGCCCGGCGCTCGCGCTGCTGTCCGCCGAGGCGGCCGGCGCGCCGGCGGAGGTCGGCCTGCCCGCGGCCGTCGCCGTCGAGCTGGTCCACGACTTCTCGCTGCTGCACGACGACCTGATGGACGGCGACACCGAGCGCCGCCACCGGGCCACCGCCTGGACGGTCTTCGGTGCCGACGGCGCGATCCTGGCCGGCGACGCCCTGCTCGGGCTCGCCGTCCAGATCCTGCTCGAGGTGCCCGGCGAGCCGGCTCGGCGCGCCGCGCTGTCGCTGAGCGCCGGCGTGCAGGAACTGGTCCGCGGCCAGGCCGAGGACCTGATGTTCGAGCGCCGCTCCGACGTCACCGTGGCCGACACGCTGCACATGGAGGACGGCAAGACCGGCGCGCTGCTGGCCTGCTCGGCGTCGCTGGGCGCCATGCTCGCCGGCGCCGACGACGAACTGGTGAACGCGCTGGCCGAGTATGGCTCGCGCCTGGGCACCGCCTTCCAGCTCATCGACGACCTGCTCGGTATCTGGGGCGACCCGTCGGTGACCGGCAAGCCGGTGCTGTCGGACCTGCGCTCGCGCAAGAAGTCGGTACCGGTCGTCGTCGCCCTCGAGGCCGGCGGCGCCGCGGCCGACGAGCTGCGCGCCTTCCTCACCACCACCGGCGAGGCCAGCGAAGCGGAACTCGCCCACATCGCCGAGCTCATCGAGCGGGCCGGCGGCCGCGACTGGACGACCGCCGAGGCGGACCGCCAGCTCAAGGCGTGTGAGAACGTCCTGCGCTCGCAGTCGATGCCGGAGCGGGCCGAGGCCGAGCTGCTCGCGCTGGCCCGTTTCGTGACCGAGCGCGATCGCTGAAGGAGGCCGCAGGTGTGCACAGGCGCTCATGCCGCCTGGACCACCCGCCGCCCCGTCCCAGGTCGGGGTGCCGCCGGGTGGTGGGGCGGCGACCAGCCTGGTGACCGTTCGCCTGACCATCGCACGTACGACGAGGGGAGTCGTCGATGAGCCTGACCTCGGACCCGTCTCCGGCTGCTCCGGCGGCCGAGCAGAGCGTGAAGCGGCCCACCATCCCGGTGCCCGCCACCGCCGATGCCTACGGGATCTCCCGGTCCTCACCGCCGCTGCCCACCGCATCGGCGCCGCGCGAGAGCACGGCGACCGACGGCGCCGCGCCGGCCCCCGCGGCCGGCTCCGGCCCGATCAGCGCTGACACCGCCGCGGCGCGGGCCCGGGACCACCTGCTCGCCCTGCAGGACGACGAGGGCTGGTGGAAGGGTGACCTCGAGACCAACGTCACGATGGACGCCGAGGATCTGTTCATGAAGCAGTTCCTCGGCATCCGCGAGGCCGAGGAGACCGAGCAGACCGCCCGGTGGGTCCGCTCCCAGCAGCTCGACGACGGCGGCTGGGCCACTTTCTACGGCGGACCGGCCGATCTGTCCACCACCATCGAGGCCTACATCGCGCTGCGCCTGGCCGGCGACGCCGTCGACGCGCCGCACATGGCGCGGGCGGCCGAGCTGGTGCGGGCGAAGGGCGGGGTGGCCGCCTCCCGGGTGTTCACCCGGATCTGGCTGGCCGCCCTCGGCCAGTGGTCGTGGGACGACGTGCCGGTGATCCCGCCGGAACTGATCTTCCTGCCGTCGTGGGTGCCGCTGAACGTCTACGACTTCGCCTGCTGGGCGCGGCAGACGGTCGTGGCGCTGACGATCGTCGGCTCGCTGCGCCCGTCACACGACCTCGGCTTCGACATCGACGAGCTCAAGGTCGCGGCGCCCGCCCGCAAGCTGGCGCCGCTGCGCAGCTGGGAGGGCGTCTTCCAGCGGCTCGACCGGGCGCTGCACCGCTATGAGCGCCGGCCGATCGGGCTGCTGCGCACCCTGGCGCTGCGCCGGGCCACCGAGTGGGTCGTCGCCCGCCAGGAGGCCGACGGGTGCTGGGGCGGCATCCAGCCGCCGTGGGTCTACTCCGTCATGGCGCTGCACCTGATGGGCTACCCGCTCAACCACCCGGTGATCGCCACCGCGTTCCGTGGGATGGAGCGGTTCGTGATCCGCCGCGACACGCCGGAAGGCCCGATCCGGCAGATCGAGGCCTGTCAGTCGCCGGTCTGGGACACCGCGCTCGCGGTGGTGGCCCTGGCCGACGCGGGCGTGCCCGCGGACCACCCGGCGATGGTGAAGGCCGGCCGCTGGCTCGTCGACGAGGAGGTCCGGGTCGCCGGCGACTGGGCGGTCCGCCGCCCCGAGCTCGCCCCCGGCGGCTGGGCGTTCGAGTTCGACAACGACTTCTACCCCGACGTCGACGACACCGCCGAGGTCGTGCTGGCGCTGCGCCGCCTGCTCGGCGCCGAGCACGTCGTCCCGCCGGCGCTGCGCGGCGCGTACGAGCACGCCGCCGCGGGGCGGCCCACCGTCGAGGACGCCGACCCGGCGCTGGCCGCCGCGATGCGCGCGGCGGCGGCCCGCGGGGTCGACTGGAGCGTCGGGATGCGCTCGTCGAACGGTGCCTGGGGCGCCTTCGACGCGGACAACGTCCGGATGCTCGCCACGAAGATCCCGTTCTGCGACTTCGGCGAGGTCGTGGACCCGCCGTCGGCGGACGTCACGGCGCACCTCGTCGAGATGCTCGCCGACCTCGGCCGCTCCGATCACCCGATCACCCAGCGGGCCGTCCAGTGGCTGCTGGACAACCAGGAGCCGGGCGGATCGTGGTTCGGGCGCTGGGGCGTGAACCACGTCTACGGCACCGGGGCGGTCGTGCCGGCGCTGATCGCCGCCGGCGTGCCGACCGACCACCCGGCGATCACCGCCGCGGTGCGCTGGCTGGTCGAGCACCAGGCACCCGAGGGTGGCTGGGGCGAGGACCTGCGCTCCTACACCGATCCGGCCTGGATCGGCCGGGGCGCGCTCACCGCCTCCCAGACGGCGTGGGCGCTGCTCGCGCTGCTGGCCGTCGACCCGAACAGCCTGGCGGTGAGGCGCGGCGTGCGGTGGCTGTGCGAGACCCAGCGGCCCGACGGCACCTGGGACGAGCCCTACTTCACCGGCACCGGCTTCCCGTGGGACTTCTCGCTGAACTACAACCTGTACCGGCTGGTCTTCCCACTGACGGCACTCGGTCGGTACGTGAGCCTCACCGGGGTGTCCACGTCATGAACACGTCCGCATCCCCGGGCGGCGACCGGGCCGCCCCCGGCGCCGCCGCGGGTGACGGCGCCACTCGCTCCTCGGGTGGCACTGGCGCCACCGGCGAGGCGGCGGTGATCCCCACGCAGGATCCGCTGTCGCCGTCGGTGCCCTCGTCGGCCGTCCACCGGCGCTCGGCCGTCCACGCCGCTGTCGGCGTGGCCGGTCGGCGCGGCACCGCGTCCACCGCGACCCTCACCGGCCCGGCGGGAGGCACGCCCGCCGCCACGGTGACCGTCACCCCGCCCGCGCCAGCCGTCTCACCCCGGCCCGCGGTCACGCCCGCGGCCGCCGGGTCGGCGCGGCGGCGCGCCCGGCTCGTGGTCGCCACGGCGCTGCGGTTCGAGGCCATGGCCGCCGGACGGTCCGGCCTGCCCACCGACACGATCATGATTCGGACCGGGATGGGCCCGGAACGGGCCGAGCGGGCGGCCCGGGTCGTCCGCGAGGCACGGCCCGACGCGGTCGCCATCGTGGGCCTCTCCGGTGGCCTCGCCGCCGGGATCAGGCCGGGTGACGTGGTCGTCGCCAGCGAGATCCGCGGCGTCGACGGCCGGGTCGTCGGCCGGTGCGCCTCCGCCCCGCTGCTCGCCGGTGACCTGCGCCGGCTCGGCCTGACCGTGCACGTCGGCCCGATCGTCACCGTCGCGAAGATCGCCACCGGCGACGAGCGGACCCGGCTGGCCGCCACCGGCGCCATCGCCGTGGACATGGAGAGCGGGCCCATCGCCCAGGGGGCCGGTGACGTTCCCTTCGCCGCCGTACGGGTGATCGTCGACACCGCCGACGAGCCGCTCGGCCGGGTCGACATGCTCCGCCGGGGCGTCGTCGGCCTGCGCACCCTGCGCCGCCTCGGCCCGCCGATCGGCGCCTGGGCGGCGGCGGTCGGCCGTCGCACGGTGCTGCTCGCCGAGCCGCGGGCGTTCTGCGCCGGCGTCGAGCGCGCGATCGAGGTCGTCGAGCGGGCGCTGGAGGTGCACGGGGCGCCCGTCTACGTCCGCAAGCAGATCGTGCACAACTCGCACGTCGTCGCCGACCTGGCCGCACGCGGCGCCGTCTTCGTCGAGGAGCTCGACGAGGTGCCGGCCGGCGCCACCGTGGTGTTCTCCGCGCACGGCGTCGCCCCCGCGGTCTGGGACCAGGCCGGCACCCGCGAGCTGTCCGTCATCGACGCGACCTGTCCGCTGGTCGAGAAGGTGCACGCCGAGGCCCGCCGCTTCACCACCCGCGGCGACACGGTGTTCCTCATCGGCCACGCCGGTCACGAGGAGGTCGACGGCACCCTCGGCGAGGCTCCCGGCCGCATCCGGCTGGTGCAGTCCGCCGCCGAGGTCGACTCCCTCGAGGTCGACGACCCCGAGCGGGTCACCTACCTCATGCAGACGACCTTGGCCCTGGACGAGGCCGCCGAGGTCGTCGACGCGCTGCGGGACCGCTTCCCGGCCATCGTCGGCCCGGGCTCCGCGGACATCTGCTACGCGACATCCAACCGGCAGAACGCGGTGCGCAAGGTCGCGGCCGCGGCGCAGCTCGTCCTCGTCGTCGGCTCGGCGAACAGCGCCAACTCGGTCCGCCTGGTGCAGGTCAGCCAGCGCGACGGAGCGGCCTCCCACCTGGTCGAGAACGTCGGCGACGTGCGGCTGGCCTGGCTGGACGGCGTGGAGACGGTCGGCATCTCGGCCGGTGCCTCCGCGCCGCCGTCGCTCGTCGAGGAGCTCACCGAGGCGCTGTCCGGTCTCGGGCGCACCGAGGTTTCCGTACGCTCCGTCGGCCGCGAGACGGTCGCCTTCCACCTGCCCAAGGAACTGCGCCGAGCGGCGGCGACTCCCTCCTCGCCGGCCTGACCACATCCCCACCTGATCACATCCTCGCCTGACCGCCTCCCCGGCCCGCCCGCCTGCCGCCGGTCCCGGCTGGGACCCGCCTGGTGGCGAGGTCGCGACCCATGCCGAGGTCCGGGCCCGCTCGCGTGCGCGCGGGACGTGCCCGGCCCTCGGCCTCGCCGGCGCTCGAGTCGCGCAGGGCGCGAGCCCATGTCACTCTCGGTAATGGCGAGGCCGGGTGGTGGGGTGGTCCACCTCCGACGAGGCGTCGAAGGTCGGGGGCGCGGCGCCGCGACCCGCTATCGCGGCGCCGACCGGTCCCGCGACCATGCCCCTGACCTGGTCCTATCTTGCCCACGTCAACGTTGCGCGCACGAAGCGTCGGTCTTGCGACGTGGCTGTGCGGCAGTTCATCACACGATCCACATGCAGGCTGTACGTACAGGCTGTATGGTCAGTGCAGCGATCATCGGTCCTTCACCGGCGACCTGAGAGAGGGGAGCTACGCCGTGGCGGTTGAGTGGCGGTACCAGCTCCGTATCGGTACCTACCTGGCGAAGCAGAAGCTGCTGCGTCGCAAGCACTTCCCGCTCGTGCTGGAGCTCGAGCCACTGTTTGCCTGCAACCTGTCCTGCACGGGCTGCGGCAAGATCCAGCACCCGGCGTCCGTCCTGAAGCAGCGGATGAGCGTCGACGACGCGCTCGCCGCCGTCAAGGAGTGCGGTGCGCCGGTCGTGGCGATCGCGGGCGGTGAGCCGCTCATGCACCCGCAGATCCACGAGATCGTCAACGAGCTGGTCAAGCGCAAGAAGTTCGTGATCCTGTGCACGAACGGGCTGCTGCTGCAGAAGAAGCTCAAGAACTTCACCCCGTCGCCCTACTTCACCTTCGTCCTGCACATCGACGGGCTGCGCGAGCGGCACGACGCGGTGGTGGAGAAGGAGGGCACGTTCGACGAGTGCGTCCGGGCGTTCCACGCGGCCAAGGCCGCCGGGTTCCGCGTCGGGACGAACTCCACGTTCTTCAACAACGACAGCCCGCAGGATGTCATCGACATCCTGACGTTCCTCAACGACGACCTCAAGGTCGACCAGATCCAGCTCTCGCCCGGCTACGCGTACGAGAAGGCTCCCGACCAGGAGCACTTCCTCGCCGTGCAGGAGACCCGCGAGATGTTCGCCAAGGTCTTCGCGGACGGCCGGCGCAAGCGGTTCCGGCTCAACCACTCGCCGATCTTCCTCGACTTCCTGGAGGGGAAGAAGGAGCTCGACTGCACCGCCTGGGGCATTCCGAGCTACTCGCTGTTCGGCTGGCAGAAGCCCTGCTACCTGATGAGCGACGGCTACGTCTCCTCCTACAAGGAGCTCGTCGAGACCACCGACTGGGACTCCTACGGCCGCGGCAAGGACCCGCGCTGCGCGAACTGCATGGCGCACTGCGGGTACGAGACGTCGGCCGTGCTGGCCACGATGGGCTCGCTCAAGGAGTCCATTCGCGCCTCCCGCCAGGCCTGACGGGCCGCTGTACCACCTCGTCGACGCCGCCCCGGCCGGATCTCTCCGGCCGGGGCGGCGTTCGGCGTTTCGGCCAGGACGACGTCAGCAGACGCGCGGCGGGCTGCCGTCGGCGCTGACGGAGGACTGGTCGGAGAGGTCGTCGCTGCCAAGGCTGAGGCCGCGCACCAGGCGGTCGAGCACGATGCCGACCTCGACGCGGGCGGTGTCCGGATCGGCGGCGCCGGCGGTGTAGATGCTCGCCTCCGACAGCAGGGCGGCCACCAGGCGGGTCAGCGGGGCGACCGGCACGGGGGCGATGCTCTTCTCGGTCATCGCCCGCTCCAGCCACTCGGACAGCAGCCGGTACCCGTGCCGCTCGACCAGCTCGTCCCACGCCTCGCCGCCGAGGACGGCGGGGCCGTCGATCAGCACGATGCGCTGGAAGTCGCTGTCCGCGGTGGAGATGTCGAGCAGCGACTGGAAACCGGAGCGCAGCTGCGTCCAGGCATCGCTGGGCAGCTCGGCGTCGCGGGCGAGCTCGCCGGCGACGAGCTTCTCGGCGACCTCGGTGGCGACCTGCTCCATGACGGTCCGGAACAGCTGGGCCTTGTCGCGGAAGTGGTGGTACAGGGCGCCGCGGGTCACCTGGGCGTCAGCGACGATCTCCTCGGTGCCGGTCGCGGCGAATCCCTGCTCGGCGAACCGGCGGCGGGCTGCCGAGACGAGGGCCTGACGGGTGTCAGCCGTCTGCTCGGAACGACGGCTACGTGTCACCCCTCGATTATGGTGCAGCGGCGGCCCTGCGCGGCGGCTGCGGGAACCAGGGACCGGTCGGGGTGAGCCGGAGGTCACCCGACTGCGGGCCACCCGCCCGAGGTCAGAATGGCACGACGGTGCTAGCCGCGTCCCCGGTTCCGCCGCTTCGAGGTCGCCACCAGGGGCAACACCAAAAGTTCTTTACGCTTAATTACCCCGCACGGCGGACCTGCGCCCACTTCCCGTGGCAGCATCACTCTCTGTGACTGTGATCCAGTGGATAGCCCTCGCCTCGCTGCTCGCCTGGCTGTACCTGGCCGTCGGTCATGGCTTCTTCTGGCGGACCGACCAGCGCCTGCCGGCCCGCCGGGCCCCCAGCGTCTGGCCCAGCGTCGCGATCATCATTCCCGCCCGGGACGAGGCGGACGTGCTGCCCGTGACCCTGCCGACGCTGCTCACCCAGGACTACCCCGGTCCCGCGCGGCTCATCCTCGTCGACGACGGCTCCACAGACGGCACGACCGAGGTGGCGCGGGCGCTCGCGGACGAGGCGGCGAAGCGCGGCGGGTCGAACGTGACGGCCGCCGTCACCGCGTCGACGGAGCCGCCCCCCGGCTGGACCGGCAAGCTGTGGGCGCTGCGCCGGGGCGTCGACTGTGCAGGCGACGCCGAGTTCCTGCTGCTCACCGACGCCGACATCGCCCACGACCCGGGCTCGCTGACCAGCCTCGTCGCCTCCGCCTGCACACAGGACCTGGACATGGTCTCCCAGATGGCGGTGCTGCGCGCCGAGACCGTCTGGGAGCGCCTCATCGTCCCGGCGTTCGTCTACTTCTTCGCGATGCTCTATCCGTTCCGCTGGTCGAACCGGCCGAACTCGCGGGTGGCGGCCGCCGCCGGCGGCTGCTCCCTCGTGCGGCGGGAGGCCCTGCTCGCGGCCGGCGGGCTCGCGGAGGTCCGCGGCGCGGTCATCGACGACGTGGCCATCGCCCGGATCATCAAGCGCTCCGGCGGTCGGACCTGGCTCGGACTCGCCGAGCAGGTGCACAGCCGCCGCCCCTACCCGCGGCTGGCCGACCTGTGGAAGATGGTGTCCCGCAGCGCGTACGCCCAGCTGCGCCACTCGCCGCTGCTGCTGCTCGGCACGGTGCTGGGGATGACGCTCGTCTTCGTCGTCCCCGTCGCCGCGACCATCGCGGGCCTCGCCGCCGGCGACGCGACGGTCGCGATCGTCGGCGCCGTCGCCTGGCTGATCATGACGCTGTCCTACCTGCCGATGATCCGCTACTACCGACAGCCCCTGGCCGGCGCCCTGCTCCTGCCCGCCGTCGCCGCCCTCTACTGCGGGATGACGGTCGACTCCGCGCGCCTGAAACGGGCCGGCCGCGGCGCCGCCTGGAAGGGGCGCACCTACGCCGACCACGGCGCGCCGACCGCGACGGCGGCCCGGCCCGCGACCATCGTGGAACCGCCGCGCGATCCCTGGAACGACGGCGTGTCCCGCCCGGTGGCCACGGCCGTGCCCGAGCCGAGCGGTCCTCTCGACGAGGCCGAAGCCGGGCACGCCTGAGGCTGGTCGGTCCGGGCCGGCGGTCGGCTACGCCCGCCGCCAGACGGGGTCCGCCGGCCCCGCGAGCAGCCGTCGCCGCAGGCTGACGGCGTCGTCCGCGATCGCCGAGACCAGATAGCCCGGTCCGGCCAGGGGCAGCAGCGCGGCGCCGTCGGCGACGCCGGCGTCCACCGCGGGTCCAGCCTGTTCGGGCCCGGCGACCAGCAGGGAGCCGACGGCGCGGGCCGCGCCGAGATGGGCTGGCCCGCGCATGCCCGGCACGTCCGGGCCGAGCACGAGGTCCTGGCGCAGCAGCGGCGCCGGCGTCGCGGCGGGCCCGGCGCCGGACACGTCGACGCGCAGGGTTCCGTGGAACGATCCCGGGGCCTCGCCGAAGCGGCCCAGCAGGATCTCCTCCCGCAGCAGCAGCCGTGCGGTGGCCCCGAGCCGGACGTCGATCGTCGACGCGTGGTCGGCGCCGGCGGCGACGACGGTCGGCTCCGGCGCGAACTCCAGCGCGCCGCCGTCGGCGACCTCGGCGGACACGGCGAACCGCGACGGCCCCGGCCCCCATCCCGGCAGCGCCACCATGGCGGCCACCGAGCGCACCAGCAGCCGCACCCCGCCGCCGACCGCGATGTCGAGCCGCAGGTCATCGCCCGCCAGCGGGCCCGCCGCGGCACCCACCAGGTGCACCGTCGCGGCCGCCTGATCCGTCGCCGTCGCCCGCTGCGTGGCGGTCAGGCGCAGGACGATCGGAACCTCCGAGCGCAGGTCGCTCACCCGTGGCAACCCCTGCGGCCCGAGGTCGACCTGGATCGCCGCCCTGGCGCGGATCGCCGTGCGACCCGTGCGGTGCGCCGCCGGGGACAGGGACGTCACCGCGGCGCCGCCGCCGGGTCCTCGGCAGCGGCCGGCCCACGCAGGCCGTCGAGGGCGAGCGCGAGCACCCGATCGATCGCGAGCGGCCCGGGCGCGCCGCAGGAGGACTGCTCGAACGCCCACGCGATGCCGGTGACCAGCGTGAACACCTCAAGGACGCCAAGGTCGCGGCGCAGTGCGCCCACCCCCTGGGCGGCGGTGACCAGCGACGCGCCGGCGCCGCGCATCGACGTGCACGCCGCGTGCAGGTCGCTGTCAGCGTCCCGCAGGGTGCGCGCGAGCGCGGCGGTGAGCCCGCGATAGGTGCTGGCGAAGTCGAGGAACTCCCGCAGCCAGATGATCAGCGCCTCCTCGGGCGCGGCCATGGCCGACAACTGTTGGGCCCGCCTGGTGAGCAGGTCGAACCGGTCGTGCAGCACGGCCTCGAGCAGCGCCTCGCGGGAGGGGAAGTGGCGGTAGAACGTGCCGATGCCCACCCCGGCCTGGCGGGCGATCCCCTCCAGTGAGGTGTCGATGCCGTGCTCGGCGAAGGCCTGGCGAGCCTGGGCGAGGAGACGGTCGCGGTTGGCTCGCGCGTCCGAACGTCTGGGCCGGGTGCCGGTGGGACCGCTCACCGCCACTCCCTCCGCCGCCGCATCACTGTCTCCGCCGCATCACGGTCGGCCGTCACTTCCCTTGCGGTGACGAGGGGAGGGTACCTCCTCGGCGCTCACCGCCCGCACGACCTTTGCGGAGTGTGCCTCCGATAAGGTGACTTCGATCCAGCGGAGGCATCCTCCGCTTGGCGGCGAGCGTCGAAGGGCGGCACGGATGATGGTGGAACGAGTCCGCGAGCGACTGGGCAGGTTCGGTGTCTGGATTCCGCCCTACGTGCTCGGCGTCACCTCGGTCGAGGTCCAGCGGCGGGAGCTCGTCCGAATCGAGCGGCTCGGGTACGGCTCGATCTGGACCGGGGAGACGCCCGTCGCCTCCTCGATGCGCAGCCGGGAGGCGTTCGCGCAGCTGGGGCTGATGCTCGCCGCGACCGAGCGGATCGTGGTCGGCGCGGGGATCGCCAACATCGGCAACCGGGCCGCGACCGCGATGCACACCGGTGCCGCGACGCTCGCCGAGGCCTATCCGGGCCGGTTCGTGCTCGGGCTCGGCGGTCACTCCGGCGAGCGCCCGCTGGGCATGCTGCGCGAGTACCTCGACGCGATGGCGCGGCCGGCCGACACCGCGAACCAGCTGGCGGACTACCCGCTGGTGCTGGCCGCCCTCGGGCCTCGGGCCCACGAGCTCGCGCGCGAGCGCGCGCACGGGGTCCATCCGTTCCTGCAGCCCGTGGCGCACACGGCGGCCGCGCGGGCGGCGGTAGGGCCGGGCTCGCTGGTCATCCCGCATCAGTCCGTGGTCCTCGAGACCGATCCGGACACCGCGAGGAGCCGGCTGCGGGCCATCTTCGACGCCGGCGTGGGGGCCGCACACTCCCCGTACGCCCGGCACTACCTGCGCCTCGGGTACAGCGAGGCGGATGTGCTCGGCCGCCGCAGCGACCGGCTCATCGACGACCTGCTCGCCTGGGGCGACGAGGCGGCCGTCGCGGCCCGGCTGACCGCGCAGCTCGACGCCGGCGCCGACCACGTCCTCGTGCATCCGTTCGCGGCGGATCTCCCCGCGGCCGTCGACCAGCTCGAACGGCTGGCTCCGCTGCTGGTGGGCGCTGCCTACTAGGAGGTGAACATGCGCGGGCTGGCGAGGCGGTGGCGCTCGGCGAGGTGCTCGAGCCGGATGCCGGTGTGGGCCGGCAGGTCGCGGGGCGGGAGACCGGCGGCCCGCTCGCCCGCCCGCGCGACGCCCGCCACGTCCCCCGCGAGCCGGGCGGTGACGGCGGTGACGGCGATGGGGTCCAGACCCAGCAGGCGGGTCGCGGCCGTCGAGGGGCCGGTGACCGTGAGGTGCGCGGCGGTGAGGGCGGCGTCCGCGGGGGCCAGCCCGGCGCCGGCGCAGACCATGCCCAGCGCGATCGGGTGATGCGGGGCGCGTGGGCCCGGCGGGACCGGCCAGGCGGCGCGGCCGGTGCGCAGCAGGGTGCGCCCCTGGGCTCGGCTGGCCGCCCGCGCGGCGGGGGACGGGGTGCGCGCGTCCAGTTCCGCGTCCAACTCGGCGATGCCGGGATCCGCGCCCGTGTCGCCGGCCAACGCGAGGCAGGTCGCCGCGGCGAAGGCGGCGGCGACCACGCCCGCGGTGTGCAGCCGGCCGAGCAGGAATCGTTCCAGGTCAGACACGTCCGCGAGGCTGCCCTCCACGACCGCCGCCTCCACCCCGCCCGAATGGGCGTGCCCCCCGGTCGGCATTCGGCCGTCCGCCAGCACCAGCAGCGTCGCCCGCCGCGCCGCGGACTCCGCCGCGGCGCCCAGCCCCGGTCGGTCGGGCGACAGTTCGGTCATGTCCGGCACCTCCTGTGCGAGAGTTCAGCCCCGGGCGGGCCGGACGGCCGCGTGGGACGGGGATGGGGGACGAGGACCGATGCATCGACGAGGTGCCCGCCGGCTGCGCCTGGCCGGCCTGCTGCTGGCGCCGGCCGTGCTGGTGCCGGCACTTGCCTCCTGTGGGAACGACCGACCGCCGAAACCCCGCTGCGCGGCGGGCTATCAGGCCAGGTGGGACAGCCACGACCACGAGTGGGACTGCGAGCGGTCCAGCTCGGGGTCGAGCCACGGCACCGGTCACCGCACGCGCGGCCGCACCCGACACTAGCGGGCGTCGGCGGGCGCCATGGCAACGAGGGCGAAACTCCTCGCCCGTACCGTGTGATGTTCCGAAAGGCCTGGTCGCAAGCGTGCCCGGGCCGTCGAGAGCGCAGCGAGGGAAGGGGACGGCGCGTGGGAGATCCGAGGTCTGGCCAGGGCGAGACCGGTGCGGTGGGCGGCGGCCCACGGCCGGGCGGCGGCGGTCACGCCGAGCCGGCACGCGGCGTGCCGTCCATGCCCGAGGTCGCGGGCCTCGGGGTCTTCGACATCGATCCGGACGGGCCCGATCCGCTGGCCGTGCCGGGCCTGGCCGACTTCTACCGCGAGCATGGCTTCGTCCTGCTCCGCGGCCTGCTCGCGCCGTCGCTGATCGACCGGATCGAGGACGAGTGTGTCCGGGCGCAGCAGGGCGTCCTCGCCGGATCCGTCTCGCGGCGTCATGGCTCGACCCAGTACCTCGACGCGCGCCACCTGGACCGCCCTGACCAGGGGCAGGCCCAGCCGAACGGGAACGGGGCGTCCGCCGAACGGGCGGTGTCGGTCCTGGCGCGGGCGGGCTCCGACGCGCGGCCGTACGTGAACTACGTCGAGCACGTGGAGGAGCTCTCCCCGGCGGTGCGGGCGTCGGCGACGCATCCGCTGCTGGTAGAACTGCTGCGCCGGCTGCTCGGCGGACAGGTGTGGATGCTCGAGGGCGCCGGTTCCGGGGTGGTGTTCCAGGACGCCCGTCCCGGCCAGGAGTCCGGCTACACCCGCATCGGCTGGCACTCCGACTGGCAGGCGATGCCGAGCCTCGACGTCTGGCCCGGGGCCGCGTTCACCATCCACATCGACGAGACCAGCCCCGCCAACGGGTTCCTGCGGGTGGTCCCCGGCTCGCACCGCTGGGCCACGCCGGCGCCCTACCTCAACATCAACAACGTCGAGGTGCCGGCGGACGCCCGCCCGGCCGGGGGATACACCGACGCCGAGCCCCCCGCGCCGATGCCGCTGGGCTTCGAGAGGGTCCCCGGGGAGATCGCCCTCTACGCCAACCGCGGCGACCTGCTGCTGCATGACGCCTACCTGTGGCACTCGGCCGCCCGCGCGACGCAGGACGACGCCACCCGCCGGCACGTCCGCGCCGGCTACTACGCCGGCGACCGCGCCAGCTACCGCCAGCAGTTCATCAAGAACGCCGCCCGCTAGAACAGGAAGTACCGCTGGGCCATCGGCAGCTCGCTGGCCGGGTCGGCCTCGATCGCCTCCCCGTCGACGTAGACGGTGAACGTGTCGGGGTCGACGCGGATGTCCGGGGTGGCGGTGTTCTCCGGCAGGTCGGCCTTGCCGCGCCGGCGCACGTCCTCGACCGCGACGACGGGCGTCGCGAGGCCGAGCCGCTCGGGCAGGCCGTCCTCGATCGCGGCCGGCGCCACGAACGTCAGCGACGTCGCCGCCGCCGGTCCGCGGGCGGCCCCCCACATCGGGCGGGGCAGCACCGGCTGCGGGGTGGGGATGGAGGCGTTCGCGTCGCCCATCGCCGCCCAGGCGATGAACCCGCCCTTGAGCACCAGCGACGGGCGCACCCCGAAGAACGCCGGATCGTAGAGCACCAGATCCGCCAGCTTGCCGGGCTCCACCGAGCCGATCTGCGCGTCCAGCCCGTGCGCCACCGCCGGGCAGATCGTGTACTTGGCGACGTAGCGCCGAGCCCTGGCGTTGTCCGCTCCGCCGCTGGCGCCACCGTCTCCGGGCAGCGCGCCGCGGCGGCGCTTCATCACGTGCGCCGTCTGCCAGGTGCGTAGCACGACCTCGCCGATGCGGCCCATCGCCTGCGAGTCCGAGCCGATCATGGAGATGGCGCCGAGGTCGTGCAGGACGTCCTCGGCGGCGATCGTCGACGGCCGGATCCGGCTCTCGGCGAAGGCCAGGTCCTCGGGCACGCTCGGGTTGAGATGGTGGCAGACCATCAGCATGTCGAGGTGCTCGTCGAGGGTGTTGACGGTGTGCGGGCGGGTCGGGTTCGTCGACGACGGCAGCACGTTGCCGGCCGCCGCGACCGTGATGATGTCCGGTGCGTGGCCGCCGCCGGCACCCTCGGTGTGGTATGCGTGGATCGCCCGGCCGGCGATCGCGGCGAGGGTGTCCTCGACGAAACCGGCCTCGTTCAACGTGTCCGAGTGCAGCGCGACCTGCACACCCGACGCGTCCGCCACTCGCAGACAGGCGTCGATCGCCGCCGGGGTGGTGCCCCAGTCCTCGTGCAGTTTGAAGCCGGCGGCACCGGCGCGCAGCTGCTCCCACATCGCCGCCTCGTGGACCGTGTTGCCCTTGCCGAGCAGGACGATGTTGACCGGATAGTCGTCCATCGCGGTGAGCATCCGGGCCAGGTTCCACGGGCCGGGTGTGACGGTCGTCGCCTTGGTGCCCTCGGCCGGCCCGGTGCCGCCGCCGATCAGCGTGGTGATCCCGGCGCCGAGCGCCTCCGGCACCTGCTGCGGACAGATCAGGTGCACGTGGCAGTCCACCGCCCCGGCAGTGAGGATCTTCCCGTTGCCGGCGATGATCTCGGTGCCGGGGCCGATGACCAGGTCCGGGTGGACGCCGTCCATCGTGTCCGGGTTGCCGGCCTTGCCGAGCGCGACGATCCGCCCGTCGCGCACCCCCACGTCCGCCTTGACGACGCCCCAGTGGTCGAGCACGACGGCACCGGTGATGACCAGGTCGGGCGCGCCCTCGGCCCGGGTGGCCCGCGCCTGCCCCATCGACTCGCGGATCACCTTGCCGCCGCCGAAGACCGCCTCGTCGCCGGTGCCGGCGAGTTCCGGCCCCCGGCTGCGGTCCTCGGTGACCTCGATGAACAGGTCGGTGTCGGCGAGCCGGATGCGGTCCCCGACCGTCGGGCCGTACAGCGCGGCGTAACGCGAGCGATCGAGGCTGGTCACGATCCCTCTCCCAGGAAGCCTGGCAGGGCGGCGGTGGCGGTGCGGCTGTCCAGCGCGCCGGCCCACTCGGCCCGCAGGCCGGGGACGACGCGGGCGCCGGCCAGCGGGACGAGGGCGACCTCGCGCTCCACGCCCGGCTCGAAGCGGACGGCCGTGCCGGCGGGCACCGCGAGCCGGTGGCCCCAGGCGGCGTCCCGGTCGAAGTCGAGCGCGGGGTTGGCCGCGGCGAAGTGGTAGTGCGAGCCGACCTGGACCGGCCGGTCGCCGGTGTTGCGCACGACCAGGGTCCGGGCGGGCCGGGCGACGTTGATCTCGATGGACCCCTCGCCGGGCAGGATCTCGCCGGGGATCACGGGATCGGCCGGTGGACGGTCACCAGCTTGGTGCCGTCGGGGAAGGTGGCCTCGACCTGGACCTCGGCGAGCATCTCCGGCACCCCGTCCATGACGTCCTCACGGGTCAGCACGGTGCGGCCCGCGTGCATCAGCTCAGCGACGGTGCGGCCGTCGCGGGCCCCCTCCAGCAGGAACGAGGTGAGGATCGCCGTCGCCTCGGGATGGTTCAGCCGAAGCCCGCGGGCGCGTCGTTCCCGGGCGAGTCCGGCCGCGACATGGATGAGCAGCCGTTCCTGTTCATGAGGGCTGAGCAGCACGAGCGCGAAGCCTAGCAGGCCGCCGCGGCGCGGATGCGCGACGCACTTCCCGGGGCCCGATGTCGGACAGATGAACGTGAATCCCGGTTCTGGGCGTTCAGGTTTCGGCGGTGTTTCGCCGCGCCGGATTTCGGCGGGTGCTGTCCGAGCTCGGCCGGGCGGGGGCCAGAATGGAGTTACCCGCAATTCACCTGGGTGCGATGGGACGGATACGCCTCCTTCCTAGCGTCCGGGAGACCGCTCGGGTGGGCGGGCGCAGTCGATGGGGGTTTGGTGACAAAAGGTCTGGATCGGCGGGGTTTCCTCCGCCGGGGCATGGGCGTGACCGCGGGAGCGACTCTGCTCTCCGTCGGTGGGGGCGGTCTGCTGGCCGCGTGCGGCAGCGACGACGAGGACTCGAGCTCGAGTGGCTCCGGATCGTTCGGAACGCTCGCCATCCGGCTGTCCTGGATCAAGAACGTCGAGTTCGCTGGCGAGTACATCGCCGACCAGCGCGGCTACTACAAGGCGGCCGGATTCTCCGGCGTCAACCTGATCGCCGGCGGCCCGTCGGCGACGCCGCAGGACACCGACGTCGCGACGGGCAAGGCGTTTATCGGCATCTCCTCGCCGGACATCACCGGAAACGCGATCACCCAGGGTGCGCCGCTGAAGATCATCGGTGCGCAGTACCAGAAGAACCCCTTCGCCATCATGTCGCTGACGAAGAAGCCGATCACCTCCCCGCAGGAGATGCTCGGCAAGAAGATCGGTGTGCAGGCGACGAACGAGTCGGTCTGGACGGCCTTCCTGAAGGCGAACAAGATCGACCCCTCCGCGATCACGAAGGTCCCCGTCGAGTTCGACCCGCTGCCGCTGACCACGGGAACCGTCGACGGCTGGTTCTCGTTCGTCACGAACGAACCGAACTCGCTGCGGGTGAAGGGTTTCGACGTCACCACCTTCCTGCTCGCCGACCACAACTACCCGCTCGTCTCGGAGACCTTCATGGTCAGCGACGAGTCGATCGCGAAGAACCGGGACAAGGTGAAGGCGGCCCTCACCGCGGAGATCCGCGGCTGGAAGGACGCCACCGCCGACCCGGCGCTCGGCGCGAAGCTCGCCGCCACCGTCTACGGCAAGGACCTCGGCCTCGACGAGAAGGAACAGGTGCTGGAGAGCACCGACCAGAACAAACTCATTCTCACCGCGGAGACGAAGAAGAACGGCCTGTTCACCGTCACCGACGAGCTGGTCGAGGAGAACATCGCGACGCTGAAGATCGCCGGCGTCGACCTCACCGCGGACAAGCTCTTCGACCTGTCCATCCTCCGCGAACTGTACAAGGAGAAGCCGGAGTTGATATGAGTGCTGCCCCAGGCTCCGGCTCCGGGGTGAGCGTGGTGGGCCTGCGCAAGGAGTTCCGCCTCGGCCGCAGGACCGTGCACGCGCTGGAGGACGTCACCATCTCCACCGAGGAGGGGTCGTTCCTGACCCTGATCGGACCGTCCGGGTGCGGGAAGTCGACGGTGCTGCGCATCCTCGCCGATCTGGAGGCGCCGAGCGCCGGCGAGGTGCTGGTCCACGGCGAGCATCCGGCCGCCGCCCGGCGCGGCCACCATCTCGGCATCGCGTTCCAGGACGCGGCGCTGCTGCCGTGGCGCTCGGTGGAGGCGAACATCCGCCTGCCGCTGGAGGTCAGCGGCGTGAAGGTGGAACGCTCGGTGATCGCCGACCTGATCAGCCTGGTCGGGCTGACCGGCTTCGAGAAGGCCCGGCCCGCGCAGCTGTCCGGCGGCATGCGCCAGCGCGTCGCGATCGCCCGCGCGCTGGTCGTCGAACCGCGGGTGCTGCTGCTCGACGAGCCCTTCGGCGCGCTCGACGACATGACCCGCCAGCGGCTCAACTTCGAGCTGCTGCGGATCTGGAGCGAGCGTGCCACGACCACGGTGCTTGTCACGCACTCCATCCCCGAGGCGGTGATCCTCTCCGACACGGTCGCGGTGATGAGCGCGCGGCCCGGCCGGATCTCCGCCCTCGTCGACATCGACCTGCCGCGCCCGCGCACCCCGGAGATGCTGCGCTCACCCCGCTTCCACGAACTGCACGACGAGCTGTCCGCCCTGCTCTTCTCCGGCAGTGCGCCCGCCGCGGCGCCAGAGCCGGCGCCGGCGCCGGTGGGCAGCGACGCATGACCGCACGGCCGGCCTGGGTCGGCGGGCTGGTCGGCGTCGTCGGCCTGCTCGCGCTGTGGTGGCTGCTCGCCGTCACCGTCCTGAGTAACGGCGGCGTCGTGCCGACCCCGTGGGAGGTCGTGCGGGCGCTGTGGGACGACCATCGCCTGATGTGGACGTCGGCCCGGGCGACGATCGGCATCGCGCTGAAGGGCTGGCTGATCGGCAACGGGCTGGCCATCGGCCTCGCCGTCGTCTTCTTCGGCGTTCCGGTCGTGGAGCGGGTGCTGCTGCAGATCGGGGTGGCGTCCTACTGCCTGCCGGTGATCGCGATCGGGCCGATCCTGACCACCGTCTTCGACGGCAGCACCCCGCAGATCGCGCTGGCCGGCATCTCGGTGTTCTTCACGACGATGGTCGGCACGCTGCTGGGCCTGCGGGCCGCCGACCCGGCGAGCCTCGACGTGGTGCGGGCCAGCGGCGGCGGGCCGCTGCGCCAGACGCGCCACGTCCGGCTGCGCGCCGCCCTGCCCAGCACCTTCGCCGGGCTGCAGATCGCCGCGCCCGCGGCCGTCCTCGGCGCGATCATCGGTGAGTACCTCGGCGCCGACCGTGGCCTGGGAGTGGCGATGGTCCACTCGCAGCAGGCGCTGGAGGTCCCGCGCACGTGGGCGCTGGCCGTGGTCGCCTCGGCCGTCGCCGGGCTGGGCTACGCGCTGACCGCGCTGGCCGCCCGGCTGCTCACGCCGTGGGCGCCGCGCGGCAACCCGGGCGGTGCCGGATGATCGCCACGGTCGCGTGGCGGCTGGGACGGACGATGCTGTCGGTGGTGGCGTCCGTGGCCGTGATCATCGGGCTCTGGTACGCGTTCATCGCCGTCTTCGACCTGAACTCCCTGGTAGCGAAGGACCCGAAGGCGGTCTGGGACTACCTGTTCACCGCCGAGAAGGCGCCGCGGAGCCGACGGGTGATCCTCGACGGCCTGTGGCGGACCCTCGGTGACGCCGGGATGGGTTACCTGGTGGGCACGGCGGCGGCGATCGTCGTGGCCGTCACGTTCGTGCTGTTCCGCTCGGTCGAGCGGGCGCTGATGCCGGTCGCGCTGACGCTGCGCTCCGTGCCGCTGGTCGCGATGATCCCGCTGCTCACGCTGGTGTTCGGGCGGGGGCTGACCGCCGTCGGGGTGATCGCGGGCATCATCGTGTTCTTCCCGTCGCTGGTGAACCTGGTCTTCGGCCTGCGCTCCGGCCCGCCGGCCGCCGCCGACCTCGTGCTCGCCTACGGCGGCGGCCCGGCGACGGTGCTGCGCAAGGTGTCGCTGCCCAGCGCCCTGCCCGCGCTGTTCGTCTCCGCGCGGATCGCCGTCCCCGGCGCGATCATCGGGGCCCTGCTGGCCGAATGGCTGGCCACCGGCAAGGGCCTCGGCTACTCCATGCAGCGCGCCCAGCAGACCTTCGACTACGGCGGGGTGTGGGCGTCCGTCGTCGTCATCACCGCGGCGAGCATCGCGCTGTACGCGGTCGTCGGCGTCATCGAGGCGATCGTCCTCGCCCGGTATGGCCCGAACTCGGGACGCGGCAGCTAGCGGTGGCCGCGAGGACAAGGACAGCCGCGAGGATGAGGACAAAGGATCACGCGTGAACGTCGCACGCACCAGCCGCGGACCCTGGCTGGCGTCAACAACCCGGTCGACGATCCCGCGCCGCCCACCGGCGGTGCCGGACGCCGGCCGTCCCGTGCCGCCCGCCCAGCCGGCGGGCCGCCCCGAACCCGTCGAGCGGCTGGCCGGTGCTGAGCGGCTGGCCGGTGTGGAGCGGCTGGTGCCGTCGGCCGTCCAGGTGGAGCGGCTGCGCCGGGTGGCCCGCGGCGACGAGGACGCGGATCTCGTCGTGCGCGGCGGGCTGGTCATGGTCGTCCACGACGGCAGCGTGGTCAGCCGGGACATCCTCATCGTCGGGCGGTACATCGCCGCGGTGACGAAGCCAGGGGTGCTGGGCGGACGGCGTTCCCTCGACGCCGCGGGCCGCCACGTGCTGCCCGCCTACGTCGACGCCGGGCTGCGCATCGAGGACACCCTGCTCAGCCCGGGGGAACTGGCCCGGCTCATCGTCCCGCACGGCACCGGCACCCTGCTCGCCGACTCGACCGCGCTCACCGCGCTCGGTGGGACCCGTGCGGTGGAGTTCGCGACCGGCTCCGCGACGCCCCTGCGGATCCTCGCCCGTGCGGGCCGGGCGCCCGCCGGCGCGGGCGGCGGTATCGGACCGTCCGCCACTGGGACGAACGGGCTGTCCGCGCTGGCGGCGGGGGCTGGCGACGGGCTGCGCCAGGCCCTCGCCAGCCCCGTCCGCGCGGGCATCAGAACCGTCGCGGAGCTCGCCACCCACGGCCACGTCGACCATGACGTGCACCTCGCCGTCAGCCAGGGAACCAGCCCGATCGAGGCCATCCGGCGGGCCACCCTGCTACCCGCCCGCGCGCACGGCCTGGAGGCGGTGCTCGGCTCGATCGCCCCCGCGCGGCTCGCCGACCTGCAGGTGGTCGCCGCGCTGGCGGACGCCGCGCCCCCGGACGTCGTCGTCGCCGGCGGCCGCATCGCCGCCGAACGCGGACGGCCGCTGTTCGAGAACGCGGATCCGCCACCGTCCTGGGCGGATGGTCGCGTCCGGCTGCCGGCGGACCTGCACGCCGGTTCCTTCGCCTGCCCCGGCGGGCGCGACGGCAGCGTCGCCGTGGCGAGCATCGACAGTGCTGTTCCGCTGCCCTCGCCCGCGGCGGCGACGCTCGGGCCCGCCGCCGGCACGCGGCCGGCTGCGGCGGCCCGCCATCAGGTCCGCGTGGCGCGGATGGCACCGACCGTCCGCGGTGAGCAGGTCACCGCCGATCCGACCCGTGACCTGCAGAAGGTCGCGGTCTTCTCGAGCCAGACCGGGGACGGCGGTTCGGTCGAGATCGGCCTGCTGCGCGGCTGCGGGCTCGTACGCGGCGCGCTGGGGTTCACCACCGGCCGCGACCCCGGTCAGGTGATCATCATTGGGGTTCGCGACGACGACATGCTGACCGTCGCGCGGGCGATCGAGGGCATGGGTGGCGGCTTCGCCGTCGTCGACCAGGGCTGGGTGCGCGCGGCCTGCCCGCTGCCCCTGCTCGGCCTGATGAGCGACGCCCCCTGGGAGGCGGTGCTCGGCGAACTGGTAGCCGTCGACACGGCCGCCACGGCCCTGGGCTGCACTCTCCCGTCCCCACTGCGCACCCTGGCGTCCCTCGGCCGCCTCCTGCACACCCGTCCCTGAGCGGGGCCCGTCAGGGACGACCGCTGGCCCGCCGCGCCGGCGGCAGGGCAGGACCCGCGTCCGGGATCGCCCATCCCGCCGACGCGTGGGGCCCAGCCGGGCCATGCGCGGCAGGTGCGGGCGTGGCAGGTGCGGGCGTGGCAGGTGCGGGCGTGGCCGGTCCGGTCCGACCGGTGAGCTGGTCGCGGACGTGCGCGGCGCTGTCGCGAAGGTCGCGCCGCACCTGGTCGGTCAGCTGCCAGGTACGGCCGGCGCTGTCGCCGCTGACCTGCACGAGGCCCGCCCGCAGCAGGCCGAACAGCGTCGCCCGGGCATGGGATCGGTCCGTGGTGAGCAGCGCCGCCGCCTCGGCGGTCCGCAGCCGATGGCGGTGGATCAGCGCGGTCAGCAGCTGGAGGTGGGCGCGTCCCAGTGGCTGGCCGAGATGCTCGCGGGCCACGACGTACCGCGCGAAGGCGAGATCGGGGTCGTCGCCGGGCAGCAGGGCGATGACGGCCCGGTCGGTCGACCGCTCGAAGCGCGGCGCGGCGAGACCGTGGCGGAGCTGCTCGGCGATCGCCCGACCGACGCCCCGCCCGGTGCGCTGGGCGATACCGGCCCGCCGGAAGGCGTCCACGAGCAGCGGGTTGCGCGCCACGGGCAGCCCGGACAGCGCGGTGCCGGGACGCGGGTCGACACCCAGGCGGGCCGGATTGGCGATCTGGATGCCGTCCTCGCCCCAGCGGACGTGCACCACGCCCGGGACGGTGTAGTCCCGGTGGGTCAGCGCGTTGGTCAGCAGCTCCCGGAACGCCTGCTCCGAACAGGCGGGGACCTGCACCCGCACGAGCTCGTACCGGACGGCCTGCGTGGCGGTACGGGCGCGGAACCGGGCGAGCAGCTCCTCGGCCAGCCGGAACAGCGGCCAGTGGAAGAAGTCGTTGACCTCGGCGACCTCGCCCCGCAGTACCTGCATCGCCACCTCGTGGAACGGCAGGTGCCACCGGATCGCCTCCGGCCGGCCGAACAGCAGCAGCGCCTCGGGCAGCAACGCGCCCTGCGCCGACGCCACCCCGAGCGCGACGGCCAGCTCCCGGTCGGCGAGCCCCGCGAGGCTCGCCTCGGCACGCCGACCCGACGCGCTCACCAGCCGGCGGAACCGCTCGAACTCCCGCGGATCGAGATCGGCCCAGACCGCCCCGCTCCCCAGCTCCGTCATGAAGTCCTGCCTCCCGGCCCGCATCGGCGATCTCCATCGTAGGTTGCGCGCCGAGCCGTTGAGCTGGGAAGTCAGCGCCTTGCCTGTCGGATATCCGCCGTTCGCCGGGCGACGCGGCGCTCCCGGGCCGTCGCGGGAGTGTGCCGGTCGACCAGGGCGGCCAGGGCGCGGCGCAGGGCGACTCCCGCCGCGTCGGCGCGGATGCTCACCTCCTCGGCGGGCTCGCCGTCGTCGCCGAGCAGGGGGAGCCCGTCGAGGTCGAAGCGTTCCTGCAGAGCCAGGTCCTCGTCGAGGACGCGCTGCTCGAAGCGGGCGGCCTCGGCCAGCCGGTCCGCGTCGCCCCCGAGATCGTCGCGCAGCACCCGGGTGTAGACGCGGGTGGCGCCGGAGTCCTCGGGTTGCAGGCAGAACAGGATGCTGGTGATCGTGCCGGCGTCCGGGTACTCCATCCGCAGGCGGAGCATGAACGGCGGCCGGTAGACGTAGGTCGTCCAGCGGCGCTGGACGAGGGGGTGCTCGCCCGTCGCGACCAGGGGATCCTCCGGATTGGCCACCACCTGCTCGAGCTGGACCACGAAGCCGTCGCCGTCGGGGGTGACCCGGTAGGGCGGGACGGCGGTGTCCTCGCCGGCGCCGATCGTGTCCGCGTGCACGAACGGGAAGTGCGCGGTGTCCAGGAAGTTGTCGGCCAGCAGGCCGGCGCACGCGGTGGTGCGGGTCGGCTCGAGCCACACCGAGTCGAAGCCGGTCGAGTGCTCCTCGGGCAGCTCGATCAGCTCGGCCACCGGCTCCCGCGGCGCGATCCAGACCAGGCCATGCCGCTCGGTGACCCCCCAGGCGGGGACCGCCCTGGCCCGTCTGGGCGGTGGCGTGCCAGGGCCGAGAGCGGGCACCGTCGTGCACTCGCCGGACGCGACGAACCGCCACCCGTGGTAGCCGCAGACCAGCTCGTCCGCGTCCACCCGGCCGGCGGACAACGGGGCGAGCCGGTGCGGGCACCGGTCGGCGAAGGCGGCCAGCCTGTCGTCCAGCCGGGCGACCACCCAGGGCTCCCCGAGCAGGCGCACGGCCACCGGCTCGTCGCCGACCTCCGTCGAGCGGGCCACCGGATGCCAGCCATGGCGCAGCGCGGGAGTGGTGTTCCTCAGACGACGTGACATGCCCACCTCGCTCGTCGGTCCCCTCCTGTCCCGGTCCCCTCCTGTATCGCACAGTCGCGCGACGCGGACACGACCGATCCGGCCAAAGGGGGACAAGGGCCCCTACCCCGAGAAAAACGTCTTCGTGTTTCCTCGCGACGCCGAGCATGTAACACTGGGTGACGACGATGCGACGAACATCAACGTAACGTTCCGCCTCTAGTGTCGGATGCCATGCACTCCTCGCCCGCTCGCCCCGCGTCGGCGATGTACCGCCCGCGCACGGTGGGGGAGGCGGTGGACATGCTCGCCGGCGCCCGCGAGTCCGGTACCGAGGTCGTCCTGCTCTCCGGTGGGACGGACCTGGTGCCCGCGCTGCGCTCCGGCGAGCGCCGCGCGGACGCCGTCGTCGCCCTGCGGCGGGTGCAGGAACTGCGCGTGCGCGGCGCCGGCGCCGACAGTCTGACCGTCGGCGCCGGCGTGACCTACACCGATCTCGTCGGCTGGTCCCTGTCGCCGGGGCTCGCCCGGACCGCCCGGGTCGTCGGGTCCGTGCAGATCCGCAACACCGGCACGGTCGGCGGAGCCCTCGGCTCGGCCCGGCCGGCCGGCGACCTGCTGACGTTCCTCACCGCCGCCGACGCGGAGGTGCTCACCGCCTCGCCGAGCGGGCCCGCTCGGCTGCCGCTCGCCCGCTTCCTCGCCGGCGGCCCCGCACCAGGTGCCGTGGTCACCGCGGTGCGCCTGGCCCGACCGGGCGGTCCGCAGACCTACCTCAAGATCGGCGGACGGCAGGCGGCCTTCCCCGCCGTCGTCTCCTGCGCCGTCCTCGTCGACCGGCTACGCCGCAGCCTGACCTGCGCGATCGGGGGAGTAGGCCGGCTGCCGGCCCGGATGGAGGAGGCCGAGAGCGCCGCCGCGGGCGACATCGACTGGGCAACCGGGACGGCGTCACCCGCCGCGGCCCGCCGTTTCGCCGACCTGGTGACCGCGGCGGCCGCCCGGATCGCGCCGGCCCTGCCCGTCGGCCCGCGGGAGTCGGCCGAGTACCGCTGGCACGCGGCGGGCGTGCTCGCCGGCCGCGCGTTCACCCGCTGCCTGCTCCCCGCCGCGACACCGGATGAGCCGACGTGAGTGGCGGGGAGACCTACCGGCTGCACGTCGACGGGTTCCCGCGCACGGTCAGCGGTGCCTGGATCGGGGACTCGCTGCTGACGGTGCTGCGTGACGCCCTCGGCGTGACGGCGGTCAAGGACGCCTGCGAGCAGGGGCGGTGCGGCGCCTGCTCGGTGCTGCTCGACGGCCGGCTCGCGGCGTCGTGCACGGTGCTCGCCGCCGACGCGGACGGGGCCCGGGTCGTCACCGTCGCCGGGCTCGGGACCGTCGGGCTCGCCCGCGCGGTGCGGGCGACGTTTCTCGCCGAGGGGGCCGTGCAGTGCGGCTTCTGCACGCCCGGTTTCGTCGTCGCGGTGACGGACCTGCTCACCCGCCGGCCGGACGCCGACGCGGACGAACTGCGTGAGGCGCTGGCCGGCAACATCTGCCGCTGCACCGGCTACGGCCGGATCATCGCCGCCGTCCAGGCCGTCCAGCGCGACAGGGCCGTCCAACGAGACAGGGACGCACGGTGAGCGGCGGCGTCGGCGCGTCCGCCCGCCGCCCGGACGGCCCGGCGAAGGTGGCCGGGACGTTCCCCTACGCCGGGGACCTGCGGGTCCCGGGAATGCTGCACGGGCGGACCCTGCGCTGCCCACACCCGCGGGCGCGGATCCGCCGCGTCGACACCGCGACGGCCCGCCAGCTGCCGGGCGTCGCGGCCGTCGTGACCGCCGCAGACGTGCCCGGCGTCGCCACCTACGGGCTGATCATCGCCGACCAGCCCGTCTTCGCCGCGACCGAGGCCCGCTACGCCGGGGAGCCGGTGGCCGCGGTGGCCGCCGTCGACGCCCGTACCGCCCGCCGCGCCCTCGCGGCGATCGAGGTCGACTACGAGCCGTTGCCGCCCCACACCGATCCCGCGCTCGCGCTCGCCCCGGACACGCCTCGCCTGCACCCGGCAGGCAACCTCTACCGCGAGATCGACGTTCGCCACGGCGACCCCGACCGCGACGGTCCGGTGGTGATCGAGGACCACTACGTCGTCGGCATGCAGGACCAGGCGTTCCTCGCACCCGAGGCGGCCCTCATCACCCCGGCGGCGGACGGTGGCGTCGACCTGCGGGTCGCCACCCAGTGGCTGCACTCCGACCGCGAGCAGCTCGCCGCCTGCCTGGCCCTGCCGGAGGATCTCGTCCGGCTCACCCTGGCCGGGGTGGGGGGCGCGTTCGGCGGGCGCGAGGACATCACCCTGCAGATCCACGGGGCGCTGCTGGCCCGGGCAGCGGGGGCGCCGGTCCGGATCGCCTACGACCGGGTCGAGTCGTTCCTCGGCCATCCCCACCGTCATCCCGCCCGCATGTGGTTCCGGCACACCGCCACCCGTGCCGGCGATCTGGTCAGCGTCCAGGCCCGTCTGGTCCTCGACGGCGGCGCCTACGCGTCGTCGTCCCCGGCGGTGCTGGCCAACGCGGTCACCCACGCGGCCGGTCCGTACCGGGTGCCCCACGCGCGGCTGCACGGGGTGGTGGTGCGGACCAACAACCCGCCCTGCGGGGCCATGCGCGGGTTCGGCGTTCCGCAGGTGACCATCGGCCACGAGGCCCAGTTGGACCGGCTGGCGGACGCTGTCGGCCTGGACCCCGTCGAGCTGCGCGTGCGCAACGCCATCTGCCCGGGCGACATCCTGCCGACCGGCCAGGTGATGGGCGGCCCGCTACCCGCCCGGGAACTCATCCAGCTCGTCGCCGCCCGACCCCTGCCCCCGTCACCGACGGCTGGCCCAGCCGGCCCGACGGGCCTCACCCTGCCCGGCGGCCTGCCCGCCGCCGCCGACCCGAGCCGGGTGCGTCGCGGCGTCGGATACGCCCTTGCCTACAAGAACCTGCTGTTCTCCGAGGGCATGGACGACTCCTCCGTGGCTCGCGTCCGCCTCGACCTCGCCGCCGACGGCACCCCGCGGGCCAGCATCCACAGCGCCTGCGCCGAGGTCGGCCAGGGGTTCGTCGCCATCGCCGAGCAGATCGCCCGCACCGAGCTCGGCGTCGACCAGGTCGTGCTGCGCCCGGCGGACACCGCGATCGGTAGCGCCGGCTCCACCAGTGCGTCCCGCCAGACCTGGATGAGCGGCGGGGCGGTGCGCGGAGCGTGCGTCGCGGTCGCCGACCGCCTGCTGGCCCGCGTGGCCCGCACCGCCGGACTGCCAGCGCGGGTCGTCGAGGCGCCCGGGGCAAGCCTGCGCATCACCGCGGGACGGATCGTGGGCGCCGAGGCGGGCCTGCGCCTCACGCTGGCCGACGCGCTCGCCGCCGGCCCGGTCGAGGCCGAGTTCACCTTTCACCACCGGCGCACCACCGCGCTCGACGCCGCCGGCCAGGGGGATCCGCACGTCGCCTTCGCCGCCGCCGCGCATCGGGCCGTCGTCGACGTCGACCTCGACCTGGGGCTGGTCCGGGTCGTGTCGATGGCGCTGGCCCAGGACTGCGGCACCGTGCTCAACCCGCTGGCGCTGCGCGGCCAGGTCGAGGGCGGCACCGCGCAGGGCCTGGGCCTGGCCGTGATGGAGGAGCTGGTCACCGACGGCGGGCGGGTGACGAACCCGACCTTCCACGACTACCTGCTGCCCACCGCCGCCGACGTCCCCGACCTGGACTTCGTGGCCGTCACCGAGCCACAGCCGGAAGCCCCGTACGGGGTGAAGGGTGTCGGTGAGGCCCCCACCTGCACGGCGACGCCGGCGATCGTCGCGGCGATCCGGGCGGCGGTGGGCCGCGACCTGCGCCGCGTCCCCGTCCGCCCGCAGGACCTCGTTGATCTGGAAAACCCTGTCGACCTGCCTGGCGCCCCTGGAGGTGACCCGCCAGCATGAGCGACTCCGCCCCTTCTGGCCCTGCCCTGGCTGATTCCCGCCTGGCACTGCCCCGCCTGGCACTCTCCCGCCTGGCACTGCCCCGCCTGGCACTGCCCGAGCGCCCGCGGGTCCTGCGCTCGCGCCGGGTCATCCTCCCCGACGGCGAGCGTCCCGCGGCGGTACACGTCGAGGCCGGCCGGATCACGGCGGTCACGGTGCTGACCGAGGCGCCGGCGGGGGTGCCGGTGACCGACCTCGGCGACCTCGTGCTGATGCCGGGCGTCGTCGACAGCCACGTGCACGTCAACGAGCCCGGCCGCACCGAGTGGGAGGGATTCGCCACCGCGACCCGGGCGGCGGCCGCCGGCGGCGTCACCACGATCATCGACATGCCGCTGAACGCGATCCCGCCGACGACGTCGCTCGCCGCCCTCGAGGCCAAGCGGGCCGCGGCCGCCGGGCAGATCGCCGTCGACGTGGGTTTCTGGGGCGGCATCATCGGCGCCGACACCCGCCGCCAGCGCGACCTCGCCGCGCTGCACGACGCCGGCGTCTTCGGATTCAAGGCGTTCCTGGCCCCGTCCGGGGTCGAGGAGTTCCCGCACGTGTCGATGGACGTCCTGGCCGCCGCCGTCGGGCACACCGCCCGCATGGGCGCCCTCACCGTCGTGCACGCCGAGTCGCCCACGGTCCTCGCCGCGGCCCCGCCGGTGGTCGGCCGGGCGTTCGCGAGCTGGCTGGCCTCCCGGCCACCGGCCGCGGAGAAGCGGGCGGTGGCGGGACTCGCGGCGCTGTCCGCGGCGACCGGCGCCCGGCTGCACGTGCTGCACCTGTCCGCCGCGGACGCGCTCGACGACGTCCTGGCCGCCCGGGTGGAGGGACTGCCGCTGAGCGTCGAGACCTGCCCGCACTACCTGACCTTCACCGCCGAGGAGGTGCCCGACGGCGCCACCGTGTTCAAGTGCGCCCCACCCATCCGGGGCCGGACGAACCAGGACCGGCTGTGGGACGCGCTCGCCGAGGGACTGTTCGCCGGCGTCGTCACCGACCACTCCCCGTCGACGCCGGCGGTCAGGCAGATCGACACCGGCGACTTCGCCGCCGCCTGGGGCGGGATCGCGTCCGTGCAGATCGGGCTGCCCGCCGTGTGGACGGGGGCCCGCGCGCGTGGCCACAGCCTCGCCGACGTGGTCCGCTGGATGTGCACGGGACCGGCGGACCTCGCCGGCCTGCGCGCCAAGGGCCGGATCGCGGTGGGCGCCGACGCCGACCTCGTCGTCCTCGACCCGGACGCGTCGTTCGTCGTCGAACCAGCCATGCTGCACCACCGCCACCCGCTGACCCCCTACGCGGGCCGCAGCCTGACCGGACTGGTCCAGGCGACCTACCTCCGGGGGGTGCGCGCCGACGGCAACCGTCCGCCCCGCGGACGGCTGCTCGCCCGATGAGGGACGTATCACCCGATGAGAGACGTACTCTTTGCGTCCCGCAAACGCGGTGCCCCATCCTGTCCCCGCGGGGCCCGTGCCGCCACCCGTCTGACCGAGAGGGATTCTGATGAGTGACCAGCCCGATCTGACCAACCTTGCCGATCTGGCGGCGGCCCGGTTCGGTGGCACGGTCGTGGCCGTCAACGATGAGTTCTTCGCGTTCGCCGAGCGGATGCTGCTGCCCGAGGCGCCCGTGGTCCGGCCGGGCGTGTTCACCGAGCGCGGCCAGTGGACGGACGGCTGGGAGACCCGCCGTCGCCGCGACCTGCCCGGGGCTGACTGGGCCATCGTCCGCCTGGGCTCGCCCGGCATCGCCCGGGCGATCACCGTCGACACCACCCACTTCACCGGCAACGCGCCGGAGGCCGTCACGATCCACGGGGCGACGCTCGCCGGCTACCCCTCGGCGGCCGAGGCGGCCGACCCCGCCGTCGACTGGGTCGAACTCGTGCCGCGCACCCCGGTGACCGCCGACGCCGCCAACGTCCTGCCCGTGGCCGAGCACGGCCTGACCCGCATCACCCACCTGCGGCTCACGATCCACCCGGACGGCGGCGTCGCCCGGCTGCGCGTGCACGGCACGGTCGTGCCGGATCCCCGGCTGCTCGACCATGTCACCTCCGACCTCGCCGCCGCCGACCTGGGCGGGGTTGTCGTCGCGGCCAGCGACATGCACTATGGCGACCGCCACAACCTCAACGCCTCCGGTGATGCCCGGGCGATGGGGGAGGGCTGGGAGACCCGCCGCCGCCGCGGCACGGGGCACGACTGGGCGGTGGTGCGCCTGGTCACCCAGGGCCTGATCGTGCGGGCTGAGGTCGACACCAGCCACTTCCGCGGCAACGCCCCCCGGGCCGTCGAGCTGTGGGCGGCCGACTACCCGGACCTGCTCGACCCCGACGACGTCAGCGCCATCGGCGACTGGTTCCCGCTCCTGCCGCGCACCCGGGTGCAGCCCAACACCCGCCACCTGTTCGACCTGGAGGTTCCCGTCCAGGCCACCCATGTGCGCATCGACGCCATCCCCGACGGCGGCCTCGCCCGGCTGCGCCTGACCGGCCTGCCGACGTCGACCGGGCGGGAGTCGCTCGCCATGCGCTGGTTCGACGCGCTGTCCCCGGAAGCCGCGATCGAGGAGCTGCTGGCCTGCTGCGGTTCCGAGGACTGGGCCGCCGCAGTGGTGGAGCGCCGCCCGTTCGGCACCCTGGCCGGGCTGCTGCCCGCCGCCGAGCAGGAATGGTGGGCGCTGCCCGAGCCGGCCTGGCTGGAGGCGTTCACCGCGCACCCCCGGATCGGCGAGCGCCCCACCCGCACCCCGGCGCCGCCGACGACCGCCCGGGCCTCGCTCGTCTCCCTCGACGCCCCCCGGCGGGAGCAGGCGGCGATGGACGAGGCGTCCGACGAGATCAGGGCCGCCTTCGCCGCCGGCAACGCCGAGTACGAGGACCGTTTCGGCTACATCTTCCTGGTCCGGGCGGCGGGCCGCACCGCCGAGGAGATGCTCACGGTGCTCCACGAGCGGATGACCCACGGCCCGGCCGAGGAACTGCGGATCGCCGCAGGCCAACAGGCCGAGATCACCGCCCTGCGCATCCGCCACCTGATCACCGGCGCCTGATCACCGGAGGGAGGGGCTGATGGGCCTGTCCACCCATGTGCTGGACACCGCGGCGGGACGTCCCGCCGCGGGCGTACCAGTCCGCCTTGAACGCGGCCTGCCCCCGCAACAGGCTGCCTCCCCGGAACAGGCTGGCGTCTGGACGGCCGTCGCGTCCGGGGTCACCGACGCCGACGGCCGGCTCGCGGGCCTGCCGCTGACCGCGCCCGGCCGCTGGCGGCTCGTCTTCGACACCCACGCGCGCTCGGCGTTCTTCCCCGAGGTGACGATCACGTTCGCGGTCACCGACCCGGCCGAGCACCATCACGTCCCGCTGCTGCTAGCGCCGTTCGGCTACTCGACCTACCGGGGCAGCTGACCGGTCAACCGTCGGCCCGGACGAACTCGGGCTGGTCGAGCAGCCGCAGCCAGGTGCCGTCCGGCTGGCGACGGGCGACCTGCGCGCGGGCGCCGGCGCCATCCCGGGCCACCGTGGATGTCAGCGCGACGTCGCCGTGAACCAGGGTGGGCAGCGGCGCCTCGGGCTCGAAGCGTGGCGCGTCCGCGAGCACCTTCTCCCACAGCGCCCGGATGGCGTCGCGCCCCACGGTCTGGCCACCTGGCGGGTACGCCATGACGGCGTCACGCTCGTAGAGCTCCGCGATGCCGGCGGCGTCCCCGGCGTTCGCCCGCTCGACGAACAGCCTGGTCAGATCCTCAGGCGTGCGGGCGCCCTCGTGCTCGGTCATCCTCGACTCCTTCTTCCGTTCCGGTCAGTGTGCTGTGCCGCCAGTCTCGCCAGCGGGAGACGTAGTAGTCCAACAGATGATTCTGATGGGATCTAGAATCCCGGATTATGGAACTGCGCCAGCTGGAGTACTTCATCGCCGTCGCCGAGGAGGCGAACTTCACCCGTGCCGCGCAGCGGGTGCGCATCAGCCAGTCGGGGGTCAGCGCCCAGGTCCGCGTACTGGAACATGAGCTGGGCGCGCTCCTGATCGACCGCTCGGGCCGCAGCGCGACGTTGACGCCCGCGGGCGTTGCGGCGCTGGAGCACGCCCGGGCGGCGCTGGCGGCCGTCGGCGCCGTGCGGGCGGCCGTCGACGAGGTGAACGGTCTGATCAGGGGCCGGATCGTGGTGGGCATGGTCGCGTCCTGCACGTTCGAGCCGCTGTTCGACGCGCTCGCCTCCTTCCACGCCGAACATCCCGGCATCGAGATCACCCTGACGGAGGACAGCTCCGACCGACTTCTCGACCAGGTCCGCGCCGGGTCGCTGGGCCTGGCCCTGGTCGGCACGCCCGCTGACGCGCCACTCCTGTCCGGGGCTGGCACCATGTCCGGGGCGGGCGCCCTGCCCGAGCCGCGGGCGGTGTCCGGGCCGCGGGCGATGCCCGTCGTCGCGGAGCCGCTGGTCGCCGCGGTCGCGCCCGCTCACCCGTTGGCCGTCCGGTCCAGCCTGCGCGTCGGTGATCTGGTGCCCTATCCCATCGCCTGCCTGCCGACCGGCACCGGCGTGCGGGCGGTGTTCGACCGGGCCTGTGCGGCCGCCGGCGAGCGCCCGCGCGTGACGCTGGAGGCCGCGGCGCCGACGGCTGTCGCCGAGCTCGCGGCCCGCGGCCTCGGCGTCGCCGTCCTGTCGGCGTCGATGGTGGACGATCAGCCCGACCGGCTGCGCAGCATGCCGATCGAGGACGTCCCCACCCTCGCCGCCCTCGCCCTCGTCTGGGGCGACACCCACGACCCGGCACTACGAGTGCTCATCCGCCACTGCCACCGCCGCTTCGCCCAGCCGACGTCAACCGCCCGGCCGACGTCGCGCTAAGCCGGCACTTCGGTACCAGGACGACGAGCTCATGGCGGTCGCCCAGTGGATGCTGGCGCGCAGTGGCCTTCTCATAGATCAGCGCACGTCCGCGCCTTGGCCTCCACCTCCACCGTCGAGGTTGCGGATGAGTGCGTCGAGGTCGTGGGTGGTGAGGGTGGGTGATGTGGCGGTGATGGGGGTGCCATCGGCCCGGGTGGCGTAGACGGTGTTGCGGCCCGATCGGTGCAGGGTGATGTGCTGGTCGTGGATGGTTTTGTGGTGTCGGCTGCAGAGCAGGAGCAGGTTTTCGATGTCGGTGGTTCCTCCTTGTTCCCAGCTGATGGCGTGGTGGGTTTGGAGCCATCGGGTGCGCTGGCAGCCGGGGTAGCGGCAGTGTCCGCGGTCGCGGAGGTGGACGGCGTCGCGGAGGCGGTTGGTGGGGAAGCGTCGTCGTCTGCCGAGGTGCAGCGGGTTGCCGTGCTGGTCGGTGTGGAGGTCGCGGAGGTAGGTGTCGCAGCCGAGGCGTTCGAGGACGGTGGCGGGTAGTCCGATGTGGGGGCCGAGGATGCCGCCGAGGGTGCCTTGTATGCGTCCTGCCGTTTGTTGACGGTCCTCACTTCCTGGGCCGCCGCTGTCGCCGTCCTCGCTGTCGATGTCATCGCCGTCGGTGTGGTCGTTGTCGGCGGTGTCGTGCGGGGGGTCCTCGTTCTTGCTGTTCTGGCTGGTGCTGGTGCTGGTGCTGGTGCTGGTGCTGGTGGGGGTGGTGGTTTCGAGGTGGATGTTGAGGGCGGTGTGGAGGTCGCGGAGGTAGGTGTCGCAGCCGAGGCGTTCCGTTCTGGC
>NZ_FZMO01000101.1 GCF_900197875.1 Frankia canadensis | reverse complement strand
GCGGTCTGCGCCGCCGGGGCGGCCTCGTCAGCCGCCGCCGGGACGGTAGCGGCGGGGGGTGTCCCGTTGGCGGCGGTCGGGTCTGTGGGGGGGACGGGGACGCTGGGGGCGGCCAAGGATGCTGGTCGGTAGGTGGCGGTGGCGGTGGCGACCTCGGCCATCGCGGCGACCGCGACCGGGTTGGCCTCGGCCGCGGGCAGTGCGTCCCAGGCGATCGCCCTGGGTGGCGATATCGCCGGAAAAGAAGATGAGGTCCAGGTGGGTCGTATGTCAGCCTGCGTGACATGGATGCGGTGGGTGCCATGGATGACACGCTCAGACCGGAGTCCTACGGCGAGCGCGTCGCGGACGTGTACGACGACTGGTTCCCGGCGCGTGGCGCGCAGGTCGCGGCGGTCGCCGCGTTCCTGCACGCGCGGGCGGGCGCGGCGGTGGGGGAGGGGAGCGGCCCCGCGCTGGAGCTCGGGATCGGGACGGGCCGGGTGGCGCTGCCGCTCGCGGCGCTCGGCACCCCCGTCGTCGGCATCGACGCCTCCCCGCGGATGCTCGCGCGGCTGCGGGACAAGCCCGGCGGCGCGGACATCCCGGTCGCGGTCGGCGACTTCGCCGGCGTCGACGCGCCCGGCGGCCCGTTCGCACTGGTGTACGTCGTGTTCAACACCTTCTTCGCGCTCCTCGACCAGGAGTCGCAGGTGCGGTGTCTGGCGAACGCGGCGCGCGCGCTGCGGCCCGGGGGGCACCTCGTCATGGAGGCGTTCGTCCCCGACCCGGCCCGCTACCCGAACGGCCAGCACGTCGTCGCGGAGGAGATGACGGGGGAGGAGACCCGGCTGATCGCCGCCACCCACGACCCGCTCACCCAGCGCATCCGCGCCCGCCGGCTGGTCCTCGGGCCGACGGGGGTGCGGACCTTCCCGGTCGAGCTGCGCTACGCGTGGCCGAGCGAGCTCGACCTGATGGCCCGCCTCGCCGGACTGGATCTGACCGAGCGTTGGGCGGGCTGGAGCGGGGAGCCCTTCACCGCGTCCAGCGGGGCCCACGTCTCCGTCTGGCGCACACGGCCATCCTGACCGCCATCAAGATAATCAACGCTGTTGACGATCTCCCACACCACGCCTATCACAAGATCAAAATCTTACACACCACGGACCACCACCAGAGACAACCTTTGATCTTGTCAGTTGGGTGACCGTGACCGCGGTGTGGGCGGCGGTCAGGGGCCGGACACAATAGGCACGCGGGCCGGGCAAGCTGGAGGCGGTGGAAGCTCATGGGCGACGGGCGGCTGGAGATCGACGGTGTCTCCAAGCGGTACGGGTCGACCGTGGCGCTGGACGCGATGTCGTTCGACGTGCGCGCCGGTGAGCTGTTCGGGTTCGTTGGCAGCAACGGCGCAGGCAAGACGACCACGATGCGGATCGTCCTCGGCGTGCTGGCCGCGGACGCCGGTGAGGTGCGTTTCGACGGCGTACCGCTGGACCTGGCGATGCGCCGTCGCATCGGGTACATGCCGGAGGAGCGTGGGCTGTACCCGAAGATGAAGGTGGCCGAGCAGCTCGTCTACCTCGCCCAGCTGCACGGTCTCGGTCCGGTGTCGGCGCGCCGGGCGGTGGAGCGGTGGACGGAGCGGCTCGGGGTCGCGCAGCGCCGCGACGACGAGGTGCAGAAACTGAGCCTGGGCAACCAGCAGCGGGTGCAGCTCGCGGCGGCGCTCGTGCACGACCCGGTCGTCCTCGTCCTCGACGAGCCGTTCTCGGGCCTGGACCCGGTGGCCGTGGACGTGATGAGCGAGGTGCTGCGCGAGCGGCGCGCCGCCGGTGTGCCGGTGGTGTTCTCCAGCCACCAGCTGGAGCTGGTGGAGCGGCTGTGCGACCGGGTGGGGATCGTCCGTGCGGGTCGGATGGTGGCCTGCGGGCCGGTCGGCGAGCTGCGATCGGCGGGGACGAGCCGGCTGGTGGTTAACGCGCCGTCGGCGCCCGACGGCTGGGCCGACGGCCTCGACGGGGTCACGTCGCGTGGCCGGGAGGGGACGGCCACGGTGCTGGAGCTGGCCCCCGGCGCCGACGACCAGGCCGTGTTGCACGCGGCGCTGGCCACCGGCCCGGTGCGTGAGTTCCGCCACCGGCTGCCGTCCCTGTCCGAGTTGTTCCGCGACGTCGTTACCGCTCCCGCCTCGCCCGGGGCGCCCTCCCCGCAGCCCCCGGCCCCACAGCAGCCGCCGTCTCCGACCCATCCGGCTCCGGCGGCTCCGACGTTGCCCTCCCAGCTTTCGGCACCCACGGCCTCGCCAGCGCAACCATCGGGCCCCGGCTCTCCGGCCGCAGACGTTCCGCGGAACGCGTCGGCCATGCCAGCCCCGCCGGGCACCATACCGGTGGCGAGCGCCTCGCCCGACCCGCGCGGCACGGCCGACGCAGACGACCCGCACGCCGTGACCAGCGCGGGCGGTCCGAAGGCCGCGGCCGGCGACGATGGCTCGATCGGCCCGGACGGCGCGGGTGCGCCGTGACAGCGGGGGTGCGGGAGGACGGCGTGCGGTCCTGGCGGGAGCGGGAGGGCAGATGACGACGGACGGCGTTGGCGGCGCCGATGGGCCGCGGGGCGCGACCGGCGGATCCGAAGGTGGGGTCAGCGGGCACGACGGCGGGCTCGGTGAGCTCGGCACGGCGCGGGCGCTGCGGCTGATCGCCGGGCGGGAGATCGTCACCCGGGTGCGGTCGCGGGCGTTCCAGGTGATGACGGCGCTGTTCGTGGTCGCGATCGCGGCGGCCGTGCTGGTCCTCAGCGCCGTCAGCGGCGGGTCGTCGTCGTCGTCGTCGACGGTGGCGGTGACGGCGGCGGACGGACGGCAGGCCACGGCGATCGTCGCCGCGGGGCGATCCCTCGGCGAGGAGGTGCGGGTGCGCACGGTCACCGACGTCGCCGACGGCCGGCAGGCGGTGCTCGACGGGGACGTCGACGCGCTGGTGCGCACCGGGGCGGCCGGCGGCGGCTACCAGGTGACGGTGAAGAAGGATCTGTCGGACACCTTGACCTCCGTGCTGACGGTCGCGGCGCGCCAGGCCGCGCTGGAGGCGCAGATCGCCGGTCTCGGCGGTGATCCGGCGACGGTGGGCCGGGCGGTGGTGACGGCCGGCGTCGACGTGACGGCGCTGCACGCGAAGCGCGAGGTCGACGGGCCGCGGCTGCTGCTCGGCCTGCTCTCCGGTGGCCTCATCTATCTCTCGCTGATGATCTTCGGGCCGGCGGTGACGCAGGGCGTCGTGGAGGAGAAGTCGTCGCGGGTGGTGGAGCTGCTGCTGGCGGTGGTGCGGCCGTGGCAGCTGATGGCCGGGAAGGTCGTCGGGATCGGCGCGGTCGCGCTGGGGCAGCTGGCGCTGATCGGCGTGGTGGGGGTGGGGCTTGGCCTGGCGACGGGGCAGCTCGGGATTCCGGCGGGTCTCGCGGTCGGGTCGGTGGCGATGGCGCTGCTGTGGTACCTGGTCGGGTTCTCGATGTACGCGCTGCTGTTCGCGGCGGCGGGGGCGCTGGTGTCGCGGCAGGAGGACGCCGCCGGGGTCACCCCGCCGATCATCGCGGCGATCATCATCCCGTATGTGGTGGGAATCTCGGTGCTGCCGGCGTCGCCGGACAGCGGGCTGGTGCTGACGCTGGCGATGATCCCGCTGTTCGCGCCGGTGCTGATGCCGATGGTGATCGGGATCGGCAGTGTGGCGGTGTGGCAGGTGGTGGTTGCGCTGGTCGCGGCGCTGGCGCTGACCGGGCTGCTGGTCTGGCTGGCGGGCCGGGTGTACGGCAACGCGGTGAAACGCTCGGGCACCCGGGTGGCGTTGCGCGACGCGCTGCGGGCCGCCTGACGTCTTGGGTGGCCCGGCGCGCCGGGTCGGCGGGGCGGCCGTGGGCCGCTGGCCGCGCCTGGGCGCCATTTCGTCGGTAGCATCCGGGTCGGTCGTCGACGGGACGGCGACCTCGGCCCGACTGCGCGGCGTCACCCAGGTGAACGCGCAACACCGGAGAACAGGGAGCGTTCGTGCGCGACATCGCCGTCTTCAGCGGCAGTGCCCACCCCAGCCTCGCCGAGGAGATCTGCACGCATCTGGACGTGCCGCTGCACCGGGTACGCACGCAGCGCTTCGCCAACGACTGCCTCGAGGTCCAGCTGCCGGCGAACTGCCGGGAACGGGACGTGTTCCTGATCCAGCCGCTGGTCGCGCCGACCCAGGAGAACCTGGTCGAGCTGCTGCTGATGCTGGACGCGGCGCGGGGTGCGTCGGCGGCGCGCACGACGGTGGTGCTGCCGCACTATGCCTATGCGCGCTCGGACAAGAAGGACGCACCGAGGATCTCGATCGGCGGGCGGCTCGTCGCGGACCTGCTGGTGGCCGCGGGGGCGAGCCGGGTGCTGGCGATGACGCTGCACTCGCCGCAGGTGCACGGGTTCTTCAGCGTCCCGGTGGATCATCTGCACGCGCTGCGGGAGCTCGCGGCGCACTTTCGCCGCCATGACCTGTCGAACACGACGGTCGTCTCGCCGGACCTGGGCAACGCCAAGGAGGCGGCGGCGTTCGCGCGGATGCTCGGGGCGCGGGTCGCCGCGGGTGCCAAGCAGCGCTTCGCCGACGACCGGGTGAGCATCTCCTCGGTGATCGGGGACGTCGCCGGGCGGGACGTGATCGTGCTCGACGACGAGATCGCCAAGGGTTCGACGGTGCTGGAGCTGCTGGAGCGGCTGCGTGAGCTCGAGGTGCGCTCGGTGCGGGTCGCCTGCACGCACGGGTTGTTCTCGGCCGGGGCGCTCAAGCGGATCGCCGACCAGCCGGAGGTCGTCGAGATCGTCTGCACGAACACGGTGCCGATTCCTGTCGACGGCCGGGTGCCGGAGCTGACGGTGCTCACCGTCGCCCCGCCGCTGGCCGAGGCGATCCGCCGCATCCACAACGGCGAGTCCGTCAGCGCCCTGTTCGACGCCTGAACCGCCCCCGGAGGCGTCTGTTCAGGATGCGCTGACGTCAGCGGCGGCTGTATCGTTGGGGCATGGTTGCTCTCGCGTCGTCCGCCGAGGTGCTCGCGCGGTTCGGGCACGCGCTGTCCGATCCGACGCGGGCGCGGCTGCTGCTCGTACTGCGCGCGGGCGCGGCGTATCCGTCGGAGCTCGCCGAGGTCCTCGGTGTGGGCCGGACGAACCTGTCGAACCATCTGGCCTGCCTGCGCGGCTGCGGGCTGGTCGTCGCGACGCCGGAGGGTCGCCGCCAGCGTTATGAGCTGGCCGACGACAAGCTGCGCCACGCCCTCGGTGACCTGCTCGACGTCGTCCTCGCCGTCGATCCCGAGCATGTCCACGAGGAGTACACCGGTCCCGCGGTACCGCTCGTCCCGGCCGGGGTGGCAGAGGCGGTCGCGGCCGTCGACGAGGCGCTGTCGTGACCGCGCACGCCGGCCACTGGGCCGGCGCCGACCACCACGTCCCCGAACAGGATCACGACCACGACCACGACCACCGCCATGGCGACGGTCCCGGCCATGCCAGCCACAGCCACAGTCATGGGCATGGTGTGTCGGGGCGGACGACGGCGGCGCAGCGGCGGCGGTTGTGGTGGGCGACGGGGCTGAACCTGGCGATCGTCGTCGGGCAGGCGATCGCCGGGGTGGCGGCGCATTCGGTGGGTCTGCTCGCCGACGCCGGGCACAACCTGACCGACACGGCCGGGGTGGCGCTCGCGCTGGTGGCGCTGACGCTGTCGCGGCGCCCGCCCTCGGCGCGGCGCACGTTCGGCGGGCTGCGCTGGCCGGTGCTCGCCGCGCAGGCCAACGCGGCGGCGGTGCTGGTGGTGACGGCGCTGCTCGCCGTGGAGGCGCTGCGCCGCCTGGGCGCGCACGGCGACGTCGACGGGCCGGTGGTCGTGGTGGTGGCGCTGGTCGCCGCCGCGGTCAACGGGGTGTCGGCACTGCTGGTGCGGGAGCGTGACGGCGATCTGAACACCCGCGCGGCGGTGCTGCACCTGGCCGGGGACGCCGCGGTGTCGGTGGCGGTCGCCGCCGCCGGCCTGGTGATCTGGCTGGCCGGCGGCGGGTACTGGCTGGACCCGGCGGTGTCGCTGGTGATCTCGCTGCTCATCGCCGCGCAGGGCGTGCGGCTGCTGGTCAGCGCGTCGCGGGTGCTGCTGGAGGCGACTCCGGAGAATCTCGACGTGGTGGCTGTACGGGCCGACATCCTCGGCCATGAGCATGTTCTCGACGTCCACGACCTGCACGTGTGGGGGCTGTCCGACCGGGTGGCCGCCGCCTCGGTGCACGTCACCCTCGGTCATCTCGACGGCGGTGACGACGGCCGTGACGGGGGGCATC
This sequence comes from Frankia canadensis, assembly GCF_900197875.1. GTDB lineage: Bacteria > Actinomycetota > Actinomycetes > Frankiales > Frankiaceae > Frankia > Frankia canadensis. Next base: position 52,311 of record NZ_FZMO01000101.1, on the reverse strand, counting down.
CCAGCCTCGCGCAGGCCCGCGCCGTCTCGGACGAGATCAAGGCGATGCTCGCCGCCCGTCACGGCATCACCCACGTCACCGTCGAGGCCGAATGCGAGCCCTGCACCGCCGACGACGATCCCTGCGGCCTGGCCCGCCCCCGCCTCCGCGTGCCGGCCGGCGGCGACGCCACCACCGGCACAACCACCCCAACCAGCACAGCCGGCCCCGCCGCCCCGGCGGTCGGCGTCACCACGGCGACCAGCCCGCGGGCGGATCCTGGCAGCTAGCGGCCTGTGCGCGCCGCCGTCGGCCCGCGTCGAGGTGGCCATCTGCGTCCACCTCGCCGGCTGGATCTTCACGCAGCGTCACACCGACGGTAGCGTGGGGGCACACGTGGGGGATCGGCGCAGCTGAGGAGATGCGATGCTCGACGTGATCGGCGTGGGATTCGGACGCACGGGAACGCTGTCGCTCAAGGCGGCACTCGAACAGCTCGGCTTCGGCCCCTGCCAGCACATGGACGAGGTACTGGCCCACCGCCGGCACACGATCCCATACTGGACCGACGCCGCGGACGGCAAGCCGGTGAACTGGGAGGCGCTGTTCGAGGGCTGTCGGTCGACGGTGGACTGGCCGGGTGCCCGGTTCTGGCGGGAGCTCGTCGAGGCCTACCCGGCGGCGCGGGTCATCCACACCGTGCGTGACCCCGAGCGGTGGTACGCCAGCGCCCGCAACACGATCTTCCGGGCCGTCTCGTCCACGCCGCCCAACCTCAACGAGCAGGGCCGGCAGGTGGTTACCATGATGAACGCGCTGATCTGGGACGGCGTCTTCGGGGGGCGTTTCGCCGACAGGGACCGCGCTCTGGAGATCTTCGCCGAGCACACCGCCGCCGTGCGCCGCGAGGTGCCCGCGCGGCGCCTGCTGGTGTTCGATGTCACGCACGGCTGGGAGCCGCTGTGCGACTTCCTCGGTGTCCCGGTTCCCGCCGGTCCGTTCCCGCGGGCCAACGCGACGGCGGCGTTCGCCGCCAAGCAGCGGGAGCGCTTCGCCGCCGCGACGGTCCCGGACGGGTCGGCCGCGCCGGCGCAGGGAAGCGGTCCGACCGGCTGACCGGCCAACGGCGCGATCCTGCTGTGGGCCGCCGCCTGCGTCGGGTTACCAGGGAAGGGCGCCGTCGGCGTCGAGGAGCCCGCGGTGCTGGCCCGGGTGAGAGACGCCAGGCCGCTGCTGACGAGGACCACCACCGGCGCGGTGGAGCGGCGCAGCAGCGGGAGAAACGCGTGCAGGACGCGCACCGCGCCGAGAACGTTCGTGTCAAACGTCTGGCGGGTCAGTGCGGCGGTCAGGTCGGCGGCGCCGGTCACCACGCCGTTCTCCCCCCATTCCGGGGCGATGCCGGCATTGCTGACCAGCACGTCCAGGCCTCCGTCCCGGCCGATCACGTCGGCGGCGGCAGCGACGGAAGCGTCATCCGTGACATCGAGCTGGACCGCCCGTGCGCCGTCCAGGCTGGCCGCGGCGTGCCGGCCACGCGCGGCGTCGCGGCTGCCGAGGTAGACCGTGTGGCCGGCGGCGAGCAGCTGGCGGGCGGTCTCGAAGCCAAGACCCCTGTTCGCCCCGGTGATCAGTATGGTTGGCATGATCGCAGACGCTAGGTCCTCGCGCGCGCTCGAAGTCAACCCGCCCCCCGCCCCGCCGCGGCGGGCGCGCGGCGCGGGTCACGCGACCGCGGTGCGCCCAGGCCTTGGCCGGTCAGCACAATGAACGCATGCTCCGACCGTCTCCGCGGTGTCGTCGACGTCCTGTGTCCGCCGCTCCGTTCGTGCCCGCAGTGTCTGACCGTCGTCATCCGCGTGCCGGGGTGAGGGCGGCGGGTGGGATGGTGGCGCTGCTGGGCCTGGTGGTGGTGATGGTGCTCGCGGGGTGCGGCTCGTCGTCGTCGCCGCGCTGCGAGCCGGCCGCGAAGCCCGGGCCGGTGGTGGAGCGCCGCATCGTGGTGGAGCGGGCCGGGGCCGGGAAGCTGGACGCGCTGTCGCTGTACCTCGTCCGCTGCGAGGGCGGCCGCACGGTCGCGCTCGACCCGAAGAACGGCACCCTGTTCACCAGCCTCGACGACTTTCGCCACCGCAACAGGCTGCTCGGCCCGAAAGACCAGATCCTGGTCCCGAAGGATCTGACGTCCACCGTGGAGAAACCCGAGTACGTGCAGGTCTCCGGCCATGTCGACGACGGCACGCCGGGCTGGGTGTGGCCGGTGGTCGGTGCCGGATCCGCCGTGGTGGTGGCCGTGGCGGTCGCCGTCGTGCTTGTCGTGCGCCGCCGTCGCCGGGCGGCGTCACCCTCGACCTCGGACGCGGACATGGCACCCGAGACCGCGGCTGATGAGGGCGAGGCTGACGAGGGCGAGGCTGACGAGCCGGCGCCGTCCGACCCGGCGCCCACCGATCCCCCGAGGGCTGAGTCGACGGCGGAGTCGACGTTCGATCCGCCGGCCGCGACGACGAGCGGCGACCAGCCCGCCGAGCAGACCGAGAGACCAGCCTGACCGACATGCAGGCCTGACGGAGCAACCGGGCCGACGCACCTGCCGGCCTGATCGTCGTCGCGGCCGCACCCTCGTCACACGGGGCAGGTTTCCCGTCGAGGGGAAGTCCCGCGGGGGACAGCGGCACCGTGTCGCGACGTCGGCGTGTCGCGTCCGACGCGTCCCCCTGTTCGCGACACGGGCCGCCGTGACATGGCCAGGACGCTGCCACAAACCCGCCGCCGCGCCCACGCGACGCGACGATCACAACGCGAGACGCGGCCCAGGTGGGGCGTCAGGCGGCGGTGAAGACCAGGGTGGCGTTGTGGCCGCCGAAGCCGAAGGCGTTCGCGACGGCGGCGTGGACACGCTCGCGGCGGGCGGCGCCGGTGACGACGTCGAGCTTGATCGCCGGGTCGAGGGTGTCGAGGTTGCGCACGGGCGGGATGATGCCGTCGCGCAGGGCGCAGATGGTGGCCACCGCGCCGATCGCGCCGGCGGCGCCGAGGGTGTGACCGGTCGACGCCTTGGTGGCGAACACGGCCGGGTGGGTGCCGATCGTCGAGGCGATCGCCTCGGCCTCCAGCGGGTCACCGACCGGGGTGGAGGTGGCGTGGGCGTGCACGAGGCCGATGTCGGTGGCGGTGAGCCCGGCGCGGCGCAGCGCGGTGGCGATGGCGCGGGACTGGTTGGCCGGGTCGGCGGTGGTGATGTCGAGGGCGTCGGAGTTCACCGCGGCGCCGGCGGCCACCGCGTGCACACGGGCGCCGCGTCCGGTGGCGAACGACTCGCGTTCGAGGATGGCGACGGCGGCCCCTTCGCCGAGGACGAAGCCGTCGCGGTCGGCGTCGAACGGCCGGGACGCGGCGGCCGGGTCGTCGTGGCGGGTCGACAGGGCGCGCATCTGCGCGAACGCGGCCAGCGGCAGGTTGTCCACCGGCGCCTCGACGCCACCGGCGACGACGACGTCGGCGAGGTCCGCCTGGATCATCTCCATCGCGATGGAGATCGCCTCCGCGCCGGACGCGCAGGCGCTGACCGGGGTGCGGGCGCCGGCGCGGGCACCGAGGTCGATGCTGACCCAGGCGGCCGGCCCGTTGGCCATCAGCATGATGATCGCGTGCGGGCTCATCCGCCGCGCGTTGCCCGCCTCGACGACGCGGTGCTGGCTCAGGGTGGACTGCACGCCGCCGTAGCCGGTGCCGATGACGACGGCGAGCCGGTGCGGGTCGACCTCGGGCCGCCCGGCGTCGGCCCACGCCTCGCGGGCGGTGACCATGGCCATCTGCTCGCAGCGGTCGAGCTTGCGGGCGTCCTTGCGGGGCAGGGTCGCGCCCGGGTCGACGGGCAGCCGGCCGGCGATGCGCACCGGCAGGTCGCGGGCCCACTCGTCCTCGACAAGACCGACCCCGGAGGCGCCTGCGAGCAGGCCGTCCCAGCTGGTGGCGAGATCCCCACCGAGGGGGGTCATCGCGCCGATTCCCGTGACCACGATCCTGTCCTGCACGAGTGCGATCTCCCGTTCGTCCGCGGATGTGCCGAGCCCGAGCCGCCAGGTGGCGCCCCGCCGTCGCGGCGCACCACCGGTCGCGGCACTCCACCGGTGGTGATGCTCCGCCGACGGTGGAGGTGAACGCGACGGGACACGCGGGTGTCAGGGCGGCCCCGTGGCGGTGACAGCCTCTACCTTCGCAGCCAGCCCCCAGCCGCGCCCAGCGTCGTCGCCGCCGAGATCGGTGCCCGCTCGTTGTCGGTTACCCACAACGACCGACGCCGTCTGGACGGATGCGACCAGCTCGACGCCGCCCTGACCTGTTTGCCGCCCACAACATCCGCGATGGTGCACGAGCCGTTACGCTGTCCGGGTTTACCCGGGAGCTGTCGTGTTCGTCATGTCATGTCAGCGAAGACAGCGTCGCGAGGCGGAGCGGGTACAGCGCGGTCGGGCGAGGCCCATGGTCGTCATGGTCTAGAATCTCCCTGATGCGCAAGTGTCGGTCGGGGGACCACGATGCGCGCACGGGGGATCTACATCAATGCATCGATATATTCATCTGGCGGATTTTTCGGGTTCGCGGGTTGTCGCCGAGGGTTCGCGTAGCCGCCGCACTCGGGTGCGGGCAGCGGCGGCAGCGGCGGCAGCGGCGGCAGCGGTATTTCTACTTGTCGCAGCTCTGGTGATAATCCTTCGTCAAGGACATGGCAGGGCTCAGCTGGAAATCGAGGCCGATTCCTTCTGGCTGTCCGCCTCGGACTCAGGAGTGGTCCAGCGCGCCGAAGGCGCCTCCGCGACGGCGGGCCTTCCGGTGGCTGTGCCCTATGGTGTCCACCAGACTCTCGCCCTCACTCAGGGACCCGACGACGGCGTGCTCATCGCAGTGGGCACGACGGGAACAGTCGCCCGCGTCGACGCGGCGTCAGCGAATCGGGCGACGACCGGCCCGATGGTGCCGCGGCGCTCCTTCGCCGACGCCGGAAGCCGTCTCAGTATCGCTATCAGCCGTGCTGGGGAGGCCTATCTGCTAGACGGAAATATTGGCTCCCTCGTCCGGGTCGACGCGACCACTCTGCGTATCCGGCGCAGCGTGAACACCCGCGGCCTGCCGGCCAGCGACCTGTGGTCGGACGACGCCGGTCAGGTCTGGGTGGGTCTCGCGAGACAGGGTGCGGTTGCCTCCCTGGCCGGCGATACGCTCGACGTCCCACACCAGGTGACGCGTCCGGGAGGTCAGCTCGGCGTCGTGACGGCGGCGGGACATCCGTGGGCGCTGGATGTCTCCGGAAACCGGCTCGTCCCGCTCCGTGGCACGCGGGGCGTCCTGACACTTCCCGCGAGCGTGCGCGGCGACGACCTGGCGGCCGCGATGGCACGCCTACCCCGCGGGGATGCCGGCCCGGTCGTCCCTCTCGTGGTGTCTGGCGCGCGGGTGCTGCTGGTCGATACCGCGCACCGCCGGGTTCGGGCGGTGCGGTTGCCCGCCGGTCTTCCTGGGAGCGGTCTCGGCGCGCCCGCGATGCAGGGCGCCGTGCTCTACATCCCGGACAACCAGACTGGTCGGGTCCTCGCGCTGGACAGCCGCACGGGGCGCACGCTCGCCGTTACGACGCTCGGCGCGCCGGGCGCCGATATCGCGCTCACCACACGCGGACTGCTGCTGTGGGCCAACGACCGCCACAGCGGGCAGGCCAGCGTCACCTATCAGGGCCGCACCCGCGCGATCCACCTCCGTTCACTCTCGCCCGCCACCCTCGGACCGGCGCCACTGCCGCCGTCAATCACACCTGCACCAGGGCCGACCGTCGTGCCGGCACCTGTGGCGGCCACGGCGGAATCGGCGAAACCCGCGGCCACCACGAGGGCGACGGTTCCGCCGCCTTCCCCGCCGGCGCCGCGCAGCGCCTCCAACACCGCGGCGTCTCCGTCGCCAAGTACCTCGCCAGCCCTGCCGAGACAGACACGCCCCTCACAGACGGATCCGCAACCCGCGCATCCCGCGGGGGACCAGCGGCCATCTCCGCCCGCCGCCAAGCCCCCACCCGTCCCGACCGGCGAGCGCGGCACGAGACCTTCACAGGGGCAGCCGCCACCGACTCCGCCCAGCTCTGAGGACTCCGGCGGTGCCTCCCGGCCGGGACGCACCCCGCCTCCGTCGCCGACGTCCACGGAAGTTGGAACCGGAACCGTGCCACCGGGATCGCGTCCGCCGGGATCCCTGCAGGTGCGGCCCTCCGGCGATCATCTCGTGGACGTCACCATCACCGCGCCCGGCGGAGTTCCGGCGTCAGGAGCGACCCTGTCGGTGAGCCCGGACGCGACAATCGTGTCGACCACCTCGAACGGCTTTCGTGTGCGCGTCCCGGACTGCGGGAAGCGCAATTACTCGGTGACCTTCCTCGACCCGGCAGTCGCCGCGGTCAGCCACGACGCCTACGGCTGCGAGCGGCCCGGGCAGCTCGCCAACCCGCACATCGTCACTGGCAACGGCTTCTTCGACCTCACCTTCACCCCGGAGTCAGGTGGGCCTCCGGAGCAGGTGTGTTTCAGCTACTTCTACATGCTGCAGTCGGGCGGCGGCACCTTCCCTGAGGACGGGTGCACCCAGCCATCCCACAGCGGGGACTGGGACTCGCTCGCCCCCGATGGACTTGTGCACTTCGATGTCCGCCTGGGCATGGGTACGTACGTAACGAGGTTTCAGTATTCCGTCTGCAACGCCGCTGGCTGTTCGTCGTACGGCGCCGACACGATCGTCGCGTGGACCAAACCGCCCTGCGACGACTGCACCTACGCGCATGTTGAGGACCTCCCGGTCCTCGACGCACCCGGCGGGTCTCCGACGGGCGTCTTGCTGCCCGGCACGCCGCAGAACACCTGGGGTGTGCCAGTGCACGTGCTATGCCAGACCACCGGCCCCTACCAGCCAACCGGCAGCGACGGAATCTCCCAGTGGTGGGACAAAGTAACCGTCGACGGCGTCGACGGCTTCGTGCCGGACATCTACGTCAGCACCCCGATGTCGCGGGCGAACCAGCCCTCGCCCAACATCCCGTCATGTTGACCGGCAGCACCACGGCCACCGGTCTCCAGCAGTCCCCAGCGGCGGTCAGACGGCGCCGGTCGGACTGGCCGCGACCCACCCGGCGCGGACGCATCGCCGCGGTCATGGCCGCCACGGGAGCACCCCTGGGCCTGGCATCGGGTTATCCGGAGGTCACGATGGCGGCCGCTGCGGCCGCTGCGGCACTGCTGGTCGCGGCCAGCCTGACGGTGGCACCGCACCTTCCGCTGACCGGGTCGATCGAGCTGACGCGCGCCGTCGTGACCCGAGGCGACGCCGTGTCGGCACGCCTGCGGGTCTCGCACCTCGCCCCAGGCCGGTGGACACGGCGGGGCGCCCGACCCGTCGCACTGTCGCTGCCGGGCACCGCCTGGGCTGGGCGCGCCCTCGTTCCACGGCACGACGAGGGCCCCGGCGTGGTGGAGGTGAGTGTGCGGACGACCCGACGCGGCCGGCATCGCATCGGCCCGCTGCGTCAGCACCGGCGCGACCCCTTCGGGCTGCTCGAGCGTTGCCGGGAGATCGGAGCGCCGGTGACCGTTCTGGTGGGCCCGCGCATCCTCCCCGTCCCCACGCCGATGCGTACCCGCGCGGCGCGCACGGACGCCGACGGCGGCACCTGGGGCCGGCTCGAGGGAGGACTGTCCTTCGCCGGGCTGCGTTCCTATCACCTCGGCGACGACGTCCGCCGCATCCACTGGCCGTCGACGTTGCGGGCGCGGGCCGCGACACCCGGCGCGCTGCTCGTCCGCCGTTTCACCGACGTACCCGATCCCGCGCTGACCCTCGTGCTCGACACCCGGGCAGCGTCGTGGATGGCGGCGGGCCCCCTTGCGTTCGAGGAGGCGGTCGACGTCGCGGCATCGCTGTCGGCACAGCTGCTGCGCGGCGGTGGCCGGATTCTTGTGATAGCCGGTGCCGCACAGTTGCGCTGTGACGGGCGGCGCGGCGACGTCGACCGGATGCTCGCCTGGTTGACCTTTCGAAAGATCGACCGCATCGAGGCCCGCGTCCCAGGGCGCGAAGGCCCGGGCGGGCGACTGCGGGGACTCGGTGCCATACCGGACGCGGCCACCGTGGTGGTGACCGGCCGTGGTCAGCGCGATTCCGATCCGGCGGTGCCGGGCTGGCTGCGCGGACACCGCGACGGCCGAGGACCTGTGCTGGTGCTGCGACTTGGCGCCGGCTCACCGGCGCGTACGAGCGACGCGGGGATGACGGTGCTGTCCGCACCCGGCGCATCGGCCGCGCTGCGGCTGTGGGCACAGTCGAGCGGGCAGGATCGATGACCGCCGCGTCGGTCGGCGGCGGGTGGCGCCTGGCGAGACGGCTCGCACTGGTAGTTGCCGCGGTGTGCGCCGCAGGTCTGGTCTTCCAGCGGGCCTTCCCCGACGAGGCCCTCGTCCCGGCCGTCGCCGCAGGTGCTGTGGGCGGACCGGCGGCGGCGCTTGTCGCCACGTGGCTGGCCCAAGGGGGCTTCCGCCCGCGGCCGACACGCTGGCAGGCGCGGGCGCTGCTCGCGGTTGCCGGCGCGATCGCTGCCGCCGCGATGTGGTTCGTGGCGGGATGGCTTGGGGTCCTGCACGCGCAGGCCCCACTCTGGGCGCCGTCCACCCGGCGCCTCTTGCTGACCGGACCGGTCGAGGGGCCGGGAAGGATCCTGGAGTCGACGCTCCCCGTGCGGCCCACCGCCTTGCTGGTGACCGTGCCCTATACCATCACCTGGCTGGCGGGTGCGTTCGCGATGGTGAGGGTGCGTGCGCCCGCCGCCTCCGGGCGTGCGCTCGCACCGGCAGGTCTGGTCGCCGCGGCCGCGGTCCTACTCGCGGTGCCGGGCCGGGCCGCCCTGGCACCCGCCACTGCCCTGCTCGGCGTCGGCGCGCTGTCCGCCGCCGGTGCGCCCACCGACCCGATGCGCCTGGCCGCCGCCCCCGGCTCTTGGGGCTGGCGGCCGCCCTCGCACGGCGTGCGCGGCGCTTCTCGGTCCCGGTGTACGCCGCGACTGCGCTCGGCAGCGGGGCCGCTGCTCGCCACCCTGCTCGCCACGATACCGGTGCTGCTCGCCGCGATCCTCGCCGGAACGGCCGCACGGACCGTGGACCACCACCCGCTCGATCCCCGTGCCGCCATCACCCCGCACACCCGCCAGTGGACCGATATCAGTCCGCTGAGCAAGGTCAGCGGCTGGTTGCGTGAGCCGCGGCGCTCTCTGTTCACCGTCCGGTCGCAGCGCGGCCCGCTCCCGGCCGACCCGCTGCGCCTCGCGGTGCTCGACCGCTATGACGGCCACGACTGGTCCACATCGGCGGCTCCGATGCCGGCCGGGCTCGGAGTTCCGCTGCCCCAGGACGGCCTCGACGCCGCCGATCGAGACAGGCTCGGTGCCCCGACGCGCATGCACGTTACTCTGGGTGGCCTCGATGGGCCGCTGATGCCGACCATGGGCCGCCTGGTCGGACTGGATGGCCCGGACCTGTCCGTCGACGTCGCCAGCGGCCTGCTGCTCTCGCGCGCGGGGCCTCGCCCCGGGCTGTCCTACCAGATGACGGTGCGTCCTGTGTCCGCCCCTAAGCAGTCGTTGGTGCGTGACGCCGTCGCGCCGCATCCGGTCAGCCCCGCGCCGGTGGACGCCTCGGGTCCGCTGGCGGCCAGTCTTGATGCGCTTGTCGTCGATGTGCGCCGTGGCGCCGGCTCCGGCTATCCCGCCGCGGTGAACCTGGCCGACACGCTGCGCGGCCGGTACGCCTACGACCCGATGGCCGGAGCCGGTCACAGCCCGGCCGACCTGGCCGCGTTCCTGGACGGAGCGCGGGCGGGGACGCCGGAGCAGTTCGCCGCCGTGTTCGCGCTTGCCGCCGACAGGCTCGGCATGCGGACGCGGCTCGTGGTGGGGTTTCGGGTCCAAGGCGGACCGGTGCTCACGGTACGCGGCGCTCAGGCCACGGTGTGGCCGGAGGTCGCCTTCGAGCGGTTCGGGTGGGTCGCGTTCGACCCAACCCCCCGCCGCGCCGCCGCCACCCCGATGTCCAGCGCCGCCGGCGCGGGTGGAACAGGCGGCAGGGGAGCAGGGAGCGGGGGCGCGTCCGGCTCGGCCGGCGCGGGAACCGCAGGCGGAGGCGGGGGCGGGGCCACGACGACGAGCCAACCCCCTGCCCCCGCGCCCCCACCGCCTGGACTTCGCCACCGCCTCCTCGTGATCGGGGGCGCAGCCTCCGCCGGTGTCCTCCTCTGCTACCTGGCGCTGGTCCTGCTGGTGCCAGGGATGATCCGGAGGGGGTGGCGGCGTCATCCCGACCCGCGTCGCCGCACCGGCGGCGCCTGGCTGGATCTGCTTGCCGAGCTGGACGACGGTGGGACGACGCTTGGTCCCGCCGCCGGTCGCCGCGACGTCGAAGCGGCCGTGCGCGCCCGAATCGGCGTCGGCGCGGAGCCGGCGGACGGGCGGGCGTTGCGCCGCCTGTCCGACCAGGCCGGTCTGGCCCTGTACGCACGGGCAACGCCGAGCATGCGGGCGGCGGGCGAGGCGTGGGCCGATGCCGACCGCCTGCGCCGCTCGCTGCGCCGCACGCGGCCGTGGCACCGGCGATGCGCGGATCGCCTGAGCCCGGGGCGCCTGCGCCGTCCCGGGCCGGGCGGCGGGTGCCTGGGCCCTGCCGGGCACGCGCGTGCTCTCGCCGCCGGACGGGCGCCCCGCCGGGTTCGCCTGCCGACCTGAGTCCCGCTCGCCCCACTGGGCGGCGCCTCGCCCAGAGCCGCCCGCCACAGCTCCCTCCCACCCGAGAGCCATCACCCGACGGATGCCAGGAAGGACCAGCGGATGGTCACCTCCTCACCCCCGGATCGTCCGGGACTGACCAGCACCGACTATCGCCATCTGTTCGACGACCTGGCCGACAACGTCGAGCAACGTGTGCGCGGCAAAGCCGAGGTGGTGCGCCTCGCGCTCACCTGCCTGCTGGCCCGAGGGCATCTGCTGTTGGAGGACGTGCCCGGCGTCGGCAAGACGCTGCTGGCACGGAGCATCGCCGAATCGGTCGGCCTGACCTTCGCCCGCGTCCAGTTCACCGCCGACCTGCTGCCCGCGGACATCACCGGCGCGGAGGTCTACGACCAGGCGCGCAACGTCTTCGAGTTCCGCGCGGGTCCGCTGTTCGCGAACGTGGTGCTGGCCGACGAGGTGAACCGGGCGTCGCCGAAGACCCAGTCGGCGCTTCTGGAGGCGATGGAGGAAGGGCAGGTCACCGTCGCAGGCACTCCTGTCGCGCTGCCCGACCCGTTCGTGGTGATCGCCACCCAGAACCCGGTGGAGATGGCGGGTACCTATCCGCTGCCCGAGGCGCAACTCGACCGGTTCCTGTTGCGGACGCGGCTGGAGTATCCGGATCCGGTCGCCGAGGTCAACATCCTGCGTGACCATCACGAAGGCCGGCACGGCGCGGCCCTGCCCGTGGCACTGCGTGCCGGGCAGATCCGCGCGTTGCTGGCGTTCACCCGCCGGGTCGAGGTGTCCGATCAGGTCCTGAGGTACATCGTGGAGGTGGTGGCGGCGACACGTGCCGCGCCGGGCGTCGCCCTGGGTGCGAGTCCCCGGGCCGGTGTGGCGCTGCTCCGGGCGGCGCGGGTGCGCGCCGCCGCGGACGGGCGAGGCTATGTCGACCCCGGCGACGTGAAGGACCTGGCGGTTCCGGTGCTCGCCCACCGGCTCATCCTCGACGCCGCCGGCATGGACGGTGGCGTGCTGGGCATGGAACGCAGCATCGTCGCGGACATCGTCCGCCGTGTGCGTATCCCGCGGGGATTCGGCTGATCCTCGGCCGGCCGAGGGGTGCTCAGCGCAGGGCGTCGACGATCGCGCCCCGCACGGTGTCATCCTCGCGACGAGCGCGGGCGATGCGCCGCCAGGCGTTGCGGGCGGAGCGGGAACCGACCGGTACCGATCGGCGAACCAGCGTGGCCTCGTCCGCACCCAGCAGCGTGGCCGGAAACGGTTCGGTGATCGTGAGGGTGACGGTGGCCTCGGTGGTGGCCACGTCCAGACCAGTGATCAACTCGTTGTCGGCGTTGCGCCACAGAGGAAGCAGGTAGGCATCGGCGCCTGCCGGCTGCGCGTCGGAATCGGCGTTATCGGCGGATTCACCCGCTGTGACGGTGACAGCGAGAACATCGCCGTCACGGCCGCGGGCCCCCACGGCGATGAGCAGATGCACGGCGGCCGGCCCGACCGACGTCTGGATCACCCGCATGCCTTCGACGAGGGATTCCGCCACCTGACCAGGCCGTGCGGCGTCCTCGGTCTCGGCCCAGGACACCCGGCCGCGGTGGAACGTCGACAGCGACCGAGTCTGTCGACCCGCGCGGCGCAGCAGCGTGGCGAGGGCTGCGAGAGGCTCCTCGGCGGCGGGGTTCGCGATGGCCCGGGCCCTGATCTCGCCGCCGGTCGGTGGTGCGTTGTCCTTGGGCTGGGATGCCGTGTCGTCCGCCGGAGGCTCGGGAATACCCGGACCGTGCTGCAGGACGTTGCGCAGGGCGCGCGGCGGTGGGTTCAGCGTGCCGTCATCAGGGCGACCGAATCGTTTGGCCTGCGAGCGGGCCACCCCGACGAGTTCGGCGAGGATCTCCTCGCGTTCGTTGCTGCCCGACGCGGGCCAGGAGCGCACAAGGTCGGTGATGCGATTCCACTGTTCGGCTGACAGCCGCCAGCGCTGCATGTCCTCGAGAAGCCGAGCGAGCTCGGCCTCTTGTGCCGGCGCAGGCGACCGCGCACGGTCCCCCCGGTGGTCCCCCATAGCTGCCAGCGTAGCGGTATCGAGCCGTTACGTCGGTGTCATGTCACCACAGGTAGGTTCCCGCATGCCGGCCGTGCCCTCGCTCACTCACCGGTCGCTCTGGGCTCGACGTCCCCGTGATCTGTGGTCAAGCCAAGCCCGTGGCGTGCGCCCAGCAGGTACAGGCGGGCGTTGTACGGGTAGCGGGCGAGAGCGGCGGCGAGCAGACGCCGGTACGGTTCGGGAACCGGGCCTCGGTCGAATTCGTGGAACATCTCCGTCCACCACGACAGGGGCGAGCCGTCGCCGTCGCCCACCCGCGGGTGCCGTGCGCGAGGAATCCCGAGCTCCTCGACCAGGTGACGGGCCTGCCCAGGGCTGAAGGCGGCCGCGAGTTCCGCGCGTAACGTCGCCCGGTCGTCGTCGGACAGTGCGAGGTCACGGGGCCATGGCAGCGCGCTGTCGGCCGCGGAGCTGGGAAGCGGGCTCCCCACGCGTTGGTGCGGGGGAGCATCACCGGGCGATCGGCCGGCCTGCATCGCGACCTCGAGTGTGGCGCTGACCTGGCGGGTCGCCGCGTCCAGGAAGATCAGGTCGGCGTCGAGCTGGTCGTCGACATGACTGGCGAGGGCTAGATCTTCGCCGAACACATCGTGCTCGCCGGGAGTCGTGCCGTCCGCCCGCAGCGCGCTGCGGGCGTTGCGGGCGGCGAGGCGGATGCTCTGGCGCCGCGTGGCCAGGCTCGCCGTCAGGGCCGCCAGGTCGACCGCGACCGTACGCACCTCGTCGACCGCGGTCGGGTCTGGGAGGGGCAGGTGGGCACGTACATGCCGCGCCGCCCGCTCGGCGCGTTCGAGTAGCTGGTGGGTCGCCACGCCGTCGCCCCAGCTCCGCAGCTGGTAGCGGATCTTGGCGGTTGCCGCCAGATAGGTCACCAGCGTCGGCATGGCCGCATCTGGGCGCGACCAGCTCCAACAGCTCAGTGCCTCGTCGTCGTCGGCCGCGGCGAGCACGAGCAGGGCGCGGTCGCGCCGGGTGTCGTCTGTCCGCCCGGTCTCCCACACCCCGAAGCCCTGACCGGTGGTGGTGCCCCGCGTCAGCCAGGAGCCTGTTCTTAGCGCGGGCGGCAAGGACGGCACGCATCGCCGGGCGGTGTCGGCGCTGGCGGGCACCGATACACGCGGGACGCGGCCGGGAACCCCCCACCGGCCCTGGTAGATCCAGGCCGTCCCAAGAAGGGCGTCGTCCCGGACGCCGCGCATGGACCACAGTTCGATGTCCAGGTCAGCCCAGGTCAACGGGGGCTCGGCGGCCGGTGGTGGGGCCACCATCACCGACAGGCACCACAGGTCATGGTCGCGGCGCAGCACCGCCTGGCGCACCTCCTCGGTGTGCGCGTCCGGTTTCTCCTGGGCGGCGAGGACGCCCTCGGGCGTAGACCACGGTGGCGGCATGGTCGACGCCAGCGTGGTGGGTAGGTCCTGGCCGGGCACGGGGTGGCCCATGCCCAGCCGTTCGCGGCAGTCCGCCCAGATGGCGCGCAGCGCGGCGTAGCCGTCGGCGGCGCGTGGCCCCTGCGTCGCCGTGAACAGGTGCACGACCAGTTCATGCCCAAACATCGTGCCAGTGGACGCCATGCCGCACGAATCGTCGCGGTAGCCATCTTCGCGGTGCGCGGCCATGACATCTATTGTCCGGGGTGAGCTCACGCGAGCCACCGCGGGGCTAACCGGCGATCTCCAACGATCAAGGCCTGCCCCTGAAGACGTCTTCCGTGACGGTTCCGATCCTCACAGATCGGGTGCCAGGTCCCGCTTGTCATCAATGGGTGCAGGTCTTCTGGTACGGCAGATCGGGCAGGTAGTCATGCCACTCCGACTCCCTGAGGCCGCGTCCGGCCCTAGCACAGGCCTCGACAAGTTCGTTGCCGACTTCGCTGGCGAGATCGGCGAGATTCCACAGGGTGCCGCCACCCACATCGCTGGTCACCAGTGTCGTGACCGCCCTCCCGCGTTCAACGGCCATGGGGGCATTGAGGCGCCGAGGACGTGCGGCGCGCCGCACGTCCCACACATCGATCGAACCATCGCGGCCACCGACGACGAGCACAGACCCGCCGACGGTGAACGTGAGTGAGGACAGGTTCGCGACTGCCGCCGAAAACGAAAACAGAGACATCGGACGGGTCGGATCGTCGACGCTCCACAGGGTGACGGTGCCGTTTGACCCGGCGGTGGCGAGGACCTGGCCGGCCGGGGAGATCCGGGCGAGCTGGGCACCCGGCGTACTCATCCGGGCCCGAAACACCGGACGGGCGGGATTCCGCGCGTCCCACACTACCGTGCCCTGATCCGCGACGGTGGCCATCAGCGAACCGTCGGGGCCGAAGGTGACGTCGGACAGCCCGACGGTATTGGATCCGCCTAACACTCCACTCAGCTTCGGCTGTGTATTCCCGGTGAGCGACCAGGTGCGCATCACCCCCTGGGTACCGCTGACCAGCACGGTCCCGTCGGGTGAGAAGGCAAGCACGGCAGCCTCAGTCCTGCCGGACACCTCGGGGCTCCCTGAGCCGCCAGGCGTGCCATTCGCTGGCCCTGGCAGCGGCACGGGCGAGTCAGGATGGCGCACGTCCCAGAGCCGGAACCCCGAGGCGTCGCCGATCGCGAGCACGGTGCCGGCCGGATTGAAGGCGACGCTCTGGACATATCCGCCCCGGTCGGGGTTGGAGCCGCGATGGACAGCCGTGCGCCGCCGCGGGTTGGACGGGTTGGTCACATCCCACAGCGTGACGGTGTCAACTGGGTCGGCGACCGCGGCCAGCGACCCATCGGCAGTGACGCCAACTCGGGTCAAATCCCCGGAAAGACGTGCCGCCCGTAATGCCGACCAGCGTCGCCTACCGGGCAGGCGCCACTCGGTGGCAGTGCCCTCATCGTCGCACACGACGAGAAGGCCGGAATCGGGAAAGGCGAGGCGCACAGCAGCCGCCTGGGCAGGAAGGGTCATGGCCTGCCTTGGCCTGACCGGATCACGAAGATCCCAGACGACGGTCGCCGCCTTTGCCGCAGCGCCGGTGCCGGTTGGCTTCCGAGAGACGGCCAGCATGGCGCCGTCTGGGCTCCACGCGAGGTCGGAGACTCCGGCACTCGACGGCGGTAGCGTGGCAGCGGGCGACGTCAAGGTCGGCAGACGCAGGTCCCACAGGCGGATGGTGGTGTCGTCATAGCCGACGGCGAGGAGCGCCGCGTGCGGGTCGAGAGCTAGCGTGACGGCCTTCTGATCGGCGGGCTGTGGCAACACGCCGATAATGCGTGGATGCGCGGGATCCGTGATGTCCCAGGCCCGCAGGGCTCCGCCGCTAACCAGGGCCAAGGTGGTGGCGTCGCCGTCGAGTCCGATCACGGCCTTGTCCACAGATGCGGAGGTAACCGCCGCCGGCAGGGAAAGGAGCCGGCGCGGATGATCGAGATCATGGGTGTCCCACAGCGCGGCGGCGCCGCCGTTCGAGACTGTCGCCAGGCGCCCGCCGTCGGCGTTGAAGCGGAGGTCGGTCGCCGGGCCGCCTAGCACGGTATGGCGCTGTGGGCGCGAAGGATCGCGCAGGTCCCACAGCCAGACGTGTCCGTCGAGGTTTGCGGCTAGCCGCGCGCCCGCTCCCAGCGCGAACGTGTTGACGCTGGTGTGGGATGGCAGCTCGCCGACCTGCCGCGGCCGGGAGGACGCGGTGTCCCAGACATGCACGCTGGTGCCGGAGCCAGTCAGCAACAGTCGGCGGGATGGATCGGCCGCGACGCGGTTCACGGCGCTGGGATGCCCGACCGTGGCACGTCGAGTCGGCGTGGCGTCGAGGAGTTCGCGCAGTGCCGCCAGGCTCGGCGGGCTGCCGTGGTCGAGCCTGGCCGCGGCGACCCCGAGCCGCAGGGCGGTGGTCGGGTCGTGACCGGCGAGACCGGCCGCCTGCTCCTGCAAGGTGCGTACCGTTGCCTGGCGCTGCGCGTCGACCGTGCGCCGGTGTGCGGCCTGCTCGCTCGAGGAGAGCACGCCGGTCAGCGTGCCCGCCGCCGTCGCGAGGATGACAACGACGGCGACCGGCCAGGCGAACGCGGGATTGACTGTGATGCGCGTGCGCCGCACTGCCTCGGCGACGGTCGCGGCGGCGTCGACGCGGATCTGGCGCCCGCCGGCCGCCGTGGGCGCACGGACGGCCAGGCGGGCATCATCGGCGTTGGCGGTGGGCACGATGACCCGGCTGACACCCGCCTCGGCTGCAGCACGCAGTTTGCGGGCTAGACTGCTCGGGGCGATCGGCCGCAGCTCGCGGCCGTCGGCGTCGAGGGCGGCGCTGAGCGCACATCGCCTGTCGAGGCGGCGCGGGCTGACGCGGCTGGTCCGCCAGCGCAGCCGGTGTAGCTCGACGAGTCCGACGGCCACAGCGCCGCCCAGGGAGCCGTCGGCCAAGTCGTTGACCGGTCGACCATCCTCGCCGAGGACGGCCCAGGTCACGCAGCTGCCTGTCCCGGCCAGCGGGGATCCTCGCCAGGCACGGCGCAAGGCGTCGGCGAACGGGGCGTCGGCGGCGAGGAAGGCCATGACCGGGTCGGGATGGAATCCGGCCGGGCCTGCGTCGAGGACCCGCAGGCACAGGAAGGCGCGGGCACCGGTGGTGGTGCGGTCGAACAGCACCGGGAGACGGATCATGCGGGTAACTCGTGGCTCCGTGCCCGCGAGCCGCCACGCGAGCAGCGTCAGCAGCCCCCGGTGCGGCAGTCCGGGAACGCCGTCGATCATCGCGACCGCCGTGGTCCTGGCGGCGCTGGGGTGGCCTGGACCGCCGATCGAGGGAAGGCAGGCGCGGGTCCAGTGCTCGGCCGCGTCCCGCAGCTGCGCGCGCGTGCCGGTCCCACACAGCGTCCTGATGACGGAGAGGATGGCGCTGGCAGCGGCGAGATCAACACTGTCGTCGTCCCGTTCGTCCTCGAGGGGGTCACGGGCGACACCGCGGTCCTCGCCGCCGCGCCACGGCCGGTGCGCCTCGGCGAGCGCGGCGTGCAACGGCGAGCCCGGGTCCAGGAGCCGGTCGAGGCGGTCACGGGCGTCGTCGTTGACGCGGGCAGCCGCGGCGAGTGCGGCCCATTCGTCCAGGCTTGTCGTCAGGTGGTGGTAGCGCTCTCGGCGCTGTGCGGCATCGCGGGCTGCGCGGCGCTGGACGACGGAGAAGTCCGCGCCGTCGGGCTCTGTGGGCAGTGGTGGCGTCATTGACGCCGCTCCGCGATGTCGGGCCGCGCTGCAGCCGGCACCCGGCGTGGTGCCAGGCTCCGACGATCGGCCTCATGGCTGTGTGTGGCCGGCGGCGCGCCAGCGGTATGGATCCCCCGATCCTCCATGAACGGAGAGGATACCCATCACAACGGATCTGCCACTCATGGTGGCGGCCGGTGGGCCACGCGTGTGGCCGAGCCAGCCGCTCGGGTCGCCGCGGTGCTCGGCCGGGACGGAGCCGGGTTCAGGGGCCGTAGACGCTCAGGGGCCGTAGACGCTCAGGGGCCGTAGACGCTCAGGGGCCGTAGACGCGGGTGGGGGTGAGCAGGACGGCGGTGCGGCGCTGTTCGCGCATGACGCGGTCGTAGGTGGGCCAGTCGTCGTGGGTGCCGCCGGCGGCGGTGAAGATCTCGCGCAGCAGCAGGCGGAGCCGTTCGGCGTCGACGTCGGGGTGGGCGTCGTCGGGGCCGATGAGTTCGGCGCTGCCCTCGACGGTGGCCCACCGCCAGCCCGAGCGCACGGTGGCCGCCGCGGCCGGCCGGGCTCGCAGGTGGGCGAGTTTGATCCCGCCGTAGGTGACGAACGCGACGGCCGGCTTCTCGGTGAGCGGATGGTCCATGAACGCGACGTTGACGACGGACGCCTGGATGCCGGCGTCGTCGGGCCGCTGTGTCGAGATGACGGCGAGGCCGCTCTCGGCGCGGCTGAGGGCGGCGGCGTCCTCGAACGTGGTCACGTCGTTGTCACCCTTCGTGGTGGCCGATCGTCTCGCTGATCATCTCCATGGTAGGGCGGACGGCCGGGCCGTGGGGTCCGGCCGGGGCGTGGGCAGCGTCATGCGTCGTCAGGCGGTGACGGTCGGGCGCGGTCGGTTGTCGTGTCGGGTGCGGGTGGCGGGGCCCGGACGGGCAGCTCTGCCTGCGCCAACGTGGCGGTGCCCGCCGGCCGGGGACGGGGGGAGGATCCCGGCGGGGCCGGCGTCGGGCAGGGCCTCGCCGGGCGGTGCACGGGCCCGCCGGTGGTGGGTCCCGGTCCTCGCGGGCTGCTCATCCCGGGCAGTTCCGCCAGCAGGCGCACCGGACCACCAGGGGGAGATCATCCGTACTGTGGCGTTCCGCGGAACGCGTCGGGCGCCGCGGCTCGGCCCCGCGCCACTCCGGTGGGCGCGCGGCGCGGGGATCGTCTGGGCTGTGGCGTTCCGCGGAACGCCTCGGGCGCGCGGCCTGACCCGGTTCGTGCCGGTGGGACCCGGATGATCCAGTGTTCATCGGGCGTTCATGGCGGGCGGTGGTATGGCGGTTATGGCGACCGGGAAGATACGGACCGTGCCATTGACGCTGATCATGGGAAGCTATCGGGTGGTCGGCGCGTCGCCGGACGGGGACTCGGTGCGGTTCTATCCGCGCGACCGGCAGGCCTTCCGCCGGGCCGGCATCGCCGTGAAGGCGAACGCGGCGGGTGGTGTGCAGCTGCGCCTGGACGCCATCGACGCCCTGGAGACCCACTACACCCCGCCGCACGCCCCGCACGAGTGGCACCAGCGGCCCGAGTTCGGTGCCGGCGCCGCCGACGCGCTGCTGCGCGAACTCGGTTTCACCGACGTCACCCGCACCACCGGCGGCACCGTCACCGCCGCCACCCCCACCCAGACCGACGGCTACATCCTCACCCGCTTCGCCGACAAGTACGGCCGCGCGGTGGCGATGGCGTTCGCCGGCGAACCGCCGACGGGCACCCGGGACGGCGGGTCGGTGTTCCTCGACGTCGAGGGCCTGCACCGCTCGGTCAACCACAGGCTGCTCGCCGCCGGCTGGGTGTACCCGACGTTCTACTCGAAGCTGTACGCCGACCTGCGCGCCGATCTCGCCGCGACCACCGAGGCCGCCCGGCGTGCCGCCACCGGCATCTGGAAGCTCGACGTCACCACCGCCGGATTCACCGTCTCCTCGCGCGCCGCGCTCACCGACGACCTTGTGGTCCTGCCGAAGCTGTTCCGCCGCCTCGCCGAGTACCTGACCCTCGACGAGTCCGGCGGCGTGGACCTGTCGGGCTTCCGCGACTTCCTCGCCACCCTCGACGACCGCCTGTTCACCGTCCCCGACGGCCAGGCCACCGCCCTGGACAGCCTCGTCACCGTCGCCACCGCGTCGGGCACCACCGGCCAGACCGTCACCCTCACCGTCCCCCCGGAACGCATCGTCTTCCTCGAGGGCTGAGTCCGCGGGCCAATTCGCCTGCCTGTCGGAAGGCTCTGTCCCGCCGAGTCGGTCAGCATTGCCCTGATCTGGGCCTTCTTGGCCTGGCTCGACGGCGCGCGCCCGGCCGGGGCGGTCCTGGCCGGCGGCGCGACGTTCGCCGGCGCGTACGGATGGCGGATGGCGACGCGGGTCCCGGCTACAGGCTCCACGTCCACAAGGTGCCATCCCAGTGTCCGGACAGGACGGTGGTACGGGCGTTGAGAGAGCAGATGCCCAGTGCTTCCGGGCCTGTGCCGGGGCCGGTGAGGCCTGGCCCGTAGAGGCGGGCGGTGGCCAGGTCCCAGAGGCGAATGGCGCCATCGTCGCTACCCGCGAGGGCCAGGTCCCTGCCATGCGCCGCGCCGATGGCGACGGTCTTGACCGCATTGCTGATCCGGCCGCCGAGGGAGACGCCGATGGGGGAGCTTTCGGTCAGCCTCCAGAGTCGGACGTCGCCATCCTCGCCGCCGGATATCGCGACGGTCTGTCCCCGCGCGGTCCCGATGGCCATGGCTCCGACCGCGGCGTCGTGGGCGCCGACAAGGCGGCCCCCGGCCCGGGTGCGCAGGTCCCAGAGCCGGACGGTGCCGTCCGCGCTGCCGGTGACGGCGATCGGCCGGTCCCCGACGGTGCCTGTCGCGATGCTTTTGACCTCCGCGTCGAGTCCATCGCGTCCAGGGCGTACGTCCTTCGAGGCCGTCGGTGACCTCGATCTGGCTTGCTCGAGCCTGAGTAGTCGTGATGCCGACCAGTCCGCTGGTGGGCCTGGTGTCAGGATCGCAGTCGTGGCGGCAGGTCTCTCGGCTGTTTCCATGTGTCGCGAGGTCCGGTGTGATGTGCGCCTGTCGGACAACTGTCCGCGGCGTGATCGTGATCAGGCTGTGACGCCGCTCTTGGTGTCCGGTGGCTCGGTGGGTATCCGGCTGGACCCCTGGCCGATCGCCTGCGCCAGGCCGGGGGAGAGCAGCACGATCAGGGCGAGCAGGGCGAGGACGACGGCCATCGCGGCGTGCAGGCCGATCAGGTCGGACAGGGCGCCGATGAGGACCGGGCCGGCGAGCCAGCCGATGTAGCCGCAGGTGGCGAAGGCGGCGAGGGCGGAGCCCGCGGTGGTCCCGACCCGCACGGCGGCGGAGACGCCGACGGGGAAGACGCAGGCCGTGCCGACACCGAGAGCCGCGAAGCCCGCGATGCCGGTGACGGTTCCCGCCGCGCTGGAGCCGGTCGCCAGAGCCACGGCGAACAGGCCGGCCGCGACGGCGGCCAGGGTTTGCACCACCCGGTCCGGTCCGAAGCGTGCGGTGGCGGTGTCGCCGACGAGCCGGGTCACGAGCATGGCGACGGCGAACAGGACGTAGCCGACCCCGGACACGCCGGCGGCGGCGCCGGTGACATCCTGCAGGTACAGGGCGCTCCAGTCGGCGGCCACGCCCTCGCACAGCATGGTGGCGAAGGCCATCGCGCACAGCGCCACCAGCGCCCGGGGGATCCGAACCCGCCGAAGCCCCTGAGCGGACCGCCACGGCCTGCGCGTCGCCGTCAGCTGTCGCGTCGCCGTCCGCGCGATCGCCGTGGGCGTGTCGGTGGCGGCGCCGCCGGCGTCGTCGTGCGGGAGCATGGCGCGTGTCGCCAGCACCATCACCGCGAGGCAGACTGCGCCGACGGCGGCGAACTGGACGTCGAGGGGGACGTCGAGCCCCGCGCCGGCCGAGCCGAGGCCGGCGCCGGCGAGCGCCCCACCGGCCCAGGCGGCGTGGGCGGTGGTCATGATCGGCCGGCCGTAGTGGCGTTCGACGACGGCGAGCTGGGCGTTGAGCGCCACGTCCGCGGCGGCGCCGGCCGCACCCCACAGGGCGAGAGCCGCGAACAGCCCGGTGACGGTCCCCGCGTGCGCGATCAGCACCCCGACGGCGCAGGTGAGAGCGAACGTGATCCGCAGGACGGCGCGGCTGCCGATGCGGTCAAGCAGCCGCCCGGTCAGCCAGATCGTGACCACGGCGCCGAACGGCGCGCCCAGCAACGCCAGCCCCAGCTGACCGTCGCTGGCCCCCAGGTGCTGCTTGACCCCGGGGATCCGCGGTGCCCAGGAGCCGACGAGCAGCCCGATGAGCACCATCGCGATCATGCTGGCGATCCGTGCCCGCCGCGGTGACGGCGTCCCGGCCGAGCGTTCGGCTTCGCTGCCAGCCACCGCCGTCCGCCGCGTCCCCCGATCCCGATCCCGATCCCGATCCATCCCACTGATGGTGAGCGATGGTAGCGGTCGGTGTCCGTCGAACGGTCCAGTCGGACGGTCCAACGGTCGCGGCGCCCGACCGAGAGAAGCACCATGAGGACGATGTCCCACGCATCCCGGAGCAGGAATGCCCTCCCTGGAACGGCGAGACTCGACCTGGACCGCGCACCCTCGACCCAGGTGCAGGTGAACCTGCTTGTCCTCTACGGTGCCCGCCTGGCGTCCTGCCGCGACTTCTACCGGAACCTGGGGCTGGTGTTCGAAGGTGAGCGCCACGGTGGCGGCCCCGAGCACTACGCCGCGGTACTGGCCGGGGGCACGGTCCTCGAGCTCTACCCGGCGGGCGCCGGCACGGCGACCGGGCGGACCAGGATTGGTCTGACAGTCCCCCTGGACAGCCTGCGGATCGCGCTGGAACCGGGCGATCACGTCCTGCGCGATCCCGAGGACCGCGTCGTCGACCTGCACGTCACGGCATGACACTGCGTCGAGCGGATGTCGGCGACGACCACATTGGGCTGATGCTCGGCGACCGCGGCCAGCAGCGCGCCGCCCTCGCCCACCGCCGCGCACACCTCATGGCCGTCGTCCTCGAGGAGCCGGGCCAGGCCGGCGCGGAACAGGGCCGAGTCCTCGGCGATCACCACCCGCGGGCTCATGCGTGGAAGGGACGCACCGGCGGCCGGTGCCACGGCCCTGTCGTCTCGACGGCCCTGTCGTGTCAGCCGATGCGGTGCACGTCCGGTAGCTGGTAGACGGCGAACGGGGCGCCGATGACGGGTGCGGCGACGTTGCGGACCGGCGTGCCGGCGGGCGTGACGCCGACTTCGGTGCCGTAATGCGCGTGGCCGTGCAGGGCGAGGGTGACCGGGTGCCGTGTGCCAGCGCCCTGCGTGTGGGACGCGGGTTCGTCGTCGATGGCCGCGCCGAGCAGGTAGCTGCCCAGGAACGGGTAGATCTCGAACGGCTCTCCGGCCAGCGTGTCCCTGCTCGGCGCGTAGTGCGTGAGCGCCACCCGCAGGTCGACGTCGAGCTGCCCCAACGCGTCGCGCAAGGTCTGGGCCGCCGTCTCGGCGTGGCACGCGAACGCCTTCATCTCCGGTTCACCGTGCGCGGCGACCGTGCGGCCGGCGAACCCGCCACCGAATCCCTTGGCGCCGGCGATCCCGACCTGTCTGCCGGCAATGTCGACGACGGTCGCGGTTCCCTCCAGCACGGTCACGCCGGCGTCGGTCAGCATGGCGGCGATCGCCGTTTCCTCGCCCCGGTCGTAGTCGTGATTGCCGAGGACGGCGATCACCGGCAGGTCAAGTCCGCCGAACACCTCGCACACCTGCGCGGCGGAGGGGATATCGCCTGCCTCGGTGAGGTCGCCGGCGAGAAGGAGGAGGTCGGCCACGTCGGCCGCGCGCTGGTACCGCGGCCGTAGCCGGGCGGCGGTACCAGGACGGACATGTAGATCTCCCACCGCCGCGATGCGCACCATGGCCCGATCATCCCGAAAGCACGCCCCCGGAACATTAGGTTTGGGGTGGACACGGTGGATCCGGTGACGTGTCAGCGAACCTGGCCCGTCACGGTCACGCCCAGCCGCCGCTCCTGCTGCCCGGTGAGGAGAACCCTGCGATGACCACCCCGCGTGCCTTCCCCCTCGAGCCCCGTCCGATCCAGGTCTCCGACGAGGTCCTCGCCGATCTGCGGGCCCGACTGGCGCGGACCCGTCCGCCGGTGGATGAGGGGAACGACGACTGGTCCTATGGTGTTCCGGCCGGCTATCTGCGCGGGCTGGTCGACTACTGGCATGACGGCTACGACTGGCGCACGGCCGAGGCCGCGATCAACGGCTACGAGCACTACGTCGTGCCGGTGGACGGTATCCCGGTGCATTTCCTGCGCCGCCCCGGCCGCGGCCCCCGGCCGATTCCGCTGATCCTCACCCACGGCTGGCCGTGGACGTTCTGGCACTGGTCGAAGGTGATCGACCCGCTCGCCGACCCGGCCGCGTTCGGCGGCGACCCCGCGGACGCGTTCGAGGTGATCGTGCCGTCCCTGCCCGGGTTCGGTTTCCCCGGCCCGCTCACCGGCTTTCCGGATGTGAACTTCTGGAAGGTCGCCGACCTGTGGCACACCCTGATGACCGACACCCTCGGCTATGAGAAGTACGCCGCCGGCGGCTGCGACATCGGCGCCCTGGTCACCAGCCAGCTCGGCCACAAGTACGCGGACGCGCTGTACGGGATCCACATCGGTTCCGGGCTGCCGCTGGATTTCTTCACCGGCCCCCGCGCCTGGGACTTCGCCCGAGGCCGGCCGCTGTCCGACGACCAGCCCGCCGCCATCCGCGCCCGGATCATCGAGCAGGACCGCCGCTGGGCGTCGCACCTCACCGTGCACATGCTCGACGGCGCCACCCTCGCCCACGGCCTGGCCGACTCACCCGCCGGACTGCTCGCCTGGCTGCTCGAACGGTGGAATGCCTGGAGCGACAACGGCGGCGACCTCGCCTCCGTCTTCACGAAGGACGATCTGCTCACCCACGCCACCATCTACTGGGTGACGGGCGCCATCGCCACGTCGATGCGCTACTACGCCAACGCCAACCGCTATCCCTGGACCCCCTCCCACGGCCGCACCCCGGTCGTGCAGGCCCCCACCGGTCTCACCTTCGTCACCTACGAGAACCCACCCGGCATCCACACCACGGACGAACGCGTCGCGGCGTTCACCTCCGGCCCGCAGGCCACGTGGTTCCACCACGTCAACGTGAGCGCCCACGACCACGGCGGCCACTTCATCCCCTGGGAGAACCCCGCCGCCTGGATCACCGACCTGCGCCGCACCTTCCACACCCGCAGGCCCTGATCGGCGTCGACATCGTTCCCGCGGGCCGCGGCGCGGCGCCCTGACACGGTAGCGCCAACGGGCGCGGCGGGCGGCGGTGTCGGGATCCGTCGGGCAGCATGGCCGGATGGACCCGGATCCGCTGCTGACCGTGACCCAGGTGGCGGACCGCATCCGCCTCACCGCGTCCTCCTGGCGTGCCCGTGTCGAGGAGGGCACCGCGCCGCCCCCCGATGATCCCGACGACGAACGCCCCGCCGACCGCCGTCGCCCCCGGTGGCGACGCTCGACCGTCGACGCCTGGAACGCGCAGCGGCGTGCCCGCGCACGGGCGCAGGCAGACGATCGGGCGCCGTGACCCTGCAGGCCGCACGCCACGTCCACAGCAAGGTCGTGATCAGGTTGTGGGGCGATGGTCGCTGGCGGTGCCGCGGCCGGCATGGGGGGCAGCGTTGTAGAACACCCGGCCGAGGTCGCGCCGGTGCAGCCGTGCCCGGGCCAGCCGTCCCAGGCACAGATCAAGGGGCTGCGCCGCGCCGCCCGCGAGCGGTGTGCTCGCACGGACAGTGATCGCGGCCCATGGGCGGCCTAGCGAGGCCGCCGGTGGATGGCGTCGGCGAGCACCGTGGTCACCAGTCTGGTGATGGTTGCCGCGGGTGGTGGGTCGGAGGCGCTGGAAGCGCGGTCGGCGAGCAGGAGGTGTACGCCGCCGACCAGGGAGAGGGTGAGGGAGTCGAGGTCGGCGTCGGCGGCGATGCGGCCCGCGGCGCGCTCGTCGGCCAGGTAGGCGCGGACGGTGGCCGTGACCTGGGCGAGGATCGCGATGCCGCCGTCCGGCCTGGCCTGGCGTAGCCGCGCGCGCAGCTCGTCGCGGAAGGTGATGAGCGGGATGATCGCGAGGGGAACCGGGCCGAACAGGGTGGTGAGCGCGCCGACGAGGTTGTCGGCCACGGTGGCGGTGCCGACGGTCTCGCGCAGCGCGTGCGCGCGGGTCTCGAGCTGCGCGGCCCGGTCGAGCACGAGCTCGGTGAGGAAGGCATCGAAGTCGGCGAAGTGACGATGGAGAACGCCTTTGGCGCAGGCCGCCTCGTCGGTGACGGCCCGGCTGGTCAGCCCGCTCGGGCCGTCTCGCAGCAGCACGCGTTCGGCGGCGTCGAACAGCTGCTGCCGCACGTCGCGCAGGTGAACCCCGGTCGGCACGGACTGATCCTCTCGTGCGCCAGGCCCCGGGGCATCCGTAGGCAAGTGGGCAATCGCCCACTAAGGTGGGCGCATGCCCACTCTACCGCGAGAGCACGAGCAGCCGGAGCCGGCGCGACCACGCCAGGCCCGACCGCACCAGGCTCGGCAGATGGCCGAGTCCTTCGGCACGGACGCGCACCGCTACGACCGGGCCCGGCCGGGATACCCCGAGGATCTGGTGGCGCGAGTCGTCGCCAGGAGTCCGGGGCCGGGCGTGCTCGATGTCGGCGCCGGCACGGGCATCGCGGCCCGCCAGTTCCAGGCCGCCGGCTGCACCGTGCTCGGTGTCGAGCCGGACACGCGGATGGCAGAGGCCGCCCGCGCCCGCGGCCTGCGGGTCGAGGTGTCGACGTTCGAAGCCTGGGAACCGGCCGGACGGACGTTCGACGCGGTGATCGCCGCCCAGTCGTGGCACTGGGTGGACCCGGTCGCCGGGGCCGTGAAGGCGGCCCAGGTGCTGCGCCCCCGCGGCCTCCTGGCGATCTTCGGGCACGTGTTCGAGCCGCCCGCCGAGGTGGCCGAGCCGTTCGCGGCCGCCTACCGGCGGGTGGTGCC
Source organism: Frankia canadensis (assembly GCF_900197875.1). GTDB lineage: Bacteria > Actinomycetota > Actinomycetes > Frankiales > Frankiaceae > Frankia > Frankia canadensis. The sequence goes on along the minus strand of NZ_FZMO01000101.1, from coordinate 25,105 downwards.
CGACTCCCCGTTCGGCGATCAGCCGCCGCGACGTCCGCTGGAGATGTACCAGGCGGTGTACGCGACGATCGCCGAGCGGATCCGCGAGACCGGGCGGTTCGACGGTCCGGAGCAGTGGCGATTCGACTGGGAGCGGCCGTACACCCGCGACGAGTGGCTGGACCTGCTTCCCACCACCGGTGGCCTCACCCGCCTTCGCGCCGATCAGCTGGCCGAGATCCTGGGCGCGGTCGGCCGTGCCCTCGACGCCCTCGGCGGCCGCTTCACGATGCACTACACCACCCTGGCGACCACCGCCGTCCGCGCCGACGCCGGCCGCGCGGTTGGGTGAACCCCGGCCGCGAGGCTGCCGCGGCAAGACAACCGCGGCTCACCGAAGAGGGTGACGTCGCGTCGGAGCGCGTGGCGCAGCGACTCGGCGGGGCTGACCTGCCTGGAGGAACACACTGAGATCCCACAGGCCGCACAGTTCGTCGCGCAGGAGGAAGACACCGTCGACGAGGAGCGCCGCGTCGTGCGCCGCCTCGAGGGCGGGACAGGTGAGCGGGACGTCGCGGAGATGGTCGAAAGCCGCTATGCGGTAGCGCCGGTCTCCCATGGGGCCCAGCGGGTCGAGCAGCAGGCCAGGCGGTGAGAATGCGGCTGAAGGATCAGACGTTCTTCTGGGCCGCAGCGCGGCGCTGCCGTTTGCCCAGCGGTGCCTGGGAGAGGTCCTCGGCCTGGGACCGCAGGTTCTTGTAGCCGTAGCCGCGCCCGGTCAGCCACGCCTTCGCCGCCTCCTCAGCGCGTTCGGATGCCTCCAGGATGTCCTCCTCTTCCTCCCCGGAATCCAGGAATCGGAAGGTGAAGGCGGATCGCGCTGTCAGGTCGTAACTGAGGTGCCCCTCGCGTGTGAAGGCAGCGCGCAGGACGTCGTGCTCTGCGGCACGGGCCAGGAGCTGGGCCCGCTGATCGGTGCTGAGTCCGTCGAAGACGCCGCGGACCGTGATACGGAAAGTGCGAGTACTCATCCCATGACCCTAACCAGCAAGATCGACGGACTCCACCGTGATTCCGGCGGGAAACGACGCGGTACTGCTCTCGACCATGTGGGCGCAGGCGCGTCCGGGGCCGTGGACGACGCCACCAGGCGGGGAGCGGCGGCCCAGGCGCGCGGGCCCTGGCAGCCGTGTGTCGGCGTCACGCCGGTATGACTCCGGATCCGCCTGTCGGCCAGCGCAGAATGCGGGGTGTATCTGGTCGCTCGTGGTCGATCAGCACGTCGGCGTGGTCGGCGGGCGCGGCGATGGCCCGGTAGAGCTGCTGGCCGGGCAGGTAGCGTGCCTCGTAGCGTTCGCGGACGGCGGCGGGGGAACCGAACAGGGCGGTGTCGCGTCGCAATGCGCGGCGCAGCGACTCGGCGGGGCTGATCTGGAGATACACGGTCAGGTCCCAGCAGCTTCGCAGGTCGTCGCGTTGGAGGAAGACGCCGTCGACGAGGAGGATCGCGTCGTGGGCCGCCAGGTGGGCGGGCTGTTCGAGTGGGCGGTCGTGGACGTGGTCGAAGGCGGCCGTGCGGTGGTACCGGTCGCCGGCGGGACCCAGCGGGTCCAGTAGGAGGCGTCGCAGCGCGGCATAGTCGAACGCGTCGTGGAAGTATCCCTGTGGGGACAGCGACCCGCGGCGTCGGCGCACGGCCCGGGGCTGGTGAAAGCCGTCGACGCTGGCGCGGATGACCGGCCGGTCCCGACCCGCCAGCGCGTGGGCGAGTTCGTCCGCCAGGGTTGTCTTGCCGGCAGCGTCGGGGCCGTCGATCGCGACACGCAGCACCCGGTCCGGGCACGCGCGAAGCAGTAGACCGGCAAGCGCGGGGATCGGCTTCAGGGGAATATGTCGGACCTTCCGTGGCTGCGGGCTGCCGGCTTGACCACTTCCGCCGCCGTAGCCCGGGGTGGGCCCCGCCCCGGTCAGGTCGATCGTCACGGGTGTGGGGGTCAGGACGGTCCGTCGGGTGGCGGCTCGGATGTCCGCCGACGGAGTTGTTCGTTGAGCTGTTGGGCTTCGGCGAGTTGGTCTTCGAGGATGACGATGCGGCAGGCGGCGTCGATCGCGGTGCCCTGGTCGACGAGTTCGCGGACCCGGCCGGCGATGCGTAGCTGGTAGCGGGAGTAGCGGCGGTGGCCGCCTTCGGAGCGCAGGGGGGTGATCAGGCGGGCTTCGCCGAGGGCACGCAGGAAGGCGGGGGTGGTGCCGAGGATGTCGGCCGCGCGGCCCATGGTGTAGGCGGGATAGTCGTCGTCGTCGAGGCTGTCGGCTGGTCTGCGGGTTGTTTCAGGGGTCATCGCGCCTCTCGGGGCGTGCGAAGGGGCCCTGGTGCCTACTCGCACCAGGGCCCCGAGGGTTAACACCATCTGCCGGCCAGATGCGCCGGCTTCCTGATTCCGCGTATGCGCCCGTAACGGCAGGCGCGCGCAGATCGCATATGCGTGACCGGGGACCACCTTCCAATCGGGGCCTGCGGTGACCGAGCGACCTGGGCTGTCGCTCAGGCGATCCTGATGGCGTCCACTCCTCTCCGTGTGCGCTACCTGGCGGGGGGTACTGCTGGTGGTGCTCGGCTGCCTGTCCGGGCGGCCGTCCTGCTCGCGCCAGTTCATGTCTGCCGCGATCTCGGACTCTCTTGGCTACGAGAAGAACTCTACCCGGAGCGGCGCCCGATGTCTACTGCGGCGGCTACAGATTTTTCTGCGCGGAGCAGAGAGGTCTGCTGCTGCGCCCGGTCGCGTCCTGGACCACCCGGGCACGCTGGCGGAGCACGGCTAGCTAGCCCCTGACCGGGTCCTGTCCGGACTGCTTCAGGACCGTGTCGCCGACCGCGACGCTGTTCCACACGGGGCGGCTGACCCGGACCGTGATGATGGTGCCGTCGCGCAGACGAATCTTGAGGCGCCGGTACATGTTCGAGCCGTCCAGCAGGCCGCGCGACTTCCTGACCACGGTGCCTTCCCAGGCGTCGTTCATGTGCACGCTCCTTTCGCGTGTTGGGTTCTTCCGGGGGCGGGCGAGAAAGAGGTGAGCGCCACGGTCACGAGATGTCCTTGCGGCGCAGCCGGATCAGCCCGGCGGCGATCAGGGCCACCACCCAGACCAGGACGACGACGCCGACCTGGGCCCAACGGTGGGCGTTCATGTGTCCGCCGAGCAGGTTCTCGGTGGCCTTGGCCGGGTCGAGCCACGGCTGCACGCCGTGCAGAGCGGCGATGCCACCGCCCAGGGCGGCCCAGGCGATCGGGATGACGAAGTTGGCCACGATCGCGGCCGGGCTGTGGAGCAGAAGCAGGCCGAAACCCATGCCGGAGAGCTGGGACAGCAGTTGCACGGACACGCTCGCGACCAGGACGACACCGGCCTGGCGCCATTCGCCGACCGTCGGGTGCGTTCCGGCGAGCTGCGTGGCCAGGGCGGACAGGACGATCCCGAGCACGGCGACGGCGACGGCCAGCGCGGCGCCGGCGGCCAGTTTGGCCGCGATCACCCGGCCGCGTCGCGGCGTGAGGACGAAGGTCTGCAAAGCGGTGCGCTGGGACCACTCGCTGGTGACCAGCAGGATGCTGACGATCGGCAGCAGGACGGCCATGGCGCCCTGGATGGACGAGGCACTCCGAGGAAACGTGTGGTCGTCCGGGTCACCGGTGAACATGGCGACGAAGGTCATGGCGACGCCGATGATCGCGACCCCGGCGAGCAGCCAGCGTCCGGCACGGGTGTCGACGCTCTTACGCAGCTCGATGCGCACGAGCCGACCGAACCCGGCGGAGGTGCGCCGCCGGGCCAGCGCCGGGGCGGGGACGGTGGACCGGCCCGCTTCTGAGGTGAACAGGATCTTCTCGCTCACGCGACACGCTCCGCAGGGCTGGTGAGGGACAGGAACAGCTCTTCCAGACCTGCGGCGTCGGGCTCACGCAGTTCCAGAAGCACGACCCGGTGCGCCAGGGCCGCGCGGGCGACGGACTCGGCCGGCGCGTCCACCACAAACCTCCCGTCCCCCCGGCGCCGGTGCCGCAGGCCGGCGGCGGTCAGGGCTCGGGTGAGCGCCTCGGCGTCGGTGGCCCGGGCCTGGACCCCGGTCGTCGACAACAGGTCCGCGGTGCCGCCCCGCACGGCGATCCGACCCCCGGCGATGATGACCAGCTGGTCGGCGACGGCCTGCACCTCGCCGAGCAGGTGGGAGGACAACAGCACGGTCCCGCCGCGGTCGGCGAAGCGTCGCAGCAGCTCACGCATCCAGTGGATGCCGGCCGGGTCGAGGCCGTTGGCCGGCTCGTCGAGGATCAGCACCTGCGGGTCGCCGAGCAACGCCATCCCGATGCCAAGGCGTTGGCGCATGCCGAGGGAGTACCTGCCGACCCGCCGGCGAGCCGCGGCGGCGTCGAGCCCCACCAGGGTGAGGATCCCCTCCACCTCGCGGCGCTCGACGCCGATGGTGTCCGCGGCCAGTGTCAGCGTCTCCCTGCCGGTCCGGCCGGGGTGCTGGGCCGAGGCGTCCAGCAGGACCCCGACGCGGCGCCCGGGCTGGTCGAGGTCGCGGAAGGGGACGCCGAGCACGCTCGCGGTCCCAGAGGTCGGCGCGGCCAGGCCGCACAGCATCCGCAGGGTGGTCGACTTGCCGGCGCCGTTCGGGCCCAGAAAACCGGTCACCGTGCCGGGACGGCAGGTGAACGACACGTCGCTCACCGCGGCGGCGGCGCCGTAGCGCTTGGTCAGGCGGTCGATGACGATCATGTGGCCAGCATGACGGCGACCCGCGGGTCGCCGCAGCCGTCCGAAGGTGATGAGTGAGGTCCAAAGGTCGGCGACCGGATCGACTTTGGTCTATGGGCGATGCCGACCGCCCGCGACGCGGCGGCGCCGGACCTAGGCTGACACGTATGCCCGACCTCGTGAGCCCGCCGATCCGCCACGGCCGCGGCGGGCGCCGCCGTCGCAGCATTGCGGTGGGCACCACGATGCTGCTGGCGACGGTCGGGTTCAGCCTCCTCAACGAGCAGACCGTGCTGCTCGGTCGGTACCACCATCCGCTCTGGCTACGCAGCGTCGATGTGGTGCTGGGAGTGGCCTGTCTGGCCGGCGTCTACGTGTGCCGCCGCTGGCCAGTGCACTTCGCGGTCTTCGCCATCGTCGCCGGCACGATCTCCACGCTCGGCGCCGGCACCCCGCTGGTCGGGGTGTTCGCGGTGGCGATCCACCGGCGCTGGCAGACCGCGCTCGCGATCACCCTGCTCGCGATCGTCAGCGTGTTCGCGTCCCTGGCCCTGTACCCGTTGCCGCACTTCTGGTGGAACGCTGCCGTCGGCGTACTGCTCACGGCCGCGATCACCGGCTGGGGCATGTTCGTGCGCGCCCGGCGGCAGCTGCTCGCCTCGCTGCGCGCCGACGTCACCCGCGAACGCGATCTCGCCCTCGAACGCGCCGAGGCCGCGCGGCGCCACGAACGCGAGCGCATCGCCCGGGAGATGCACGACGTACTCGCCCACCGGCTGACCCTGCTCGCCGTCCACGCCGGCGCGCTGGCGTTCCGGCCCGACGCACCGCCGGCGGAGATCGCTCGCGCCGGCGACGTCATCCGCGACAGCGCCCACGCCGCGCTCGACGACCTGCGCTCGGTGATCGCGCTGCTGCGCGCCCCGTCGGCCGACGACGCGGGCCGGCCCCAACCGACCGCCGCCGACCTGCCGGGTCTGATCGAGCAGTCACGCGCGGCCGGGCTGGCCGTCTCGTTCACGGCGACGGGTCAGTGGCACGGTCTCGAGCTCGGCACCGGCCGCACCGTCTATCGGATCGTCCAGGAGGCGCTCACCAACGTGCGCAAGCACGCGCCGTACGCGCGCGTCGCGGTCACCGTGGCCGGCACGCCCGGCGACACGGTCCGCGTGGCGGTGCGCAACGACCTCACCGACCTCACCGGCCGCGCCGGCCCGACCGTCCCCGGCTCCGGGACCGGGCTGATCGGGCTGCGTGAACGCGCCGAACTGGCCGGCGGGTACCTCGAATACGGCCCCACCGGCGACGGGAGCGGCTTCCTGCTCCGCGCGCACCTGCCATGGCCGGCTCACGACCCACACCTCGCCGGATCGGGGCTGGCTCGATGAGCCCGATCCGCGTGCTTGTCGTCGATGACGACGCGCTGGTGCGAGCCGGCCTGACGGTGATGCTCGGCGGCACCCCGACCCTGCGGATCGTCGGCGAGGCCGCCGACGGCTGCGAGGTGCCCGACGCGGTGCGGCGGCTGCGCCCCGACGTCGTCCTGATGGACATCCGCATGCCCCAGGTGGACGGCGTCACCGCCACCGAACGACTCCGCCGCCGGGCTGACGCGCCCAAGGTCATCATCCTGACGACCTTCGACGCCGACCGTCAGGTCCTCGCCGCGCTGCGCGCCGGCGCGGCCGGCTTCCTGCTCAAGGACACCCGGCCCGCCGACATCGTCCGCGCCATCGAAACCGTTGCCGCCGGCGACGCGACGCTGTCGCCCACCATCACCAGACAGGTCATCGCCATGCTCGGTACCGGCGAGCAGGGCGCCGAACGAGCCGCCGCACGCGCGCGCGTCGCCGGGCTCACCGACCGGGAACGCGACGTCGCCCGCGGTGTCGCCCGCGGCCTGCCCAACGCGGAGATCGCTGCCACCACCTACCTGAGCGTGGCCACCGTCAAGGCCTACGTCTCTCGGCTGCTCGACAAACTCGACCTCGACAACCGCGTCCAACTCGCGCTCCTCGTCGCGCAGGCCGACACCGACGACTGAGCAACCCCTCGTGGGGCGCTTACCCTGCGGCGGTGGTCTGGCCGACAGCTCCTGTCGTTATGGGCCGGAGCCGTTACCGCTGGCCAGGAGGGTTTTCGGGTGCGTCGAGCCAGGACGTCGATGAGTTTCGCGGGGACCAGGTGTCCAAGTGATCGTAAGTGTCCGCACGACGCGCTGGGTAGCAGGAGGGTCAGGCCATGAACTCGACGGCACGCCGGATGTTCGAGCTGATCGAACCGATCGGTGCCATCCCCTACGCGGCCGACGAACCCAATGAGGCGATGTTCGCCCTGGGGTTCACCAACTACTGGGATACCTACTTCGCCGGACGGGCGGCGCCCCTCGGCATCGTCCCGGCGGAGGTGGTGGACGCACTCTTCTACAACTTCGCTCCCGGCGAGGTCGCCCGCCACATCCCGAAGGTGTGGGACACGACCACGCCCGAAGCGGCGATCGCCGCTCGTCAGAGGGGTTGTGTGAAGGCGTTGCGGCGGATCCTCGGCGATCACGTCGACTCGCCCGCCTTCGCACGGGCCACCGAACTGTTGCTGCGGGCCGCGACCAGCGCACCGTTCGCGGGCAGGCCCATGTACGCCGCGCTGCGCGCGATCCCGATCCCCGAGGACGTGGTGGCTCGCCTCTTCCACGCGGCTTCCCTGCTGCGCGAGCACCGCGGCGACGGGCACATCGCCGCCCTGATGATCGAAGGTGTCGGCGGCCTGGAGGCTCACGTCCTCTACGCCCTCGACCTGGGCATGCCCGCGGAGAAGTTCGGACGGATCCACCACCTCCCCCCAGCGCAGCTCGCCGCCCTGATCGACGGGGTACGCGCCCGCACCCTGACCGGAGACGACGGTGGGCTGAGCGAAACGGGCCGCGCCGTCAGTGCGCGGGTCGAGGCGCTCACCGACGACCTCGCCGCGAAGCCGTACGAGAGCCTCGGGCCCGACGAGCTCGACGAGCTCATGACCACCCTCGAACCGCTCGCCACACTGCTACTCGCCGCCCAGGACTGGTAGAGGTGAGGCGCCGCTCCGGGGCGTGCTTGACCCGACTGACGTGCAGCGTTGACGCGGGACTGGACGGTCAGGATGCATCGCTGTGAGATCAGAGGGCGTCTGGTCGAAGCCCGGCCGTCAGGATGGCGAGCAGGCGTGCGGACCGGCCGGGATCGGTGTCCTCGTGCGCGGCGGTGAGCAGACCTTTGAGGATCGCGACCAGGTCCGCCGCGGTGACCTCCTGGCGGACCGCGCCGGCCTGCTGGGCGCGGGTCAGCAGGAGCGCGAGCGCATCCTGCATGGCCTCACCCAGCGGGCCGGGCACGGCGATCGCGTCGGAGGTGTCTCGCTTGGCCTCGACCTCGGCCCCTAACAGGGCAAGGAAACCGAAGAAGGCGGTCGCGGGATCGTGCTCGTCTGCGCGGCGGCGGGCGTCGGCGACGAGATCCGCGACGCGGGCGGCGGACACGGCCTCGAACAGCGCCTCCTTCGTGGGGAAATGCCGGTAGACCGTGCCGGCTCCGACTCCCGCGCGGGCGGCGATCTCATCGAGGGGTGCGGCGAAGCCGGACTCGGCGAAGACCTCCCGCGCGGCCTGCAACACCCGCTCGCGGTTACGGCGGGCATCCGCCCGCAGCGGCGGTCCGGAGTCAGCGGCGCCCATTGCCAACCGGGGCGTGCGTTCCGTATCCTCTAAGCGGTGTCACCGTTCCGATTCTACGAGGGGAACCATGACGAACAGCCCACGTGAGGTCGTCGAGCGGGTACGGCGGATGGTGGCGGGCGAGGGGGTGGTCTTCGCCGACCTGTTCGCCGAGGACGGGGTGCTCGAGTACCCCTTCGCCATGCCCGGTCAGCCCCGCGAGCTGCGCGGCCGGGAGGTGATCCGCCAGTACTTCGCCGCCGCGCCGGCCCCCAGGGGGGTGTTTGAGATGGACGGCGTCGAGGCGTTCGTTCGCGAGACCGACGACCCGGAGGTCGTCGTCACCGAGATCGAGCACCACGGCCGCTCGATCGTCACCGGTGGGCCGTACCGCTTCCGGGCACTCGGGGTCATCCGCGTCCGCGACGGCGAGATCGTGTCCTACCAGGACTACATGGACCCGATCGCCGCCGCCCGGCTGCTCGGCCGCACCGCCGAACTCGCCACCGCTCTCCTCGCACGATGAGTCGCTGATCCCAGAAGTCTCCAGCCAGTTCGACAAGTCCGGCGCCGACCGTCCAACGGGAGGGATCTTCAAGCGGACATGCGTCAAGAAACATCGCCGAGGACTCAAATCTGACGTTTCTGCGACCAGTTGATCGTGCGGTGTTGGGGTTGTACCTCAATCTGACCAAATCTGATCACCCTCGCGCCCCGGGGCGGGGGACGCATGGTGCGAGGTCTGCCGAGACAGGGGACGACAGGCCAGGGCGATCATGGTGGGGATCGTCGCGAACCAGCGTTCGTAGTCGCTCCACTGCGTGGCGGGATGCCGATGGGCGGGCAACGTGGCCGGCTCGTGCAGACCGGTGACGGCCAGCCCGTGGGCGGCGAGGCGGCCGACGTACCAGGACAGGGGCCGGTGGTAGTGGGTGTGCCCACCGAAGGAAGCGATCAGCGCTGCTCGTGCTCGAGGTATCCGCGCACATGGCGGTGCCACCGTCCGGTCTCGGAGTCCTGCACTGGAGCCTGGTCGAAGAAGCAGGGATGCAGGATGGAGAAGACGAAAACGCCGTCCGGGGACAGCGCACTCGTGACGTCGGCGAGGAGTCGGTCCAGTACGGGGACGTCCATCAGGACCATGTGGGACACGATGCGGTCGTAGGTCCGCCGTGGGGACGGCAGCCCGGCGGTGAGGTCATGCGTCTGGAAGTCGATGCCCGGGTATCGGGACCGGGCGATGTCGATCAGGGCGGCACTGCCGTCGACGCCGACGACGTGAGCTCCCGCCTGGCGTAGAAGCGCGGTGAGCCACCCGTGGCCGCAGCCGAGGTCGAGGATTTGCAGGTCGGTGACATCACCGAACTGGTGGCGCAGGAAGGGCGCCAACCTGCGGTAGAAGCTGTCGTCGTCCCCACCGACGGTCCTCGCGTAGACCTCGGCCACACTGTCCCATCGGACAAGGTCCTCACCACTGGTCACGAGCTGGCTCACCTTCCTTCTTGATGATCAAGACATGACTCGCGGTGACCGGCTGCGGGATGGCGCTTGCCTCGCTCATGCCGGCTCGTAGGCCTTGTCGGTCGTCGCGCTGAGGCCGAACAGCATGATGGGCCGCGATCGTCGTGGGACGACGACCGGAGGAACCTCAGACCCACCACGCCCCGGGAGGCCGTTCCCATGCCCGCTGACCAGCCCGTTCATGTCGTCGCCTACGACTCCGCATGGCCCTCGCGGTTCGCCGAGCAGCGAGACCGGCTCTCGACCGTTCTGGCCCCGTGGCTGGGCGCCGCGGTGGAACACATCGGGTCCACTGCTGTTGCCGGCCTGCCCGCCAAACCCGTCATCGATCTTCTCGCCCCGGTGCGCTCGCTCGACGAAGCACAGTGCGCGATCCCGACGCTGGAAGCAGACGGATGGCTGTTCTGGCCAGAGGACCCGTGCCGGCACTACCGGCTGTGGTTCCTACGCCCGCGACCCGACGCCCGTACCCACCATCTGCACGTGGTCGAGCACCTCCACCCCCACGCCAGGGCGCTGCTCGCGTTCCGGGACACGCTGCGCGCCGACCCCCGCCTCCGCGAGGACTACGCCGAGCTCAAAAGGCGCCTTGCCGTCGAGCATCGACACAACCGCAACGCCTACACCAACGCCAAGAACGATTTCGTCGAACAGGTCCTGCGCAGCGCTGGCCTCCAGCCGCTGCCACGTGACCTTCTACCCGAGTAGAACCTGACACGCCACGTGGCGGCATCTGCAGAGCAGATATCCCGCAAGTGAGATACCCGGGGCCTGAGGAACACTGGAGCGGAAACCGGGAGCCTGTGACGCTGTCGCCCACGGGTTCGGGATGAGGGATTGACCACCCCCTGTCTGCGAGAGATCGACCCCAGGAAGTCTCCCTCAGAACTGGCGAGAACACAGGCCAGGGAAAGGAGTCGCTGTGTTCAAAGTCCTGGTGGTCGGGCTGTGCATCACCATCTCCCTCGTCGTCAGCCTGCTCGGCGGAATCCTCGCTGTCGCGAACGGAGTCCTCTCGGCGGGAGCGATCCTCACCGGCGGCGGCGCCTTCTTCGTCGCGGTGCCGGCGACGCTTTCGGTCGCCAATGCTCTCGGCGGACTGTAGCCGACGGCGTAGCCCGGTCGTGTCGGACATTCAGCAAGACCGCCGTCGTCGTCATCACCGCGAAGTCCGCCGGGCGCAGGGTCTTCAGCCCCGCCACCGCAGACGTCCGTCTCGCTTGACCTCTTGCGCGTCAGTCCGGCAGCCAGTGCAGCTCGTGCGCCAGGGTTTTGGCGACGGCACGGATGCGGTGGTGTAGCGGCGACTGCTCGCGTGGGAGGACCAGGTGGACCGTCAGGCTGGGCGCGCCTCGCAGCGGTCGCCAGGTGAGACCGGCCGGTTGTGCCGTGAGCGCGGCTTCTCCGGCCGGGGCGAGGGTGACCCCGTCGCGCAGGTCGCGCTGAGACATGTCGAAAGAGACTGCGGGCGTGTGGAATCGGGGGTGTGGTCGGGTGTCTCGGAACAGTGCGGACAGCTGATCGTGGATCACGGGGTTCGCCGCACGGTCCGGGAGTCGCAGCGGATACGAAGCCGCGTCGGCGATCTCGATCTCCGGGCGTTCGGCCAGCGGATGGTGCTGCGCCAGCTGGACCCCGATGCGCATACGCCGCAGCAGGAACCGGCGCACGCCACGGCCCGGTTGTTCACCGCGGGTGATCCCGGCATCGATGCGGCCGTCGGCGACCGCGGGGGAGATCTCCGGTGTCGCCATCGGGACCGCGCTGACCTCGAGTCCGCTGTTGCCGCGAATCAGCCTGTCCACCAGGGCCGGTGCCGTCTCGGCCCCGGCGCTGAGGCTGTATCCGATGCGCAGCGTGCCCAGTTCACCGGCCGCCGCGCTCCGGGCGGTGTCCCACGCCCGGTCCAGCGCCGCCAGCGCGGGCGGCGCGGACTCCGCCAAAGCCACACCGGCCGTGGTCAAAACGACGCTACGCGTGTTGCGAACCAGCAGCGCGGTACCGAGTTCCGCCTCCAACCGGCGCATCCGGGCGCTGAGTGCGGGCTGCGCGATACCGATCCGTGCGGCCGCGCGGGTGAAGTTCAACTCCTGCGCCAGCACCAGGAAGTACCGCAGGCTCACCGTATCCGGCGCCACGTGCCCTCCCTGTCGATTGATAACGATCCGTTCTGAGTCTATCCCGTACCGGTCTTTCCCTCGACCGCGTATCAAGCCCTAACGTGCGCATGCCGGGATCGATCGATCTGAGTGTCGATTCGAAGTCAGACGTGCCCGGCCGAACACAGGAGGTTTCCATGGCTACTAAGGGCTACTGGGTCAGTGTCTACCCCGCCATTTCCGACCCTGAGATGCTGACTGCCTACGACAGGCTGGCCCGTCCGGCTGTCCAGGCTGGGGGCGGGCGCCTCCTGTCCCGTGGCAGTCGAGTCGTGGCCCACGAGGCCGGAATCACGCAACGCGTCGTTCTGATCGAGTTCGACAGCTTTGAGCAGGCCGTCGCGGCATACGAGAGCGAGGCATACCAGAAGGCGCTGGTGGCCCTCCCCGGCAGCGTCGAGCGCGACTTCCGCATCATCGAAGGAATCGACTGACCGGCGGGCCCAGCCATCGCTGAGCATCCGTCACCTGAAACGCACACGCTGCGTGGTGGACGGCATCGGGCACTCCGCCAGGATCACCGCGCGCGCCGCGCTCCTGGCGGAGGTCGCCGCCCGCGTCGCGGCGACCAGAGGACCGCTCCACGGGCTCCTGACCGCGGCGGAGCTGATCTGCGACCCTGGCTCGGAGGACTGCCCTACCTCACGTCAGGTGCCGGGCGAGGAACCGGTTGGCGTTGTCCCCCTCGTACGGGGGGACGCCGGTGTGCCCGCCCATGTTGACGTGCAGGCTCTTCTCCTTCGAGCCGAAGGCGTCGAACAGGTCCAGGGCCAGCTGCCGGTCGTTTCCCTCGTCGTCCCACTGCAGCAGGACGTGCAGCGGGATGGTGACCTGCCGGGCCTCGTCGAGCATGACGCGGGGCACGTAGCTTCCGGCGAACAGCACCGCGGCCGCGATGCGCGGCTCGACGACCGCCAGCCGGACGCCGATGGCGATCAGCCCTCCCGCGAGGCCGACCGGGCCGCCGATCCCGGGCAGCGTGAGGAGGGCGTCCAGCACGGCCCGCCATTCCGGGACGGCCCGGTCGACCAGCGGGAGGACGAGCCGGTCGACGACCTCGTCGGCCGGCTTCTCGCCGGCCGCCAGCGCCCGGCGCAGGTCGGCGCGGGCCTGCTCGGCGTCGGCGTCGCGGGGCCGCTGCCCGCTCCCGGGCAGCTCGAGGGTGGTGGCGGCGAAGCCCTGCGCCACGCAGCCCCGGGCCCGCCCCGCCAGTCGGGGGTACATCCTTTCCAGTCCACCGGGGTGACCGAGCAGGATCAGCGGCGCCGGTGCGGCCGCGGCCTCGGGCGTCCACAGGATGCCGGGGATCTCGCCGAGGGTGAAGGCGCGTTCGAGGACGCCGCCGTCGAGGCGCTGTTCGGAGGTGAAACGCATGGTCGTGCCTTTCGGGAGTGCGCGGTGAACGGCGCTCCCGGACGACCTACCGCCCGACCGTGACCCCGACGGGGAGCACCCCTGTCGATCCTGCGTTCACGGGTACCACCTCCTCGTCCTCTCGCACGGCCACCGGCACGCTAACAGGGGCCGCCATGATCCGCCAACAGGTTTTCGCGTGGACCGGATCGCGCCGGGTCAGGGAGCGGCCCGCAGGGTGCGCAGTTCGGCGGTGAGATCGTCGGCCTGGCGTTCGGCGCGTTCGGCGCGGCTGCGGGCCTCGGCGCGGGCGTCGGCGAGGACGGCGAGGCGTTCGGCGGCGGCCTGGCGTTCGGCGTCCAGGCGGGTCTCGTACTCGGCGCGGATCCGGTCGATCTCGGCCGCGGCCGCCGCGCGGGCCCGGTCGGCGTCGGCGGTGGCCTGCTCGCGCACGCGTGTGGTCTCGGCGGCGGCGTCGGCGCGCAGGCGGGTGGTCTCGGCGTCGGCGGCCTGGCGTAGACGCAGGGCCTCGGCGCGTTCGAGGCGGATGTCCTCGCGCAGCGTGTCGCGTTCGGCGCGGGTCTCGGCGAGGGTGCGGGCGTCGCGCTCGGCGTCGCGACGGAGTTGGGCGAGGTCGGCCTGGGCCTGGTCGCGGGCGGTGAGGGCCTCGGCGACGCGGGCCTCGGCGTCGGCCACGACGTCGCGGACACGGGTGTTGGCCTCGGCCAGGGCGACACGGACCTGGGTTTCGGCGTCGGCCTGGGCGGTGTCGATCGCGGCGGTGGCGCGGACCTGCGCGGTCTGGATCGCCTCGGCGGCGTCGCGACGGGCGGCGGTGATCGCCTCGGCCGCCTCGCCCCGCGCGGTCTCGGCGGCCTCGGATGCCGCCTCAAGCTGGGCGGCGAGGTCCTCGACGTGGCGTTCGGCCTGGTCGAGGGCGTCGGCGGCCTCAGCGGTGATCGCCTCGGCCTCGGCGCGGGCGGCGGTGGCGGCGCGGGCGTGCTGCTCGGCGCGCACCGCGCGGGCGACCGCCTCGGCGACGCGTTCGGCGGCTTCGGCCTCGGCGGCCTCGACCTGCGCCTCGGCGGCGGTGACGTCGCCGAGCAGCGCCATCTGCCGGCCGAAGGCGTCCAGCACTCGGGTGAGGTCGGCGGTGATCGTCTGGACCTGGGCGGCGAGCTCCTCGGCGCGGGCCCGTCCGGCGGCGAGCGTCGTGCGGGCCGCCCGGGTGGCGTCCATACCCCGCCCGGGCGTGCCGGTGCCGCCCGGGCGGGACGCGGCGCCGGCCTGGGCGGCGAGGTCGCGGCGGCGGCGGTAGGCGGAGAGCCGGTTGTGCGCCGGGTCGTCGCAGTAGGCGGGCGGACGGCCCGGCCCGTCGGCGGGTGCGCTCGGGCGGGTGCAGCCGGGAAACGCGCAGCGCACCCCTGCGCCGTCGGGCGGCGTCTTCTCGTCCGGCGCGCGCGGTGCCGGTGGTGTCCGCGTGGGCGCCGGGTCGGCCGGGGGACTGTCCGCGGCGAGACCGGCGGCCAGGTCACCGGGCCCGGTGACGCCGGCGCCGTCCGAGGACGGGGGGATGGGCGGCGCCGCGTCCACTCCGTCGGCCGAGGGGTGCCTGCGTGCCGCGAACATGTCGCCCACTGTCGCATCCGGCGGCGGCGTATCCGCCCCGCCGGGTGTGCCCGCCTGCCCGAGCGGGGGAGGGGAGTCGCCCGTCGGGGGTTCGACGGCGGGTCGCGGGACCGGCGGGCGGAACGGCTCCTCGGGTTCGGACGGTTCCTGCCGCTGCCGCGGCGGGCGAGGTACCCGGCTCATCGCGCTCCCACTCCCTCTCCATCCCCACGCCACATCCGTCATTACGTATTGTCGCGCAGGTGAAACGTTAGTACGTATCGTTATACCTCACGACGTAACGGAACACGAAACACCCCCGTCGACGTGTCGGATCCTGACGCGCGGGAAGGGAAGGTTATCGAGCGTTAGAGAAGTCTCCCGACTGATGATCTTCGCGTCGTGGCCGCGCGGCCCGGGGCACCGTTCTGGCAGTGTCACGGCGGCCTGTGTCGCGAACTCGGGGGCAAACCGGACACGACACGCGGAGTTCGCGACACGGTGCCGCCCTCCCACGCGCGCGCTTCCCACCCACGGGACGTTCGCCCCCATGCTCGGCCTGCTGGTCACTCGGTCTGCTGGTCGAGCCGCCGCCGTCGGCGATCATGGATGTCGGGTGTGGGGTCGCTGTACGTGAGTCCGCTGGTGGCGGTTGCAGGACTGTCGCAGGACTGAGGCAATCGCCGTCGCGAGGCCGTGGGTACCCGTTCTCGCGACGGCGATCGGGAGCGCAGACTGTGCCGGCACGCCCACGCCGACCGGCCCGGCCCGGCGTGGCCCCGCGAGCCACTACAGGTCACGGGGCACCGCATCATCAGTGAACGTCAGCTCCTTGGCGGGGAAGCAGGGGGATGCTCGCCGCGCAAACCGCCGTGATGATCAGGGTGAGGATCAGGCAGGGCAGAACGCCGCTCGAGACGGCGCCCGGCGTGCTGGCGGCCAGGTAGATGGTCGACACAGTGGCGGAACCCGCAGCATTAACGAGCTGCTGCACGGCGTTGAGCACGCCGCTGGCGCTGCCGGCCTGGGCCGGGCTGACGTCGCCGAGGGCGACAGCGAACACGGCCCCGAAGCAGCAGCCCATGCCCAGGCCGGTCACGAGCAGGGGAACGGTGATCCAGGGCACCGGGTGCGGCTGAGCGGTGATCAGGACGGTCAGACTCAGGACGCCCAGAGCAAAGGTCGCCACGCCGATCGAGACCACGGTGCGGCCGTGGTCGATGATGTGCCGGCGCACCGTGAACGAGGCGGCGATGATGCCGATGGACATCGGTGCGGTGGTCAGAGCGGCATGGAATGGGCTCAGGGCGAGGCTCTGCTGCAGATAGAGAGCCGTGACATACATGGTTCCCGTGACGGTGCTGAAGAGCAGTGCCCCGAAGACCAGGCCGGTGACGAAGCCGCGGTTGGTGAACAGTGACCGTTCCAGCAGGGGCCGTGTGGAGCCCCTCTGCTGCCATCCCAGGGATGCCAGTGCGAGGGCGCCGGCCGCGATTGCCGACAGGGCGCGGGGGCTCCAGCCACTGGCGCCCCCGTCGATCAGCCCGGCCAGCAGCAGACCGAGGCCCGCCATCAGCGCCACGGCCGCTCCGGGCCGGATGCGGACAGCGATGTCGCCGGTGAACGCTGGGATGAACGTCAGCCCTGCCGCGAACAGGAGGACGCCGAACAGGACGTTGACGAGGAACACCGAGCGCCAGGCCAGTCCGAACGGGTCGGCACCGATCAGCAGTCCGGCGATCATCGGGCCGCTGATCGACGACGCTGCGAGCAGCGGCCCGAACAGACCGAACACCACCCGCATCGACTCGTGGGGAACCACCCGCATCAGCAGGACGAACCCTTGCGGGACGAGCAGACCACCGAAGGCTCCCTGCCCGATACGAGCGGCGACGAGGACCAGCGGGGTGGTGGCGACGGCGGCCGCGAGGGAGCCCAGGGTGAACCCCGCCAGACCGGTGAGGAAGATCCGACGGCAGCCGAACCGGTCTCCCAGACGCCCACCAATGATCATCAGGGAGCCCATGGGGAGGGTGTAGCTCGCACCGAGCCAGGGTTCCAGCGACGACGATGCGCCGAGGTCACGGACGATAGTGGGTGCGGCCACGTTGGTCACGGTGGTGCTGAGGAGGTCGAGCACGTCGGCGGCGACCACCAGCAGGAAGACGATCCACGCTCGCAACGGAAGGTTTTGGGACACGGCGAAGCACGCTCTCTGCGGAGAGAACCAGACAGCCTGTACTGAGGCTGTCGTGCTGGCCGGAAGTCCCGACACGCTCAGAGCCTGTTTCGGCTCTCAGGAACGAGCGCTGCACCTTACGGTCGCAAAAGTAGCATGAGCCGGGCCCGGTGATCGTCGTATGCGGCTGCGACCAGCCGGTCGCGAGCCCTTGGACCGGCCCACACTTGCCCACGCGCAGTGCCGTCGCCGAGATGCGACGTCACCTCTACCGGCGCGGCTCAGGCCTTGCATGATGGCCGGGATACCTGATCAGGCGAGGAGTCGGCGCGATGCCCAGCCCGTCCTACGGCGACGTGGACTACGAGACCCAGGGGGGTGGGTACGTCCGCGGTCGGCGTACCGATCCGCGTATCGCCGCGCTGGTCCACGCCGCGCTCGGCGACGCGCGGACGGTTCTCAACGTGGGCGCGGGCGCGGGTTCCTACGAGCCCGGCGACCGTCATGTGCTCGCGGTGGAGCCGTCCGCCGCCATGCGCGCCGCGCGGCCACCGCACCTGCCACTGGCGATCAACGCGGTCGCCGAGAGCCTGCCGTTCGACGACGGCAGTGTGGACGCGGCCATGGCGATGGTCACCGTGCACCAGTGGTCCGATCCCGACCGTGGCCTGCGGGAGCTGCGGCGGGTCAGCCGCGGACCGGTCGTGGTGCTCACCTTCGACCGTGACGCGCTCGACCGCATCTGGCTCACCGACTACGTCCCGCAGCTCGTCACCGCGGACCGTCCCCGCTTCCCGGCGATCGAGCGCATCGAGGCGGCACTCGGGGGTGAGGCGACGGTGACCCCGGTGCCCGTGCCCGCTGACTGCGCCGACAGGTTCATCGAGGCCTACTACAGCCGGCCCGAACGCTTCCTCGACCCGGCGGTGCGCGCCCGCCAGTCCGTCTGGGGATTCGTCGACCCGCGCGCGGCCGAGCAGGGGCTGGCGCGGCTGCGCTCCGACCTCGACTCCGGCGCCTGGGACCAGCGCTACGGCGCGCTGCGCCGGCAACCGGCGTTCCTCGGCGCACTGCGCCTCATCACCGGCCCGCCACCCCAAGTGGACAGCGCCCCGGGAGGCGTCCGCCCGTGAATCCCCTGACGACACGGATCGAGGAAAGCGGACATCGACGCACACAGTGACAGTTAGAGTCCTGACGGTGTCCAGTCGACAGATGCTGCGGTACAGCGACGATGTTCTCGGCGGCCCGCAGGCGGCTGAGCAGGCCCGGCTCGCCGCCATGGCCACGGTCTGCGACCCGACGACCATCCGCATCCTCGAGGAGCGCGGTGTCGCCGCCGGCTGGCGCTGCCTGGAGGTCGGTGCCGGCAGCGGGTCGATCGCGCGCTGGCTCGCCGACCTGGTCGGCGCCGACGGCCACGTCGTCGCGACGGATGTCGACACCGGCCACCTGAGCGACCTCCCGGCTGCGCACCTCACGGTCCTGCGGCACGACATCACCCGCGATCCAGCGCCGGACGCGGCGCCGTTCGACCTCATCCACGCCCGTTTCGTCCTGGAGCATCTCCCCGAGCGGGAGGAGGCCCTCGACCGTCTGGTGACCTGGCTGCGACCGGGCGGTGTGATCGTGATCGAGTCGATCGCCGGCTTCCCGCTCGACTCCTCACCCCACCCCCCGTTCGCCCAGGCCATGCGTGCCGTCGACGAGGTGCTCGCGAGATCCATCGGCACCGACTCCACATGGGCCCGCCAGTTCCCGGCCCCGCTGGCCGGCCGTCACCTCGTCGAGGTCGGGACGGCCGTCCACCTCCCGCCCACCGGCGCCGCCAACGCCTCGGCGCTGTGCTGGACGCTGACCCTGACCCGCCTGCGCGCGCGTATCCGCGAGCTCGACCTCGCCTCGGACGACGTGCTCGACGACGCGTTGGCACTACTGGCGGATCCGGCCTTCTTCGACCTCGCCTTCGCGACGGCGATCGCCTGGGGCCGACGACGCCCCTGACCTCAGGACGGCCCATCGTCCTGGACGTGGCACGCCCTGGGCTGATCGGACGCTCAGGCCTGCGGGAGGACCTCGCTGAGCCGGAGGGCCTCCCTGATTTGACCGACCTTGGACTCCGAGAGCGCTCCGGCACGCTCGATCAGGTCCTGCTCCGTCACGGTCGTGAGCCATGTGCAGGGGACCCTGCCAGGACGAGGAAAGGCCACCCGTACAACCCCTTCGAGGGGAAGCCCGTCGGCCGAACCCAGCGCCACCTCGAGCCCGACGCCGGTGATGTCGACGGTGGCCGGCTCGACGATGTGCATTGCCTGGAACGTGGCGTTCGACGGCTCGGACAGCAGCACGACGGGCCGCCGCTCGCCGAAGTCCGCCCACCACACCTCGCCACACCGCACGAAGCTCTCCCGTCTGGTCGCCTTTCACTATCCCCGCGGCCAGGATAGTGAAAGGCGAAACATCCTCGCCTGCCCGCCGGTGCGGCACGCCAGACGTCCCAGTCCTGATCGGCGGGGACCACCGGCCGAAAACCGATAGACAGCGCCTGTACCACGGGCAGTCGTTGTCGTTGGCGCGGTGCGACAGGAAGACGTCTGGGACGTCGATACGATGCCGTCCCGGTAATCATCCCCACGGCATAGCCCAGGCCCTTTGGCCATCCGGTGCGACAACATCGCCAGTAGCAGAGCGTGACGGGTGGTAAGCTCCATGCTCTGCACAGTCTGCTCAAGTCCGGCGCACCGCAGTACGACGACCCGGCCACGTCGTCCCGCGTGTACGCGGTCAGCCGGTCCGGGCTCCGGGAGCTGCTCGACGAGACGGCGCTCGGCGACACCATCCGCATCGCGGAGGCCGCACGATCGAGAGCGGCGACGATCACGGTCGGTGACTGTGACCGGCCCGGTAGCGGGCAGGTTTCGGCCGCGTTGGTGGGCAGGGGCAGCGCAGTGGTCGGGTTCGTCAGCGGCCTGGCCGGGCGCCTGTGAGTCCGATCAGTTCCGGGACCGGCTGGTCGCCGTCGTCTTCCGCGGTCTCCCGCAGGACGAGCCCCGCGCCGGTCAGCGCGTTCAGCAGCACGGGTAGTGGGACGTTGACGACCCCGACCCGGGAGCGGATCCCGTCGCCGAGCAGAGGATGTTGCTCGACGCGCTGGTGGCGGCGGTAGCCGGGGTGGACGGTGCAGGCGCCCTGGCTGTCGCGTTCGACGAAGACGCCACCGAAGCAGGGATGCGCGCCGACGACCACCAGGCGGCCGCCGGGGCGCAGCACGCGGTGGGCCTCGGCGAACACCGGGAGCAGGTCGTCGAAGTCGGTGCTTGTCATGATCATGGTGGCGGCGTCGACGGACTGGTCACGGAGGGGGAGCCGCTCGGCGCTGGCAACCACCGCGGTGAGGCCCTTGCGGCGGGCAAGGTCGATCTGGGGCGCGGAGATGTCGACGCCGATCAGCTGCCAGTCCAGGCCGGTCAACGCGGGGGCGTGCGCACCGCCGCCGCAGCCCAGGTCAAGGCACAGACGGCCGTGGCCAGGGCCAAGGAGGCGCGCGAGGAGGCGGTCCGCGGCCCGGGCGAACGGCAGTCCCAACCCCCCGGTCGCATAGGCGTCGTACCAGCCAGCGAAATCGTCGTAGCGCTGTCGCATCTGACAAGATGAGCAGAGACCTCCCCGCCCCGCCACACATTTTGCTGGCGATCGTGAATACCGCGCTGCCCTCGCCGAACGACCGTCGCGGCGCTGACGGGCGAGGGTATGCGCGTGGTCGCGGCCGCGCGGACGGTGACGCCAGAGCTCAGGGATCTGGGGGCGGCCGACGGACCGGCGCGGCTGGTGGAGGCTGCGCTGGCGGAGCTGGGCGAGTTGGACGTGCTCGTCAACAATGTGGGCGGGGGTGACGGCGGGGCGGTCGCGGGCGCCCGTACCCGCGACTCGACCACCGCGGCATGCCGCGCCAGGATGTCGCTGTAGTCCCAGTGGCGGGGTGCGAAGACCGCGAGCAGGCCGGCGACGAGGCGGCTGACTTCGCTCTCGGGCAGGGCGAGAACCCGGTCCACGATGCCCGCGGCCCGCGAGTGCGCCTCATTGCCTTCCTCGCCAGGAAGGAACAGCTTCGCGATGACCCGGCCGGGGTCTGCGGACAGCGTGACCGGGTGGCGGGTGACCAGGTCGGCCTCAAGGGCCGAGATCATCCGCTCGCCGCGTGGGTTTCGTGGTCCACGGTTGTCTCACCGCTGGGGAGACCGTTTCGGGCCGGGCCTCGCGCGCTCACGGCGCCGCCAGCAGGCGACGGGCATGCTGCGCCGTTGAGAGCAGCGCGAGAGTCGACTCCGCTCCCTGGTTGATGTTGCGGCCGTGTGGCTCGAGACCGTCGCAGCAACCGCCGGTGAGGGTGTCGAGGAGTGGCACGACGCTGTCGTTGTCCCCGAGGAACCACGCCTGGGCCCGTTCGAGCCCTGTCAGCCAGCGGGTCTGGCCGGTGAGGTCGTAGGCACGGGCACAGGCGTCGGCGAGGGTCGCGGCCTCGATGGGCTGCTGGTCGAAGCCGGGCTCGCCGTCTTCGCCGGGTCGCCTGCCGCCGACCGGCGTGGGCGACAGCCGGCCGCCGCGGGTCTCCAGGTCGAGCAGCCAGGCCAGCAGCCGCAGGCCGGACGCGAGCACCGCCTCGTCCGGCAAGCAGATACCGGCGAGGATCAGCGCCTCCGGCACGGCGGCGTTGGCGTACCGAAGCGCCGGTTCCGGCCAGGGCCAGGCCGGGTCGACACCGGGCGGGCCGATCGCGGTGACGGCGGCGGCGAGCAGATCACGGGCGGGCTGATGGTCCGGGTAGACGAGCAGCACCTCGCCGGCGCCGAGCGCGGCGAACGTCATCGCCCGCGGCCAGCGGGAGCGTCGTCTGGCGCTGGCCCGGAACCGGCCCAGCGCGGTGTCCCGCGCCCGCAGGGTGGGTGCCCGCGCAGCCACGGTGCCGAGGCCCCACAGTGCGCGGCCCCACCAGTCGCCGAGGCCGGGCTGGTCGCGCCAGCGCCCGGCGGTGTCCCGGCGGTTGCGCATCGCACCGTCCGGCGACTGCGCCGCGACGACAAAGGCCAGGTAGCGTTTCAGGAGCCGGACCAGTTCGAAGGGCGGATCCGGCTCCCGGGCGAGGACGACCATCCCGCGGGCGACGTCGTCCACGCAGTAGCCGTGCTCCCGACGGGGAACCGCGCCCAGGGCGTGCTCGAACAGGCCGATGTCGTCGCTGAGGCGGAAAAGGTGCGCGAACGACACGTCGGCGATCATCGGGTCACCGCCGCCGGCCTGCTCAGTTCGCTTCTCGCCCGGGTCGGCCTGCGTCCGGTCCGGGTGACCAGCCCGGCGGCGAGCCGCTGGTAGCGGTGGGCGACCGCGGGCCACAGCAGGTCGGGGGCGTGTGCGGCGGCGGCCCGGGCCAACTCCTGGATCTTGCTGTCGTCGGTGACGATGCTGCGTATCGCGGCCGCGATCGCCGGGGGCGTCGCCGTGTGGCACGAGCAGGCCGGTGCCGTCGCCGAGAAGTTCGACGGCATGTGGGAAGCGGGTGGCGACGATCGGGCGCAGCGCCGCGACCGCCTCGATGAGCACGCCGGAGGTCACCTGGTCGCGGGAGTCGTAGGGCAGCAGCACGACGTCAGCGGCGCGGACCAGGGCGCCGAGCGATGCCGCGTCGCGGTAACGGCCGTCGAAGCTGACCGACCCTGCCACGCCGAGCCGACGGGCCTGGGCGACCAGGCTGTCGCGGTACGCCTCCCCTTCCCGGGCGAGGACCTTGGGATGGGTCTGGCCCGCGACGAGGTAGCGCGGTGTCGGGTCGAGGTCGGTCAGCGCCGCCATCGCCGCGATACCCCATTCGATGCCCTTGCCGGGCCCGATCAGCCCCCAGGTCAGGACCGTCGGCCGGCTCGACCGGGCCGGCGTGGCGCGGCGGTTGTCGGCGGCCCCGTGCGGGATGACCACCACCAGGCGCGGATCGACCTCGTAACCGGCGGCGAGTCGCGCCCGCGCCGTCTCGGTCATGACGACGACCGCGTCCGAGGCGGCGGCCACCGCCTCCAGGACGTGGCGCTGGTGCGGGGTCGGGTGCACGAGCACCGTGTGCAGGACGACGATCAGCGGAACGTCGAGGTGGCGCAGCACCTCCAACACCTCGTCGCCGTCCCGGCCGCCGTAGATGCCGTATTCGTGCTGCACCACCGCGACGTCGAACCTGTTAAGCAGCCGGGCGGCGCGTTGCGGACCGCCGGGGGTCCCGGCCACCAGGTCTCCAACCACCCCGGTCGGGGCGGCTCGCGGTGGACTCGGCCCGGCGGGCGCGTCCAGCAGGCGCACCACCCCGCTGGACGCGCCGGGCGCGCAGTCAGTCAGCTGTTCACGCAGGGCCGCCGTGAACGTGGCGAGCCCGCACTGCGTCGGCGGATACGTACTGAGGAAGCCGTAGCGCAGGGGCACCCTGCTCACCTTCCGGTCGACGCCGGCGGAAGCCACCGGCAGGCGCGCGAGCGTAGAGCTCGCTTGGCGTACGTCCAGGAAGGCAAAGCGGGGTTAGAAGCCCATGCCGCCCATGCCGCCCCCATCGGCAGCCGCCGCGGAGTCCGACTTGTCGGCGATGACAACCTCGATGGTGAGGAAGAGGCCGGCGATCGACGCGGCGTTCTGCAGCGCCGAGCGGGTGACCTTCACCGGGTCGATGATGCCGGTGGCCACCAGGTCGACATATTCACCGGTGGCCGCGTTCAGGCCGTGGCCGATCGGCAGGTTGCGGACCTTCTCGACGACGACGCCGCCCTCGAATCCGGAGTTCGCCGCGATCTGCCGAACCGGCGCTTCCATCGCCCTCTTGACGATGTTCGCCCCGGTGGCCTCGTCGCCGGACAGGTCGAGCTTGTCGAACGCGCTGACCGAGGCCTGAAGCAGGGCCACGCCACCGCCGGCGACGATGCCCTCTTCGACGGCCGCCTTCGCATTGGAGACGGCGTCCTCGATGCGGTGCTTCTTCTCCTTGAGCTCGACCTCGGTCGCCGCGCCCACCTTGATGACGGCGACGCCGCCGGCGAGCTTCGCGAGCCGTTCCTGGAGCTTTTCGCGGTCATAGTCCGAGTCGGACTTCTCGATCTCGTTGCGGATCTGCGAGACGCGGCCGGCGATCTGGTCCGGGTCGCCAGAGCCCTCGACGATCGTCGTCTCGTCCTTGGTGACGACGACCTTGCGGGCCTTGCCGAGCAGGTCGATCGAGGTCGACTCCAGCTTGAGGCCGACGTCCTCGCTGATGACCTGGCCGCCGGTGAGGATGGCGATGTCACCGAGGATGGCCTTGCGGCGGTCGCCGAAGCCGGGGGCCTTGACCGCGACGCTCTTGAAGGTGCCGCGGATCTTGTTGACGACGAGGGTGGCCAGGGCCTCGCCCTCGACGTCCTCGGAGATGATGACCAGCGGCTTGGAGGTCTGCATGACCTTCTCGAGCAGCGGGAGGAGGTCCTTGACGGCCGCGATCTTGCTGTTGACGATCAGGATGTACGGGTCGTCGAGGACGGCTTCCTGACGGTCGGCGTCGGTGACGAAGTACGGCGAGATGTAGCCCTTGTCGAAGCGCATGCCCTCGGTGAGCTCGAGCTCCAACCCGAAGGTGTTGCTCTCCTCGACCGTGACAACACCCTCCTTGCCGACCTTGTCGAGCGCCTCCGCGATCAGACCACCGATGGCGTTGTCGCCCGCGGAGATCGACGCCGTGGAGGCGATCTGCTCCTTGGTCTCGACCTCCTTGGCCTGCTTGGAGAGCTCCTCGGAGACGCGCTCGACCGCGACCTCGATGCCCTTCTTCAGGCCCAGCGGGTTCGCACCGGCGGCCAC
>NZ_FZMO01000223.1 GCF_900197875.1 Frankia canadensis | reverse complement strand
GGTTGTTACCAGGGGCCGAGGGCCGGGCCCCCGGCCCTCGGCCCCTGGTAACAACCCGTACACGACGCCGTCCGCCGGGCCTCGCCCGTCGGCGGGTCAGTCCGGCGGGCAGGGCCCGGCCTCCCCGTCGCGTCCCGGCGGTCCGCGCCCGGGTCCCCGTCCCGGTGGACCGCGCGCGGGTGGATCCGGTGCGCCGGGTGCCGGTGGCCCGCGGCCCTCGCCGGGCTCGATGCCGCCGCGGCCGGGTGCGCGGCCTGGTGGTCCCGGCGGCGGCATGCCGCCGCGCCCGGGCGGCAGCGGCGGCCCGCGTCCCAACGCGAACATGTTCCAGCCGCGTCCGGCGGGCGGTGCGCCTGGCCGTCCCGGTGGCGGCGGCGGTGCGCCGGGCCGTCCCAGTGGCGGCGGCGGCCCGCGGCCCGGCGGCGGCTTCGCCGGCCGCGGCGGTGCTCCCGGTCGTCCTGGCGGCGGCGGTGGCGGCGGCGCCGGTGCGCCGGGCCGTCCCGGTGGTGGCGGTGGCGGCGGGCGGCCGGCCGCGGGTGGCCGTGGCCGCGGCGGTACCACCGCCGGTGCCTTCGGGCCCGGTGGCCGTGGCCGTCCTGGCCGCCAGCGCAAGTCGAAGCGCGCGAAGCGGCAGGAATGGGAGAGCGGGCTCGAAGCGCCGCGCATGGGCGCGATGGTGCCCCGTGGCAACGGGCAGTCCATCCGGCTGCCGCGCGGCGCCTCGCTGGCGGACTTCGCCGACAAGATCGACGCCAACCCCGGCGCGCTGGTCCAGGTCGTGTTCACCCAGCTCGGCGAGATGGTGACGGCGACCCAGTCCTGCACCGACGAGACGCTGCAGCTGCTCGGCGTCACGCTCGGGTACGAGGTGCAGATCGTCAGCCCCGAGGACGAGGACAAGGAGCTGCTGGAGAGCTTCGACCTGTCCTTCGGCGGCGAGTACGGCGACGATGTCGAGCTGGCCATCCGGCCGCCGGTGGTGACCGTCATGGGTCACGTCGACCACGGTAAGACGAAGCTCCTCGACGCCATCCGCTCCACGGACGTGGTCGGGGGCGAGGCCGGGGGCATCACCCAGCACATCGGTGCCTACCAGGTGCGGGCGACGGTCGACGGCGACGAGCGACCGATCACCTTCATCGACACCCCGGGTCACGAGACCTTCACCGCCATGCGTGCCCGCGGTGCCCAGGTCACCGACATCGTGGTCCTGGTCGTCGCGGCGGACGACGGCGTGAAGCCGCAGACCATCGAGGCGCTCAACCACGCCCAGGCGGCGAACGTGCCGGTGGTCGTCGCGGTCAACAAGGTCGACAAGGAGGGGGCGGACCCCGCCAAGGTGCGCGGCCAGCTCACCGAGTACGGCCTGGTGGCCGAGGAGTACGGCGGCGACACGATGTTCGTCGACGTCTCCGCGCGAAACCGGACCAACATCGACGGGTTGCTCGAGGCGATCGTCCTGACCGCCGACGCCTCGCTGGACCTGCGGGCGCCGACGGGCACGGAGGCCCAGGGCGTCGCGATCGAAGGCCGTCTCGACCGTGGCCGCGGCCCGGTGGCGACGGTGCTCGTCCAGCGCGGCACGTTGCGGGTCGGCGACTCGGTCGTCGCCGGCGAGGCGTTCGGTCGCGTCCGCGCCATGCTCGACGAGCATGGCGGTCAGGTCACCGAGGCGGGCCCGGCCCGCCCGGTGCAGGTGCTCGGCTTCACCAGCGTCCCCGATGCGGGTGACAACTTCCTGGTGGTGCCCGAGGACCGGGTGGCCCGTCAGATCGCCGAGCGTCGCCAGGCGCGTGAGCGCAACGCCGAGCTCGCGCTCAGCCGTGGCCGTCCGACCCTGGAGACGATCCTCGAGCGGATGAAGGAGGGCGAGAAGACCCAGCTCAACCTCATCCTCAAGGGTGACGTCTCCGGGTCCGTCGAGGCCCTTGAAGACGCCCTGCTCAAGATCGACGTCGGCGACGAGGTCGGTCTGCGGATCATCGACCGCGGTGTCGGCGCGATCACCGAGACCAACGTCATGCTGGCGTCGGCCTCGGACGCGATCATCATCGGCTTCAACGTCCGCCCGCAGGGCAAGGCGACGGAGCTGGCCGACCGCGAGGGCGTGGAGGTCCGCTACTACTCGGTGATCTACCAGGCCATCGAGGACATCGAGAACGCCCTCAAGGGCATGCTCAAGCCGGTCTACGAGGAGGCCCAGCTCGGCACCGCCGAGGTGCGCGAGGTCTTCCGCGTGCCGCGCATCGGCAACGTCGCGGGTTCGCTGGTCCGGTCCGGGATCATCCGCCGCAACACCAAGGCCCGCCTCATTCGCGACGGTGTGGTCGTGGCGGACAACCTCACGGTCGAGTCGCTCAAGCGGTTCAAGGACGACGCCACCGAGGTCCGCGAGGGCTACGAGTGCGGTATCGGCCTCGGGTCGTTCAACGACATCAAGGTGGATGACGTCATCGAGACCTTCGAGCAGCGGGAGGTTCCCCGCGTCTGAGGCACGACGTCGATCGGTGCCGGCCGGCCAGCCAGTGCGGCCGGCCGGCGCCGGACACCCGTGCCGCACAGCGGGAGACGATCATGTGGATCGGAACCCTCAGCCTGGATCTTCTCCTCGGGGACGTGCACTCCCTCAAGGAGAAGCGATCGGTGGTCCGGCCGATCATCGCCGAGGTGCGGCGCCGCTTCGCGGTGAGCGTTGCCGAGACCGGACAGCTTGACCTGCACCGCCGCGCCGAGATCGGGGTGGCGGTCGTCGCCGCCGACCGGGCGCACTGCGTCGAGGTCCTGGCGGCCTGTGAACGGCTCGTGGCGGACCGGCCCGAGGTCGAGGTGCTCGCCGCTCGCGAGCGCCTTCTCGCCGAGGACGACGCCGACGGCCAGCCGCACGCGACGGCGGGCCTGCCTGACTGACCGCTCGCCCGGAGGGGGCCGCACCCCCACCCCCGCCCGGGCGGCGGACCGCGACGCCCGCCCGGTGGTGGGGCGCGCTGCCCGCCCTCGCAGCGGGGCACACACGGAGCAAGGAGATGAACGGTGGCTGATCCGGCCCGGGCGCGGCGGCTGGCCGTGCGTATTCGCGAGGTGGTCGCGTCCACACTGGAGCGTGGCGTGAAGGATCCGCGGCTCGGCATGGTCACGGTCACCGACGTGCGGGTGACGCCGGATCTCGTCGACGCGACCGTCTTCTACACCGTCTACGGCGACGAGGACGCGCGGCGCACGTCCGCGCAGGCCCTGGAGTCGGCCCGCGGCCTGCTGCGCAGCCAGGTCGGGCGGGCCACCGGCATCAAGAACACGCCGACGCTGACGTTCGTGCACGATCGACTGCCCGACGACGCACAGCACCTCGAGGACCTGATCAGCGTCGCGCGGGAGCGCGACGCCCGCCTCGCCGAGGTCCGCCGGGATGCGCAGCCCGCCGGCGACGACGATCCCTACCGTCGCCCGCGCGTCATCGACGACGATGCCGACGCCGACGGCTCCGACGAGCCCGACTCGGACGAGCCCGACTCGGACGAGGCAGACCGCGGCGAGGCCGGCCTGGGCGCCGCCGATCCCGCCGGCGCCGGCCTCGCCGACCGAGATGGCTCGCGGCGCGGGGAGGCCGACGACCTCGACGGGACCGACGGGACCGTCCGCGGCCCGGCGTGGCGGATGTACTCGGCGTCACCCGGGCAGGGTTCGGGCGCCGTCGGCGGGCAGTGACAAGCCCCTGAGGGGGACGGGCCACCCGGGTGACGGCGGGCGGCGGAGACGGCGAGGGGGCCGGCGATGACCGATCTGTGTGACACCGCGACGGGCGTCGCCGACCCGCCGCCCGCCGGCTGGGACGACGTCCCGGCCGGGCGGGCGGCCGTGGCCGCGCAACTCGCCGGTGCGGTCGCCACGGGCACGGAGGTCGTGCTCGCGGCGCACGTCAGCCCGGACGGCGACAGCCTCGGCTCGGCGCTCGCGCTCGCTCTCGCCCTGCGGGCGATGGGCGGCCGGCCGCGGGTGACCTTCGACGCCGAGCCGTTCGCGGTTCCCCGCACCCTGCGTTTCCTCGCCGGACAGGAGCTGCTCGCCGATCCGGTGACGATCAGTGGCCCACCGGAGCTGGTGGTCTGCCTGGACGTGGCGAGCCGATCCCGGCTCGGCCGGCTGGCCCGCCTCACCGAGCCGGCCGGCAGGGGTACGTCGCCGGCGACGGGATCCCAGCCGGCGACGGGATCCCGGGAGGCGACGGGATCCCGGGAGGCACCGCGCGTGGTGGTCATCGACCACCACGCCTCCAACACCCGGTTCGGCACGCTCAACCTCGTCGATCGTGACGCGGCGTCGACCAGCGCGATGGTCATGGAGCTGATCGACGCCCTCGGCGTGCCCCTCGACGCCGACATGGCGGCGGCGATCTACACCGGCCTGGTGACCGACACCGGCTCGTTCCGGTTCGTGGCGACGACCCCCGCGGTGCACGGCCTGGCCGCCCGACTGCTGGCCACCGGCATCCGGCACGACCTGATCAGCCGGGCGCTGTGGGACACCCACCGGTTCGGCTACGTGAAGCTGCTCGGCACCGTGCTCGGCCGGGCCCGCCTGGAGCCCGAACACGACCTCGTCTGGAGCTGGTGCGGCGAGGGCGACCTGGGCACGGCCGGACTCGACCACGACGAGATCGAGGGATTCATCGACACGCTGCGCACCGTGTCGGAGGCGCAGGTCGCGGTGATCTGCAAGCAGGACGGCGCGGCCTGGAAGGTCTCGGTGCGCTCCCGCGGCGGCGTCGACGTCGGGGTGCTGTGCTCCGGTCTCGGCGGGGGCGGCCATCAGCTGGCCGCCGGCTTCACCTCCCGGGCGCACCTGGCGGCGCTGATGGACACGTTCCGCGACGCCCTGGTGCGCGCGCCGCGGCTGGCCGATCCCGCGGCCGGGCCGCTCGCGGGGCCCGACGACGCGGCTGGACGCACCACCGTCCCCGCCGCTCGCCGCGGCGGCGAGCCGTCGATCGGCCCGGCGCTGGGGCGCCGGTGAGCCCGCGCGGCCGGGCCGCGCCCGGGCCGCAGGTCGACGGGCTCGTCGTGGTCGACAAGCCGGCGGGATGCACCTCGCACGACGTCGTCGCCCGCGCCCGGCGCTTCCTCGGCCAGCGGCGCGTCGGCCACGCCGGCACCCTCGACCCGATGGCGACCGGGGTGCTGCTGCTCGGCGCCGGGCGCGGCACGCGGCTGCTGGGCCATCTCGCGCTCACCGACAAGGTGTACGACGCGACGATCCGCCTCGGCCGGACCACGACGACCGACGACGCGCAGGGCGAGCCGGTCGAGGACCGCCCGGTCGACGTCGACCCCGAGCGCCTCGCCGCGCGGATGGCGGCGCTGACCGGGCGGATCGACCAGGTGCCGTCCAGCGTCAGCGCGGTCAAGGTCGACGGGGTCCGCGCCTACGCCCGGGTGCGTGCCGGCGAGGAGGTGAACCTCGCGCCCCGGCGGGTGACGGTGCACCGTTTCGACCTGCTCGCCCGGCGCGGCGCGCACGGCGCTCCCGACCCGGCGGGGACGGATCTCGACGTGACGGTCCACTGCTCCAGCGGCACCTACATCCGGGCACTGGCCCGTGATCTCGGCGCGGCGCTGGGCTGCGGGGCGCACCTGACGGCGTTGCGGCGCACCGTCGTGGGACCGTTCGCGCTCGCGGACGCGGTGAGTCTCGACACGTTCGAACAGCGGGGACGCGCGGCGGTGACGCCGCTGGGGGAGGCGGTCGCGGCCGGTTTCGCCCGCCGTGACGTCGACGCCGGGCCGGCGCTCGACGTGGCCCATGGACGCCGGTTGGAGCCGGTCGGGCGGGCTGGCACCTACGGCGTCTTCGGCCCTGACGGCGCGGTGCTGGCGCTCGTCGAGGAGACCGCGGACACCGTCCGCTCCCTCGTCGTGTTCGCCCCGGCCTGAACCGTCCGCCCACCGCCGGTGGGTCCCGCCCGGACCGCGCCCCGCGAGAATGTCCTAGGCTTCCCCCGTGCAAACGTGGCGAGGCGCGGAGAACACGCCAGCCGACTGGGACGGCGGAGTCGTCACGATCGGCTTCTTCGACGGAGTGCACCTCGGGCACCGGCAGATCATCGGGCGGGCGGTGGCCCGTGCCCGGGAACGCGGCGAACGGTCGCTCGTGCTCACCTTCGACCCGCACCCGGGCGAGGTGCTGCGCCCGGGCAGCCATCCCGCGCTGCTGACGACCCTGCGGTTCAAGGCGGAGCTGCTGGCGGCCATCGGGGTGGACGCGATGTGCGTGCAGCCGTTCACGCTGGGGTTCAGCAAGGTGTCGGCCGCCGGTTTCGTGCGGGAGGTGCTCGTCGAGCGGCTGCGCGCCAGCGTCGTGGTGGTCGGGGAGAACTTCAGCTACGGCCACCGGGCCGCCGGACGGCTGGCCTCGCTGGAGGCGGCGGGCGCCCGCGAGGGGTTCGAGGTCGACGGGGTGCGCCTGGTCCGCGTGGGCGAGCAGGTGATGTCCTCGACCGCGATCCGCAGCCGGGTGGCCGACGGGGACGTCGAGGCGGCCGCGGCGGCGCTGGACCGCCCGCACCGGGTCGAGGGCGTCGTGGTGCATGGCGACGCGCGGGGCCGGACGATCGGCTACCCGACGGCCAACGTCGACGTGACGCCATGGGCGGCGGTGCCCGCGGACGGCGTCTACGCGGGCTTCGCCTGCTGGGACGGCCGCCGCCAGCCGGCCGCGATCTCGATCGGGACGAACCCGACCTTCGCCGGACGGGAGCGGCGCGTGGAGGCGTTTCTGCTGGACTTCGACGGGGACCTGTACGGGCAGTACATGGCCTACGAGTTCACCCACCGGCTGCGCCCGACGCTGCGCTTCGAGTCCGTCGACGAGCTCGTGACCCAGATGGCCGCGGACGTCGAGGCCACCCGGGAGCTCACCCTGACGGTGTGAGCCACCGTCCCGGGCATGTCCGTGCCGGGTCACGGCCCGCGACCCGCGGCGGGCCGACGACCGGTGGCCGGGCGGTTCCCCTCGGGTTGATAGGCTTCGGGACCAGGCGGGTGCGGCGTGTCCGGATCGCGCGGCGACGGTGCCGTGTGCCGGAGGTCGGTCCGGGTGAGGAAGACCCCGGGCGCGCGCCGTCCCGAAGCAGAAGGAGAGGGTGGAGCGTGCCGCTCGCGAACGACGTCAAACAGAAGATCATGTCCGACTACGCCACGGTCGAGAGGGACACCGGCTCGCCGGAGGTCCAGGTGGCGATGCTGACCCGTCGGATCAGCGACCTCACCGAGCACCTGAAGGTGCACAAGCACGACCACCACAGCCGCCGCGGCCTGCTTCTGCTCGTCGGGCGCCGGCGCCGGCTGCTGAACTACCTGGCGAAGACGGACATCAGCCGCTACCGCGCCCTGATCGAGCGACTCGGGCTACGGCGGTAGCACGTGAGAGGGAGCGACCCCGCCGGGGACGCTCCCTCTGACGCATCGGGGGTAGATACCGGATGCGTCGTCCGCCGGCGGGCAGATCCGCCGGCGGTGGAGGACCTGACCGGGTCCGTGGTGGTGGGAGCCGCCGGTCCTCGGTCGTGGCCGTCGGGAGCGGGCATGTCGCCCGTGGTTCCCGGGGACTTCGACTGAGCGCCGGCATCCTCAAGGACGCGGACCCGGCCGACGTACAAGATCGGCTGCGTGGACCCGGCCGAAGAAGAGGATGGAGTGGTTCGAGTGGACGACTCGACACATGCGGCCGAGGCGGTCATTGCGACCCCGGCCGGCAACCGCACGGTGCGTTTCGAGACCGGCCGGGTCGCCCGGCAGGCCGCGGGATCCGCGGTCGCCTACCTGGGCGACACGATGGTGCTCTCCGCGACGACGGTCAGCAAGAACCCCAAGGAGCAGCTCGACTTCTTCCCCCTGACGGTGGACGTCGAGGAGCGGATGTACGCCGCCGGGCGCATTCCCGGCTCGTTCTTCCGCCGCGAGGGGCGGCCCAGCGAGGACGCGATCCTCACCTGCCGGCTCATCGACCGGCCGCTGCGCCCCTCGTTCGCCAAGGGGCTGCGCAACGAGATCCAGGTCGTGGCCACCGTGCTGGCCCTCGACCCGGACACGCTCTACGACGTGGTCGCGATCAACGCGGCCAGCGCGTCCACGACCCTGTCGGGCCTGCCGTTCAGCGGCCCGATCGGCGCGACCCGCGTCGGGTACGTCGACGGCGAGTGGATCGCCTTCCCGACCCACGAGGAGCTCGCCCGCGCGACCTTCGACATGGTCGTCGCCGGCCGGGTCGTGGACGACGGTGCCGACGTCGCGATCATGATGGTCGAGGCGGAGGCCACCCCGGGCACGGTGGAGCTGATCGCCGGCGGCGCTCCCGCGCCGACCGAGGAGGTCGTCGCCGCCGGTCTCGAGGCCGCCAAGCCCGCCATCCGCGAGCTGTGCCGGGCGCAGAGCGAGCTGGCGGCCCTCGCCGGCAAGCCGGCGCGCGAGTTCCCGGTCTTCATCGACTACCACGACGACGTGCTCGACGCGCTGGCCGCGGCGGTCGGCGACGAGCTGTCCGCGGCGCTGCGCATCGCCGGCAAGGCCGAGCGGGAGAACGAGCTCGACCGGGTCCGCCAGCTCGCCGTCGAGAAGGTCACCGGCCAGTTCGAGGGCCGCGAGAAGGAGATCTCCCCGGCCTACCGCGCGCTCACCAAGAAGCTGGTGCGGGCCCGGATCGTCGGCGAGGGGGTGCGGATCGACGGTCGCGCGACCACCGAGATCCGCGCGCTGTCCGCCGAGGTGGACTACATCCCGCGGGTGCACGGCTCGGCGCTGTTCGAGCGGGGTGAGACGCAGATCCTGGGCGTCACCACGCTCGCGATGCTGCGCATGGAGCAGACGGTCGACACGCTCAACCCCGACCGCACCAAGCGCTACATGCACAACTACAACTTCCCGCCGTACTCCACCGGGGAGACGGGCCGGGTCGGATCGCCGAAGCGCCGCGAGATCGGCCACGGCGCGCTCGCCGAGCGGGCGCTGCTGCCGGTGCTGCCCAGCCGCGAGGAGTTCCCCTACGCGATCCGCCAGGTCTCCGAGGCGCTGAGTTCCAACGGCTCGACCTCGATGGGCTCGGTCTGCGCGAGCACGCTGTCGCTGCTCAACGCCGGCGTGCCGCTCAAGGCGCCGGTCGCCGGCATCGCGATGGGCCTCGTGCACGCCGACGACGCCTACGTCACGCTGACCGACATCCTCGGTGCCGAGGACGCGTACGGCGACATGGACTTCAAGGTCGCCGGCACCCGTGATTTCGTCACCGCCCTGCAGCTCGACACCAAGCTCGACGGCATCCCCGCCTCGGTGCTGGCCGGGGCGCTGCAGCAGGCCCGCGGCGCGCGCCTGGCGATCCTGGACGTCATGGCCGAGGCGATCGGCAGCCCGGACGAGATGTCCGCGCACGCCCCGCGGGTCATCTCGGTGAAGATCCCGGTCGACAAGATCGGTGAGGTCATCGGGCCCAAGGGCAAGATGATCAATCAGATCCAGGCGGACAGCGGCGCCGAGATCACCGTCGAGGACGACGGCACGATCTACATCGGCGCGGCGGACGGCACCTCGGCCGAGACCGCCCGCTCGGCGATCAACGCGATCGCGAACCCGCAGATGCCCGAGGTCGGGGAGCGCTACCTCGGTACGATCGTCAAGATCACCAATTTTGGCGCGTTCGTGTCGCTCACGCCTGGTCGGGACGGCCTGCTGCACGTGTCCAAGCTCAAGACGCTGTCGGGGGGCAAGCGGGTGGAGAAGGTCGAGGACGTGCTCACCGTGGGCCAGAAGCTCCAGGTGGAGATCACCGAGATCGACAGCCGAGGCAAGATCAGCCTGTCTCCGAGTGCCGAGGCCGCGGACGCGGCGGACGCGTCCTGACGGCCGCGCCGTGAGCGACGCCTCCACGCCCACCCGTCCCGTGGACTCCGCCGGCACCGGACCAGCCGGCACGGCGGGGTCCAGCGAGCCCGGCGACCGGGTCGCCCGGCTGCTCGCCGCCGGCGGGTCCGGCGAGTCGCTGCTGGGCGGTGCCGTGCGGCGCACCGTGCTGCCCGGCGGCCTGCGGGTCGTCACCGAGCGCGTCCCCGGGGTGCGCTCCGCCGCGATCGGCGTCTGGGTGGGCGTCGGCTCGCGCGACGAGACCCCGGTGACCGCCGGCTGCTCCCACTACCTGGAGCACCTGCTGTTCAAGGGG
This sequence comes from Frankia canadensis, assembly GCF_900197875.1. Lineage (GTDB taxonomy): Bacteria > Actinomycetota > Actinomycetes > Frankiales > Frankiaceae > Frankia > Frankia canadensis. The sequence continues at coordinate 123,856 of NZ_FZMO01000223.1, read as the reverse complement.
ACGCCGACCCGCGACGCGCTGACCATCAGCGCGTCGCTGGAGGCGGTCGGCGGCGATCTCAACGCGTTCACCAGCAAGGAGTACACCTGCTACTACGCGCGGGTGCTGGATTCCGACCTGCCGCTGGCCGTCGACGTCGTCGCCGACATGGTCACCCGCTCGCTGGTGACCGCGGACGACGTCGAGGCCGAGCGTGGCGTGATCCTCGAGGAGATCGCCATGCACGAGGACGACCCGGGCGACGTCGTCCACGACGTGTTCGCCGAGGCGATGCTCGGCTCGTCCGCGCTCGGCCGGCCGGTGCTCGGCTCGATCGCGTCGATCGAGGGGCTGGGCCGCGAGACGATCGCCGACTACTACCGCTCGCGGTACACCCCGCCGGCGATGGTCGTCTCGATCGCCGGCAACCTCGACCACGACCGGGCGCTCGCCCTCGTCGTGGACGCCTTCGGCGATCAGCCCACGGCGGCCGCGGCGGACCCGAGCCCACTGCGTGCCGGCAGCTACGACTACCCGCCGGCGCCGGGCATCGTGGTCTCCGAGCGGCCCACCGAGCAGGCGAACCTGGTGCTCGGCACGGTCGGCATGTCGCGCCACGACCCGCGCCGGTTCGCCCTCGGGGTGCTCACCACAGCGCTCGGCGGCGGGATGAGCTCCCGGTTGTTCCAGGAGATCCGGGAGAAGCGGGGCCTGGCGTACTCCGTGTACGCGTTCGCGTCCCACTTCGCCGACGCGGGGTTGTTCGGCGTCTACGCGGGCTGTGGGCCGCGGCGCGCCGACGAGGTGCTGGAGATCGCCCGCGCCGAGGTGCGCTCGATCGCCGAGCGCGGGATCACCGCGGAGGAGCTCGAGCGGGCCCGCGGGCAGAGCCACGGCTCGCTGCTGCTCGGCCTGGAGGACACCGGCTCGCGGATGAGCCGGCTCGGCAAGAGCGAGCTCGTCCACGGGGAGCTGCTCTCCGTCGACGAGATCATGGCTCGGGTCGACGCGGTCACCCTCGACGATGTTCAGGCGGTCGCGGCGACCCTGGTCGAGCAGCCCTGGGCGCTGGGCGTCATCGGCCCGTTCGACGATCACGACTTCACCGCGGCCGTCGCCCGCTGACGGCCCGCCGGCCGCGCCCCGGACCGGGGGCCGGCCGCGGGCCGCGTGCCCACTCGGCCCGCGCGTACCTGAGGAGGACTGCACCATGAGTGAGCGGCTCGCGGTGGGCGTGCTCGGCGCGCGCGGGCGGATGGGCGCGACGGTGTGCGCCGCCGTCGAGGCCGCCCCGGATCTCGCGCTCGTCGCCGCGCTGGACGCCGGTGACGACCGGGCGCCGCTGCGCGCCGCCGACGTGGTCGTCGACTTCACCACCCCGGACGCGGTGCTCGACAACATCCGCTGGTGCGTCGAGGAGGGCCGGCACGTCGTCGTCGGCACCACCGGGTTCGACGACGGGCGGCTGGCGACGGTGCGCGGCTGGCTGGGCGAGTCGCCCAAGGTCGGGGTGCTCGTCGCGCCGAACTTCGGCGTCGCCGCCGTGCTGATGATGATGTTCGCGGCGCGGGCGGCGCGCTATTTCGACTCCGTCGAGATCGTCGAGCTGCACCATCCGAACAAGATCGACGCGCCGAGCGGTACCGCGCGGCGCACCGCCGAGCTGGTCGCGCAGGCGCGGGCGGCGGCCGGTCTTGCGCCGGGCGGGCCGGACGCGACGGCGACGGCCCTCGACGGTGCCCGCGGCGCCCGGGTGGCCGGGGTGCCGGTGCACGCCGTGCGCCTCGCCGGCCTCGTCGCCCACCAGGAGGTGCTGCTCGGTGGCTCCGGCGAGACGCTGACCCTGCGCCACGACTCCTACGACCGCACGTCGTTCATGCCCGGCGTGCTGCTGGCCGTGCGTCGCGTCGCGGACCGCCCGGGCCTCACCGTGGGCCTGGAGCACCTGCTCGACCTCGACCGAACGTCAGATAGCTGACCACGGTGAGGTCAACCGGAGCCGAAAGATAGGTTTCCGGGTGTGGTCGGACACGTTGACCGCCGTCTGCCGGCGGGAACCCGCAGCGTCTACGGTATCGATCTGGGCACGACGTTCAGCTGCCTCGCCCGTGTGTCGGGTTCGGGGGAGCCGCAGATCGTGCCCTTGGCCGATGGAGCGCAGACGCTGCCCAGCGTCGTGCTGTTCGTCGGTGCGGACGACTACCTGACCGGGCAGACCGCCCGCCAGCTCGCCCGCGCCCGCCCCGACGACGTCTGCTCGCTGGTCAAGCGGCGGATGGGCGACGGCGACTGGCGCTTCGTCACCCGGGGCGCGGCCTGGTCGGCGCCGGCGGTCAGCGGGCTTATCCTCAAGGCTCTGATCTCCGACGCGACGCTGGCCACCGGCGAGCCCGTCGAGGACGCCGTCATCACCGTCCCGGCGTACTTCGGCGACGAGGAGCGGCGGGCGACGGTGCTGGCCGGCGAGTACGCGGGCCTGCACGTCGTCGACGTCATCAACGAGCCGACGGCCGCCGCCCTGTCCTACGGCTTCGCCCGTTTCGAGATCGGCGGGCGGCGCACCCTCGGCGGCCCGGGCACGGTCGCCGAGGAGGTGGCCCTCGTCTACGACCTGGGCGGCGGGACGTTCGACGTGACGGTCGTCGAGCTCGCCGACCGGCGGGTGTCCGTCGTCGCCATCGACGGCGACCATCAGCTCGGCGGCGCCGACTGGGACGAGAAGATCGTGCTGCTGGCCGGCGACCGCTTCCTCACCGAGCATCCGGGCGCGCCGGACCCGCTCGATGAGGGGGACAGTGCGCAGGCACTGCTGCTCGCCGCCGAGACCGCCCGCCGGGAGCTGACCGACGCGCCGTCCACGACGATCGTCGTCGAGCACGCCGGGCGGCGCAGCGAGATCACGCTGACCCGCGACGAGCTCGAGGCGCTCACCGCGGGCCTGCTCGACCGGACCGTGGCACTCACCCGGGCCGCCCGCGACGCGGCGCTGGCCCGCGGGGTCCGCGGCATCGACCGGATCCTGCTGGTCGGCGGGGCATCGCGGATGCCGGCCGTCGCCCGCCGGCTCGAAGCCGAGTTCAACGTGCCCGTCGAGCTGTCCGACCCGGATCTCGCCGTCGCCCGCGGCGCCGCCATCTACGGCGAGAAGAAGGCCCTGGAACGGCTCGTGCTCGCCGATCTGGTCACCCGGGGCCAGCTGGTCGACGGCGCCGGGGTGGACGCGGCCGCCCCCGCCGACCTCGACGCGGCCTGCCGCCGCCTGGCCGAGGTGCTCGGCCTGCCTCCCACCCGGGTGCGGCGCACCGTCGAGGTGCAGGTCGTGAACGTGGTGTCCCGGGGGTTCGGGGTGCTCGCGCTCAACCGGTTCGGCGAGCAGGGCGCGGTGTTCCTGGTGCATCGCAACGACCGGCTGCCGGTCGCGGTCCGCCGGTCCTTCGGCACGGTGCGCGACGATCAGGACGCCGTCACCGTGTATGTCGTCGAGCAGGCCGGTGGGGTCGAGTCCACTCGGGTGGAGGACAACAAGGTGATAGCCGAGGCGGAGATCACCGGCATTCCGCCCGGCTTCCCGGCGGGCTCGCAGATCCAGATCCTGTTCCGGATGGGATTCGACGGCATCCTCGAGGTCACCGCTACGCATGAGGGCATGGCCGACCGGCCGCTGACCGTGCGGGTGGAGACCTCGGCGGCCCTCAGCCAGGCGGACGTGGCCCGGGAACGGGAGCAGGTGGCCAGGGCCCGGCGCGAGCGGGGCGGCATCCCCGGCGCGTTCGGCGCCCCGGCGGATGGGAGAAGCCGGCGGGCCTCGGGGGTACCGACGGAACGGGCGGCCCCGGCGGTCCTGCCGGGTTCGGCGGATCTGGCGGATCTGGCGGACCCGGCGGACCTGGCGGTGCCCGGGGACCGGACGAGCCCGGTGGGCCCGGCCCGGCGGGCGCACCCGGCCTCGGCGGCTGACGGGGGAGACGATGCTGGACTTCGACTCCGACGACTATCGCCGCCGGGTGCTGGCGGTGATCCACCGTCGCGGCGGCGCCGAGCACAGCGACCCCTTCGAGATCTACGACATCCCGCTGGACGAGGTCGACACGCTCGACGACGCGGCGGTGCGAGCCCGTATCGCCGAGGTCTGGGCGTTCTGGCAGCGCGGCCGTGACCATCCGCGGTATCGCGGTGTGATCATCGGCCTGCTCGAGCGGCACGGCGACCTGTCGGCGGCCCTCGCCGACCGGACGTCCCGCCTCGCTCTGCGCGACCGGGTGATCGCGGCGCGCGCCGAGCGGGACGGCGAGCGCTTCACCGCCCTCGACGCCGCCGCCGCCCGCCTGGTCGCCCGCTTCGGCGGGCTGCCGGCGGACCGGATCGACGGCCTGCGGGCGTGGGCGGCCACCCAGGGCATCGACGAGGCGGAGTTCGCCGCGCGCATCCGGCGCCACCGCGTCCTGTCCGCGCAGCCCACCGGCGGGCCGACCGACCGGGCCGAGCCCGAGCCGATCTCTCCGGCGGTGCTCCGCCAGATCCGGGCCGACCTCGACGAGCTCGGCCGGATCACCGCCACCCGACCGCCGCGCAGCCTGTTCGACCTGCTCGGCCTGCCGCCGGGAACGCCGCAGGACCGCATCCGCTCCGTGCGCGACGTCGCGCTCGCCAGCAACCGGGCCCGCCGTCCGGACCGCCGGCGCGCTCTGCTCGACGATCTGCTCGCCGCAGTCGGCTCCCTGCTCGTCGACGGCGACCCGGACGCCTACCTCGACGCCCTCGCCGCCGCCACGAGCGCGCGGCTGCGCCCGCGAGTGGCCGCCGCCGTCCTTGTCGAGGACGCGCTGCTGCCGGCGGAGGCCGCCGCGCTCGTCACCGAGGCCGAGACCGACGGCCTCGATCCGCACCGGGCCCGGGAAGTGGTCCGGGCTCTCGCCCGGGAGCACGGGGTCAGCCCGCCGCGGATGCCGGCCCCCGCGGCTCGGAGCGGCCCGCGTCCTGGTGGTGCCGCCCGGCCCGGTCCGCCGGAGACGTCGCGCACCCCGGCAGCGTCGCGCGCCGCGCAGACGCCGCCGGGGGCGGGCGGCCGCGCGGGGCACTGGCAGGCGGCGGTGTCCCAGGCTCGCGCCGCGCTGCGGGCGGGCCGCCCGGTGGAGGCCAGTGAGCACGTCGCCGCCGCGCGGGAGCTGGCGGGGGAGACCCTGCCGCCCATCCGCGCCATGGACGACGAGGTCGAGGCCGCGATCCGCGCCGCAGGCGCACAGTGGGCCACCCTCGCCCCGCTCGTCGCGGCCGGGCGCTACCAGCACCTGGTCGAGGCGGCGCGCCGGCTCGCCCGCAGCGCCGGTGACGTTCCCGGCCCGGGCGGCCAGCTACCCGGCGAGCTGCTGTCCCTGGCCGAGTCGCGCTGCCGGGCCGCGGACGAGCTCGTCGTCCGCGCGCGGGCGACGGCCGCGGACACCCCCGACCGGACCCGGCTGCTCGACGAGGCGCTCGGCCTGGTGGCCGACCACGCCGAGGCCCTCGCCCTACGCGCCGGCGCCGCCGGTCCCAGGGCGTCGTCCGACCCCGTCCGCGCCGGCCGCGCCGCGCCGCGGCCGACCGCGCCGACCGCGCCGACCGCGCCGACCGCGCCGACCGCGCCGACCGCGCCGGGGCAGGACAGCGCTGACGCCCCGGCCCCGGTCTCGGTCGCGCCGCCCATGCGGGTGCTGGTCCGCCGAGAGGGGGGTTCGGTCGTCGTGAACTGGCAGCCGTCGGCGACGCCCGGCGAGGTCCGCTACCGGGTCGCCCGGATCGCCGCGGACGGCACGGCGCGCGCGGTCGGTGTCACGACGGCGACCAGCCTCGAGGACGGCGGCGCCCCGCGAGACGCGGTCCCGGTCTACGCGGTCACCGCCGGCGTGGGCGGAGCCTGGTCCGCCGCGGCTCGCAGCGAGGTTTCCGCGGCCGCCGACGGCGCGCCGCAGCGCCGGCCTGAGGCGGCGGCCAGCGGCGCGGCGCGGGCCGGTGGCGCCGCCACGGCGGATGGCGATGCGTCGACCACCGCCCAGGTGCCGGCGGGCCCGGCCAACACCGCCGACACTGCCGACACTGCCCAGACCACCAACGCGGCCAACACTGCTGACGCTCTGGCGCCGCCCGCTGGGCTGCGATGGGTCGAGGGACGGTTGCGGTGGAGCTGGCCGTCCGGCTGCACGGAGATGGTGGTGGTCTGCCGGACCGACGCCCCTCCCGACGGCGCGGCCGATCCCCAGGCCCAGGCGCGCAAGGTGACCAACACTCGCTACGAGATCGACGGCGGCGTCTCCGTCCCGTCGGCGAGACCACTGCACGTCGCGCTGTTCGGGTGTGTCCGGTCGGAGGGCCGCCTGGTCGTCGCGACGACGCCGGGAGCGCGGCTGCGGCTCGGGCCGCCCGAGGCCGACACGTCCGGCGAATCAGTGTGACGGTCATCTCGGAAATGAGCGCCGGAGCGGCCGCCGGGTATCGGATCGCCCTCGTCGCTCGGCGGTCGTTTGCTTACGGAAGGCAAAGAGGCCTACCGGCCACCATTGCGCACTCACGAGAAGTGACCGGGTGTCGGCCGGCCGACGGTTTTCGGGCCGTCGGCCTCACGCTGGGGGAGGCTGGTGGGTATGCCCGGCCGGGTGTGTGTACCATGCCCCGAAAGGGGTCGGTACGGCCGGCCGGACCACTGGGGGGTGGTGCTGTGGTGAGGTCGTATGACCTTTCCTGGCGGGTGTCGCCGGGGCTGTGCTGACCGGCCGGGTGAGCCGGCGGCCGGGTGTGATTCCTGATGTCGCGCCGCCCGCGGCGCGCCGCCTCTGGTGGAGCCAGGGGTTGTGTCGGGTGCCCGGGGCGAGGTCGGTCGACGCGGGAGCCCGCGCCCGAGGCAGTCGGCGGGAATTTTCCAGGGTTCGGCAAGTATCACAGCTCCGGGAGCACTTGACGTGCGTGCGATAGTGACCGGCGGCGCCGGTTTCCTTGGCAGTCACCTCTGCGAACGCCTGCTCGGCGACGGGTATGAGGTCGTCTGTATCGACAACTTCCTGACCGGTCGGCCGGACAACGTCGAGCATCTGCTCGCCGACCCGCGCTTCCGTCTGGTCAACCGGGACGTGAATGATTTCATTTATGTTTCCGGTCCGGTGGACGTCGTCCTGCACTTCGCGTCGCCGGCCTCGCCGATCGATTATCACGAGCTGCCGATCGAAACGCTCAAGGTCGGCTCGCTGGGCACCTTCCACGCCCTCGGTCTCGCCCGGGAGAAGAACGCGCGATTCCTGCTCGCCTCCACGTCGGAGTCGTATGGCGATCCGTTGGTCAATCCCCAGCCGGAGTCCTACTGGGGCAATGTGAACCCGGTAGGGCCGCGAAGTGTCTACGACGAGGCGAAGCGGTTCGCCGAGGCGCTCACGATGGCCTACCGGCGCAAGCACGGCGTCGACACCGCGATCGTGCGGATCTTCAACACCTACGGCCCGCGGATGCGGGTGGACGACGGCCGCGCCATCCCCGCGTTCGTCTCGCAGGCGCTGCGCGGCGAGCCCATCACCGTGGCCGGCGACGGGTCGCAGACCAGGTCGATCTGCTACGTCGACGACCTGATCGAGGGGATCCTCCGGCTGCTGCACTCGGACCTGCCGGGCCCGGTGAACATCGGCAATCCGCACGAGATGTCGATTCTCGACACGGCGATGCTGGTCCGGGACCTGTGCGGCTCGTCCGCCCCGATCACCTTCGTCCCGCGCCCGCAGGACGATCCCTCGGTGCGCCAGCCGGACATCACCATCGCCCGGACCCAGCTCGGCTGGGAGCCGCGCACCGCGTTGCACGAGGGCCTGACCCGCACGATCTCGTGGTTCGCCGGGCAGTTGACCGACAGCCCCCAGGTCGTCGCCTGACCCCGGCCCCGACGCCGGGCGGTGGTCGATCCGCCGCGGGCATACCGCACCACTGCGCACCACTGCGCGCCCGACGGGACCGTTCCGTTGGCGGACAGCCGGAGCCGCGAAGGAGCGGAAACGGGATTCCGGACCCGGCCGCCCGGTTTGGCCGGGCCCGCGGCGGCGCCGCGATGGTCTGATTGTGGGGTCGGTGACCGTGCGACCTCGGAGTTATGTTCTCCTGTGCCAGTTGTCCGCGGCAACGACGCCGCGGCGCACCTCAGCGGTTCGCCTCGCCCGGGTCGGCTGTCGACGTGTGGCAGATGCCCGGGCGGCGGTGCGAGGTGATGACGAGGAAAGGGGACACGCAGCGGTGATGTCCACCGACCGGGCCGGGGCGATCCTGGTGACCGGAGCCACGGGATTCATCGGTTCACACACCTGTGTCGACCTGCTCGCCGCGGGCCACCGGGTGGTGGGTGTGGACAACTTTCTCAACAGTTCGCCACGCGCGTTGGACCGTCTACGCAAGGTCGCGGACCGCGACCTCGACTTCGTCCGTCTCGACGTGCGTGACCGCGATGCCCTCGACGAGGTGTTCCGCCGCTGGAAGATCGACGGGGTCGTGCACTTCGCCGCGCGCAAGGCGGTCGGCGAGTCGGTCGAGATGCCGCTGGAGTACTACGACACGAACGTCAACGCGACGCTCGGCCTGGTGCGCGTGATGGCCGAGCACGACGTCCGGCGGCTGGTCTTCTCCTCGTCCTGCTCCATCTACGGCACGGTCGACAGGGTGCCGATCACCGAGGACACCCCGGCCCGGCCGACGAACCCGTATTCGCGCACCAAGTGGATGTGCGAGCAGATCCTCGCCGACGTCTGCGCGCAGGACCCGGCCTGGCACGCCATCTCGCTGCGGTACTTCAACCCGGTCGGCGCCCACCCGTCGGGGCTGCTCGGTGAGGATCCGCGCGGCGTGCCGAACAACGTGATGCCCTACCTCGCGCAGGTGGCGGTCGGCCGGCGGGCGGAACTGGCCATCTTCGGCGACGACTACCCGACCCCGGACGGCACCGGCGTGCGCGACTACATCCACGTGGTCGACCTGGCCGAGGGGCATCGCCTCGCCCTCGACCACCTCGACGACCAGCCCGGCCACCGGGTCGTCAACCTGGGCACCGGCACGGGCACCTCGGTGCGGGAGCTGCTCGACGCCTTCTCCGCGGCCTGCGGCCGGACGCTGCCCCACCGGGTGGTGCCCCGCCGCCCGGGGGACGTCGCCGCGCTGGTGGCCGACCCGACGCTTGCCCGCGAGGCGCTCGGCTGGACGGCCCGCCACGACATCGCGCGGATGTGCCGGGACGCCTGGGAGTTCCAGCGTCTCAATCCAGCGGGGTACGACGATGAAGAGGGAGCCTGATGAGCACGTCGGACAGCCATGAGGACGCGGCGGACGGGCATCGGCCTCGACTGACGGTCATCGGAACGGGTTATCTCGGCGCCACCCACGCGGTCTGCATGGCCGAGCTGGGCTTCGAGGTGCTCGGCGTGGACGTCGACCAGTCGAAGATCGAGCGGCTGTCCGCCGGCGAGATCCCCTTCTACGAGCCCGACCTCGCCGACCTGCTGCGCGCGAACCTGGCGTCCGGCCGGCTGCGGTTCACGACCTCGTTCGAGGAGATCGCCGAGTTCGGCGACGTGCACTTCGTCTGCGTCGGCACCCCGCAGCGCGCCGACGGCTACGGGGCGGACCTCAGCCACCTCAACTCCGCGGTCGAGCGCCTCGCGCCGCTGCTGCGCCGCCCCTGCCTGGTCGTCGGCAAGTCGACCGTGCCGGCGGGCACCGCGGCCGGGATCGCCCGCACCCTCGCCCGCCTCGCCCCCGCGAACCATCCGACCGGGGCCGCGAGCGCCACGCCCGGCGCCGCCGTGCTGGCCGCGACCGGCACGAACGGGCGCGCCCAGGCCGCCACCCCCGACGCCGCCGGCCAGGGCGGGACCGTCGACGTGGATATCGTCCGCGAGCTCGGCGGCGTCCAGCTCGCCTGGAATCCGGAGTTCCTGCGCGAGGGCTTCGCCGTCGCCGACACCCTGCACCCCGACCGACTCGTGTTCGGAGTGGCCTCCCCGGCCGCGGAGGGCGCGCTGCGGTCGGCGTTCGCCCCGGTGATCGCCCAGGGGGTCCCGGTGATCGTGACAGACTACGCGACCGCCGAGCTTGTCAAGACCGCCGCGAACTCGTTCCTCGCGACGAAGATCTCCTTCATCAACGCGATGGCCGAGGTCTGCGAGGCGGTCGACGCCGACGTGCTCACCCTGGCCGAGGCGCTGTCCCACGACGTGCGCATCGGCGGAAACTTCCTGCGCCCCGGCGTCGGCTTCGGCGGCGGCTGCCTGCCGAAGGACATCCGGGCCTTCCAGGCGCGCGCCGACGAGCTCGGGGTCGGCGCGGCGCTGCGGTTCCTGCGCGAGATCGACGGGATCAACGACCGTCGCCGCGACCGGGTCGTCGAGCTCGTCGCCGCCGCGCTGGACGGCACCCTCGCCCACCGCCGGCTGCTGGTCCTCGGCGCCGCGTTCAAGCCGAACTCCGACGATGTCCGCGACTCGCCCGCGCTGGCTGTCGCCGACCTGCTCACCCGGACCGGCGCCGAGGTGACCGTCGTCGACCCGGTGGCGACGCACAACGCCCGCCGCGCGCTGCCGCAGGTCACCTACAGCGAGTCGGTGGACGAGGTCGCCGCGGGCGCCGACGCGGTCGTGCTGCTCACCGAGTGGCGCCAGTTCGCCGAGCTCGACCCGGTCCGGCTGGGCCAGCTGGTCCGCCGCCGCGTGGTCGTCGACGCCCGGCACGCTCTCGACGGCGACCGCTGGCGCCAGGCCGGCTGGGTCTACCTCGCCCCCGGCCGGCCGACGGGGGTCATCCCCAGCCCGGTGCCGGAGCAGCGGCCGTGGGCGGTCGGGCCCGATGCCGCCGGTTCCGACGGTGTCACGCCCGTGCGCGACCAGTCGATCGCCGGGATCGAGACCTCGGTCGGGCGCCCGTCCTGAGCGGCCGGCAGGCGGTGCTGACGGGCAGCGGCGCCCGGCGGCGCCGCGGGGCTGCAGTGGCGGGCCGGGGCGCCACGCGGTCGGGATCTACGGAGTAGGGTGCACGCATGTCTCCCCTCACGCGCCCCTGGGCGCGGGCCCGCCGTCGGGTGATCAGTCGACATCGGTGAGTACCAGCCCATGGCGCCGCCGTCGGCGTCCGGGCGGCGTGTGCCCACCCGATCGAGATCGATGAGGAGAGCTCCCGGCGATGAGTGACGCGCCGATCGTCCGCCCCCTGCCCGTCAGCGGCTTCCCGGAGTGGTTGCCGGAGGTCCGGATCGTCGAGCAGCGCTGGCTCGACACGATCCGCGTCGTCTTCGAGCGGTATGGGTTCTGCTCCGTGGAGACCCCGTCCGTCGAGGCGCTCGACGTGCTGCTGGCCAAGGGCGAGACCTCCCAGGAGGTCTACACGCTGCGCCGGCTGCAGGCCGACGCCGCCGACGACAGCGCCCGGCTCGGCCTGCACTTCGACCTGACCGTGCCCTTCGCCCGGTACGTGGCCGCGCACTTCAACGAGCTCGTCTTCCCGTTCAAGCGGTACCAGATGCAGCGCGTGTGGCGGGGGGAGCGCCCGCAGGAGGGCCGCTTCCGCGAGTTCACCCAGTGCGACATCGACGTCATCAACGTCGACCGGGTGCCGCTGCACTTCGACGCCGAGCTGCCCCGGATCGTGCACGAGGTGCTCACCACCCTCGGCGTCCCGCCCTGGACCCTCAACATCAACAACCGCAAGGTGCTGCAGGGCTTCTACGAGGGGATCGGGATCGGTGACCCGCTGGAGGTCATCCGGATCGCCGACCGGATGGACAAGATCGGCCCCGCCGGGGTGGCGGATCTGCTCACCACCCGGGCCGGCCTCGACGCCGATCAGGCGCGGGCCTGCCTGGACCTCGCGGCGATCCGCGCCCCGGGTGCCGGCGTCGTCGACGAGGTCCGCCGGCTCGGCGTCAAGGGCGACCTGCTCGACGAGGGCCTGGACGAGCTCGCCACTGTCCTGGACGACCTCGCCGACCTGCCGGCGGGCAGTGTCGTCGCGGACCTGTCGATCGCCCGCGGCCTCGACTACTACACCGGCACCGTCTACGAGGCGAAGTTCGTCGACTGGCCCGACTTCGGCAGCATCTGCTCCGGCGGCCGCTACGAGAACCTGGCCGGCTCGTTCATCCGCCGCAGCCTGCCCGGGGTCGGCATCTCGATCGGCCTGACCCGCATCTTCGCCAAGCTGCTCGCCGAGGGCCTGCTGACGCCCGGGCCGGCGAGCCCCGCCGACGTGCTCGTCGTCGTCCCCACCGCTGAGCGCCGGGCGCAGGCGCTGGCCGCCGCCGCCGCGCTGCGCGCCCGCGGCCTGAAGGTGGAGACCTACCACCAGGCCGACAAGCTGGCCAGGCAGGTCCGCTACGCGGCGCGCAAGGGCATCGGCCACGTGTGGTTCCCGCCGTTCGCGGATGATCGCGATCACGAGGTGAAGGACATGGCCAGCGGCGAGCAGGCCACCGCCGACCTCGACACCTGGTCCCCGCCTCCCGCCTGACGTGACTCGCCCGGATGCGCGCGGCGGGTGGACCGCCGCGCCATCGCGGGAGGGCTGCCCGCCGCGACGTGGCCGGCCGGCCGGGGACTGACGGGGGCGGAGATCCCCGGGCCGGCCGGGCCACGCCGCGAGGGCGGGCGCTGTGACGCCTCGTCGTTGGGGACCGGCGGGGCGTCCATCTCCGGTGTACCACGGGTTCCCGGGGCGCCAATCCCTGTGCGCCGATCGCGTGACCGGACGGGTAAGTGGATGCCGACACCGGCCGCGTTGGGCGATTGCTGGCCCGCTCGGCGGATTGCTGACCGGCTCGACGCATTGCTGGTCCGCTCGCCGGATTGCCGTTCCGCGCGGCGGAATGCGGTCCCGTCCGGCGGGCGCGGTGCGCGGCCGCCGGGGGCCGCTCGGGTGCCCCGCGGCGGGGCCGGTGCGCGGGTGCGCCGCAGCGCGGCGGGTTCGCCGCGTCCGGGCGCATCGCCGGGTCCGGGGTACGCCGCCGGGCCCGGGGCGTCTACCGTGGTCCGGGTCCGCGTCGTGTGCCGGGCCAGCGGGCGCGTCGACGGTGGTGCGCCCAGGGAGGTGCGAGCCGATGGAGGTGGCAGTGTCACAGCCGGCGTCCGATCCGGTGTCCGGGCAGTCCGCGGCGTCCCGGCAGGTGCCCGAGCAGGCGGCGGCGCCCGTGAGGGTCGCGTCGGCCCGGATGCGGGTCCAGGTGATCGCGAAGACGGAGTTCCTGCCGCCGGCGGACGTGCCGTGGAGCACCGACGCCGACGGCGGGCAGGCGCTGGCGGAGTTCGCCGGGCGGGCCTGCTACCAGAGCTGGAACAAGCCGAATCCGGCGACCGCGACGAATTCCGGCTACCTGCGCCACATCCTCGACGTCGGGCACCTGTCCGTCCTCGAGCACGGGACGGTCACGCTCTACATCACCGGCGTGTCCCGCAGCCTGACCCACGAGCTGGTCCGCCACCGGCACTTCTCCTACAGCCAGCTGTCGCAGCGCTACGTGCCCGAACGCGACGCGGCCGTCGTCGAGCCCGAGGTCGTCGCCGCCGACCCGGAGCTGCACGCGCTGTTCCAGGAGGCCGCCGCGGCGTCGCTGGAGGCGTACTCGCGGCTGCTGGAGGGGCTGGAGAAGCGCTTCGCCGACGTCTCCGCGCCCACGTCGCGGCGCAAGCAGGCCCGGCAGGCGGCGCGCAGTGTCCTGCCGAACGCGACCGAGACCCGCATCGTCGTCACCGGCAACTACCGGGCCTGGCGGCACTTCATCGCCATGCGGGCCAGCGAGCACGCCGATGTGGAGATCCGCGGGCTCGCGGTCATGGCTCTGCGGGAGCTGCTCGAGGTGGCACCGAACGTCTTCGCCGACTTCCGCATCTCGACGCTGGACGACGGTACCGAGGTCGCCTCCAGCCCCCTCGTCGGCGAGGGCTGACCGTCCGCCAGGCGAGCTGATCGAGTGCGGGAGTCTGACCGTGCACGTGCTGGTGGTCAACAGCGGGTCGTCGAGCCTGAAGCTGCGCGTCATCGGCCCGGCCGATGACCTGCTCGCCCACGGCGACCTGGACGCGCCGGACGGCCGCCCGCGGCCGGACGAGCTCGACGCCGCCCTGGCCGAGCTCATCCGGGCCGCGGGCGCGCCGCGGGACGGGCTCGCCGCGGTGGGGCATCGGGTCGTGCACGGGGGCACCGAGTTCACCGGGCCGGTGCGCGTCGACGCGGCGGTCGCGGCCCGGCTGCGGGCGCTGACCGCGCTCGCCCCGCTGCACCAGCCCGCCGCGCTCGACGCCTATGACCTGGTCCGCGCCGCGCTGCCGGACCTGCCGCACGTCGCCTGCTTCGACACCGCCTTCCACAGCCGGCTGCCGGCGGCGGCGGCCACCTACGCGCTGCCCGCGGCGTGGCGCGAGCGGCACGGGCTGCGCCGCTTCGGCTTCCACGGCCTGTCGCACGCCCACGCCTCGCGGCGGGCCACCGAGCTCACCGGCGCCCGCCGGGTGGTGACCTGCCATCTGGGCTCGGGGGCGTCGCTCGCCGCCGTCCGCGGCGGGGTGAGCGTCGACACCACGATGGGCTTCACCCCGCTGGAGGGGCTCGTCATGGGCACCCGGTCCGGGACCGTCGACCCGGGCGCGCTGCTGTGGCTGCAGACCGAGGCGGGGATGACGGCGCGCGAGCTCACCGACGGGCTCTTCCATGCCGCCGGGTTACGGGGACTCGCCGGCACCGCCGACATGCGCGCCGTCGAGTCCGGGGCCCGTGCCGGTGACGCGGCCTGCGGGCTGGCGCTCGACGTGTACCTGCACCGCCTGCGCGGGCAGATCGCCGCGATGGCCGCGGCGCTCGGCGGCCTGGACGCCCTGGTGTTCACTGGCGGGGTCGGGGAGAACTCGCCCGGCGTGCGGGCGGGCGCGGCGGCCGGCCTCGGCTTCCTGGGGGTGACGATCGACCCGGAGCGCAACGCGGCGCCGCCGGCCGGCGCGGCGGCCGACCGGGAGATCGGTGCGCCCCGCTCGGCCGTGCGCACGCTGGTCCTGGCCGCCCGGGAGGATCTGGAGATCGCCCGAGGCGTTCGGTCGGTGATTGATCGTCGCGGAGGGTAAGGGGGTGCCTCGGTCTGGCGTCCGGTAATGTCAGGATTTGTGACCGCCGCCTCTCCTCTCGCTGACCACGGTCGGGCGGGGCGGGACGGCGGCGGGTGATCAGCGGGGGCGTCGGTGCCGGGCCTGGCCCGATCGGCCGGCTGCGGCGGTGGACGCGGCGTGACGACGCCGACCACGCGCCCGTCCTCGACCTCACGGACGTCGACGAGGTCACGATGACGCTGCTCGCCCCGCCCGCGCCCTACCAGGGGCTGCGGCGCCGGGTGGTCGACCAGTTCACCATCGTCAGCGCCAACCGGTGCCGGCTCGCCCGATCGGTCAACTGGGGCCCGCTCGACGCCATCCTCAACGAGATCGTCCCGGTCACCGGCACCGGCCGGGTGGACACCGCGGGCCGGCTGCCGCCCGAGGTGCTGGTCCTGCTGCCGGTCTCGACGCTGTCCAAGCGGGCGCTGGTCGCCTTCGACCTGACCGGCCCCGGCGGCTCCGACGCCCATCTGATGCCCTACGGCACCTCCGTCGCCGTCCAGGGCAATCTGATCGCCGGGCTCGCCGATCCGCTCGGCGCGCCGCTGGACGAGACGGCCCGACGCGTCGTCGACGCGATCTCCCGGTTCCGGCCGGGTCGGCTGTCCGGCAACTATCCGCGGCTGGCAGCGACCCGCGGCCGCCCGCTGCGGCTCGGCGCGATCCGCACCTACCTGGAGCGCGAGGCGGACCTGGCGGTCACCGAGGAGCGGTTGCGCCGCTGGCGCGGGCTCGTGGGCGACGCGGAGCGGGCGCTCGCCGCGGCGCTGGGTGAGCCGTTCGACCCGCTCAGCAGCGCCGAGACGCTGCTGCTCGCCGTCGGGGAGCTGTGGCGGGACCCGGACGTGTCCGACGGGCTCGACCCGACGGCGATCGAGGGCTACCTCACCGCCTTCACCAGCTGGATCGACGCGCTGGTCGGCGTGGGCCCGGACGCGGTGCCGGTGCTGTCCACGGTCGCCGAGTACGGCCGGCGCTGGGAGGCCCTGGCCGCCGTCACCGTGGACCCCTACCGGCCGTTCCTGATCAAGTCCAGCGAGGAGCTGCGCACGATCCTGGTCCGCTCGGTGTTCGCCCGCTCGACCTTCGGCGGGTCGGTGCCACTGTGGCGCCAGCTGCTGCACCCGGCGGCGGTGATCGACGTCGACTCGGGCGGCACCGCCAGCCACCACGTCAGCATCGGCACCGACGACACCAGCATCGAGCTCGACACCCCGGTGATGGTCGACCAGTTCGGCGACCCGGTGCGGCGCACCTACATCGAGGACATCCAGCGCAACCGCGAGGTCTACGCCTTCTACACCACCGACGCCCGCAGACCGGCCCGATCCCGGCTGATCGTGGGGCTCAGCGTCTCCGCCGACGTGTCCCGGGTCACCGGCGCCATCAGCGTCCTGATGGCGCTGACGGTCGGGCTGACCGCCCTGCCCGTCAGCCTCGCGCCCGACGCCGTCGCCGTGATCACGCTGCCGTCGTCGTTCGCGGCGACCCTGCTGCTCACCCGGGAGCGCAGCAGCCTCGCGGCCTGGGTCCTCGGACCGGTGAAGACGGTGCTGCTCGCGCTGCTGGTCGCCTTGGCGGTTCTCGCCGGGCTGCGGGCGGCAGGCTGGCACGCCCCGCCTGATTCCGCCCCTGCCAGCACCGTGGGCCGGGGGTGTGCCGTCGTCCCCGTCCCGGACCGGTCCGGTGGCGGTACTCTAAAGGCCGTGTAGCAGCGGACGGGACGGTGGCGGATGCCGAAGAACTACGGCCCGGGTGTTGCCTTCGGCACCCCGCGTGCCGGTGGGCTGCGCTCGCTGGTACGTCTCGGCCGTCGGGAGTTGTGGTTGCGGCTGGACCGCAACATGCTGGTCGCGGGCGATCGCGGGACGACCGCTGGGCTCACCTCGCCCGGCCGGGTGCCCAGGGGGTCCGCTCGCGCGCACTGAGTAGTTCCGTCCCGGGTATCTCGGTCGGCCCGGCTCCCTGCCGGGTGCCGTGGCGTGTCCCGGGCGGGTAGTGGTTGTGTCACCGGGCGGAGGTTCGCCCGGGCAGGTCGGCTCCGCGGGTGTCGGTGCGCGGCCGGAGTGGGCTCGCTCCCGGTGGCGGGCAAGCCCGGTGGTGCCGGTCGCGTGGTGCCGGGCACCGCGATGCCGGCGCTGGCCGTCGGCGTCGCGGTGGCGACGCGGTCGGGCCGTCGGGCGGTGGTGCACCGTCGCGCGGCTCCTCGCGGCGGTACCACGCGGCGCTGACGCGCGAGTGCGGTGAGGTCCGGTCCAGGGCAGCATGTCCACCCGGCGGCTGGTCGACCTGGCCAGGCCGGGCCGCGGGGCGGACGATGGAGTGGCGTGCGTGCACGCGCGGCTCCGGGTGGTGACGGGTGAGTTCGGTTCGATGGCCTGGCGGTAGCCCGCCAGCCGGGAGAGAGATGTCGGAGGTGCGCTCTAGCGTGACCGGTATGTCAGTGTTGCCGCCGGCGCCGTTCGGGCGCATGGCCACGGCGATGATCACGCCATTCCAGGCGGACGGCGCTTTCGACGAGGCGGGCGCGGCGCGCCTCGCCGCGCATCTGGTGGAGGTGGGCAACGACGCGCTCGTGGTCAACGGCACCACCGGGGAGTCGCCGACCACCAGCGACGCGGAGAAGACCCGCCTGGTCCGGGTCGTCGTCGAGGCCGTCGCCGGCCGGGCCCGCGTCGTCGCCGGTGTGGGTACGAACGACACCGCCCACACCGTCGAGCTCGCGCGTGCCGCCGAGGCCGCGGGCGCCGACGGGCTGCTCGTCGTGTCGCCGTACTACAGCAAGCCGCCGCAGGCCGGTCTCGCGCGGCACTTCGCCGCCGTCGCCGACGCCACCGGCCTGCCCGTCATGATCTATGATATTCCGGGTCGTTCGGGGGTGCCGGTCGCCACCGAGACGCTGGTCCGCCTGGCGGAGCACCCGCGCATCGTCGCCGTCAAGGACGCGAAGGACGACCTGGCCGCCTCCTCCTGGGTACTGGCGCGGACCGACCTCGCCTACTACGCCGGCACCGACGTCCTCACGCTGCCCCTGCTGTCGGTCGGCGGCTGCGGGGTCGTGAGCGTCGTCTCGCACGTGGCCACCGGTGCCATGCGGGCGATGATCGAGGCGTTCGCGGCGGGTGATGCCCGGCGGGCGATCGCGCTGCACCGGGGCCTGCTGCCAGCGTTCGAGGGGATCTTCCGCACCCAGGGGGCGATCCTCGCCAAGGCCGCGCTGAAGCTCGCGGGGCTGCCGGCCGGCCCGGTCCGCTCGCCGCTCGTCGACGCGACGCCGGCCGAGATCGCCCAGCTGCGCGCCGACCTCGCGGCGGCGACCCTCGACGTCGTCGATCCACCGGGTCCACCAGGTGGGCCCGCGCACCGGCCCGCCCGGGTCGGGTTCGCCGTCGCCGCGGCGGGGGAGGCCTCATGAGCCACCCGCACCCCGACTACGGACCCCCGCCGCCCCTGCGGGCCGACGGCCTGCGCATCATCCCGCTCGGCGGGGTCGGCGAGATCGGCCGCAACATGACGGTCTTCGAGCACTCCGGCCGGCTGCTGATCGTCGACTGCGGCGTGCTGTTCCCCGAGGATGTCCAACCCGGCATCGACCTGATCCTGCCGGACTTCTCGGCGATCCGGGACCGCCTCGACGACATCGACGCGCTGATCCTCACGCACGCGCACGAGGACCACATCGGCGCCGTGCCCTACCTGCTGCGCGAGCGCCGCGACATCCCGATCGTCGGCACCCGGCTCACCCTCGCCCTGCTGAACGCCAAGCTCACCGAGCACCGGATCAAGGCGGTCACGCAGGAGATCCGGGAGGAGGAGCGGCACACCTACGGCCCGTTCGAGTGCGAGTTCTTCGCGGTCAACCACTCCATCCCGGACGCGGTCGCCGTCGCCATCCGCACCGAGGCCGGCCTGGTGTTGCACACCGGCGACTTCAAGATGGACCAGCTGCCGCTCGACGGCCGGCTCACCGACCTCGGCGGGTTCGCCCGGCTCGGCCGGGAGGGCGTGGACCTGCTGCTGTCCGACTCGACCAACGCCGAGGTCCCCGGGTTCGTCACCTCGGAGCGGGAGATCGCCCCGGTGCTCGACGGGGTGTTCCGGGAGGCGACGCGGCGGATCATCATCGCCTGCTTCGCCAGCCACGTGCACCGCGTGCAGCAGGTGCTCGACTCCGCCGAGGCGCACGGCCGCTCGGTCTGCTTCGTCGGCCGGTCGATGGTGCGCAACATGGGCGTGGCCCGCGATCTGGGTCTGCTGCGGGTGCCGCCGGGCCTCGTCGTCGACGCCCGCGACATCGACTCGCTGCCTGACCGCAACATCTGCCTGATCTCCACCGGATCGCAGGGCGAGCCGCTGTCCGCGCTGTCCCGGATGGCCAACCGCGACCACCAGATCCGCATCCAGGCCGGCGACACCGTGGTGCTCGCCTCCAGCCTCATCCCCGGCAACGAGAACGCGGTCTTCCGCGTGATCAACGGCCTGACCCGCCACGGCGCCAGGGTCGTCCACAAGGGGGTGGCCAAGGTGCACACCTCCGGCCACGCCCCGGCGGGGGAGCTGCTGTACGTCCTCAACGCGACGCGGCCGTCCAACGTCATGCCGGTGCACGGGGAATGGCGTCACCTGCGGGCGCACGCCAAGCTCGCCGAGGCGACCGGCGTGCCCGCCGACCACGTCGTGCTCGCCGAGGACGGTATGGTCATCGACCTGCTCGACGGCCGAGCCCGGATCACCGGGGTGGTCCCGTGCGGCTACGTCTACGTGGACGGCGCCGCGGTCGGGGACGTCGGCGAGCCGAGCCTGAAGGACCGGCGGATCCTCGGCGAGGAGGGCTTCATCACGATCACAGTCGTGGTGGACGCAGCGGCCGGCAAGGTCGTCGTCGGGCCCGATCTGTCCGCGCGCGGGTTCACCGACTCGCCCGGCACCTTCGACGCGGTCGCGAAGCTGGTCAGCGATGCGATGTCCGACGCGATGCGGTCCGGGATGAACGACTCCTCCGCCCTGCAGCAGCTCGTGCGCCGCACGGTCGGCCGCTGGGTCAACGAGAACTACCGCCGCCGACCGATGATCGTCCCGGTGGTCCTGGAGGTCTGAGCCGGTGTCCTACCGCGGCACGCCCGGTTCGTCGGGGTTGCAGCGACTCGGCCCCCGGTCTGTGTAGCGTCTCGATGGTGGCCACACGGACTAGTGGCGCGCGGACGCGTGCGCAGACGGGGACGGCCACGGCCCGGCCGGGGGGCGGTGGACGTCAGGGTGCCGCGCGTGCGCGTGGTGGGTCGAGCGGATCCGGGGGATCCGCCGGCCGGGCAGGTCCCGAGGGCCGTTCGGGCTCGGGTGGCCGGGCCGGCTCGGCCACCAGGACTGGCGCCGGCGGCCGACCCAGGGCTTCGCCGCGCCCGGCGGCACGCGAGCGGCGGGCGCCGCTGTCCCTGCTGATCGGTCAGGCCGTCGTCCGCTCGGTCTACCGGGTGTGGATGGCCGCGGCGACGATGCTCGGCACGGCCCTGCGCCGCACCGGGCGCGGTGCCCGGGATCTGCGCATCGATCCGGCGCACCGCCGCGACGGCCTCGGTCTCGCCGCCCTCGGCGGGGCCCTGCTGTCCGCCGTGGCTGTGTGGTTCTCCGCCGCCGGGCCGGTCGGCTCCTTCATCGCCGCCGCGCTGGAGCTCTGCGTCGGCGCGGGCGCGTGGGTGCTGCCGCTGTTCGGCCTGGGTGCCGCCTGGCGGCTGGTGCGCTCGCCGACCGACCCGGACAGTCGCGGCCGGGTCGTGATCGGCTGGGCGGCGGTCACGGTCGGCCTGCTCGGCGTGGTGCACATCGCCCGCGGGCTGCCGGACTTCAGCGACGGCGCCGGCCGGGTGCGCGGTGCCGGCGGGCTCGTCGGCCTCGTCGGCGGCCTGCCGCTGGCCAGCGCGGTGACGCCCTACCTCGCCGTTCCGCTGTTGCTGCTGCTCTCCGCCTTCGGCCTGCTGGTGATCACGGCGACGCCGATCCGGCAGGTCCCCGAGCGGCTGACCGGCATCCTCGAACGCCTCACCGCCGGGGTCGTGCGCGACTCCACCGCCCGCGACGGCCACGACGACGAGTACGGGTTCGACGAGGACGTGGTCGACGACTACGGCCTCACCGACGACCTGATGGCGGACGAGCGGGCCGGTGGCCGTCCGTCCCGGCGCTCCCGCGGTGCTCGGAACACCGCCGCGGCGGACGACGCCGGGGCGGCCGGGGACCCGGCGGCGCCGGGCGGCCCCGACGTCTACGACGTCGACACGGATGTGGACGAGGGCCGCGGGCGCCGCCGGTCGCGACGCGGGAGAGCCGCCGCGGCCTCGGCGGACAACGCGGCCTCGGCGGACAACGCGGCCTCGGCGGACAACGCGGCCTCGGCGGTCAACGCGGCCTCGGCGGACAACGCGGCGCCCGACGCCGCCGGCGATCTGACCCTCGACCTGTTCGGCGAGGTCGCCGGCCCGGAGGCCGACACCGGCTACGCGGACGACGCGGACGCCGACGAAGCGGCCGCCGGCGCCGCGACGGCTGGGGCGGCCGGGGCCTCGGGGCGCCGCCGCGGCCGGGAGCGGGTGGCGCGGGCGAGCGCCGGTGCCGCCGACACGGCGACCGGCAGCGCCGGCCCGGGCTCCCCGGGCGCCGCCGGCGAGATCGAGCACCTCGTCCCGCCGATCGACGGCGACTACACGCTGCCGTCACCCACACTGCTGCGCTCGGGCACGCCGCCGAAGGTTCGCTCCGCGGCCACCGACGCCGTCATCGCGTCGCTGACCGACGTGTTCAGCCAGTTCAAGGTCGACGCCAAGGTCACCGGCTTCACCCGGGGTCCGACGGTCACCCGCTACGAGGTCGAGCTCGGTGCCGCGGTCAAGGTCGAGCGGATCACGCAGCTCGCGAAGAACATCGCGTACGCGGTGAAGAGCCCCGACGTGCGGATCATCAGCCCGATACCGGGCAAGAGCGCGGTCGGCATCGAGATCCCGAACACCGACCGCGAACTCGTCTCGCTCGGCGACGTGCTGCGCAGCGGCGAGGCGTTCGCGAACGCTCATCCGCTGGTCGTCGGCCTCGGCAAGGACATCGAGGGCGGGTATGTGCTCGCCAACCTGGCGAAGATGCCGCACATCCTCATCGCGGGCGCGACCGGCGCCGGCAAGTCGACGTGCATCAACACCCTGATCACCTCGGTGCTCGCCCGGGCCACCCCGGACCAGGTGCGGATGGTGCTCGTCGACCCCAAGCGGGTGGAGCTGACGAACTACCAGGGCATCCCGCACCTGATCACGCCGATCATCACGAACCCGAAGAAGGCGGCCGACGCGCTGCAGTGGGTCGTGAAGGAGATGGAGAACCGGTACGAGGACCTGGCCGCCTGCGGGGTTCGCCACGTTGACGACTTCAACCGCAAGGTGCGGGCCGGGGAGATCGTCACCCCGCCTGGTTCCGAGCGGGTGTACACGCCGTACCCGTACATCCTGGCGATCGTCGACGAGCTCGCCGACCTGATGATGGTCGCCCCGCGTGACGTGGAGGACGCGATCTGCCGGATCACGGCGATGGCGCGCGCGGTCGGGATCCACCTGGTGCTCGCCACCCAGCGTCCGTCCGTGGATGTCGTGACCGGCCTGATCAAGGCGAACGTGCCGAGCCGGCTGGCGTTCGCGACCGCCTCGCTCGCCGACAGCCGCACGATCCTCGACCAGGCCGGCGCGGAGAAGCTCGTCGGCCTCGGTGACGCGCTGTTCCTCCCGATGGGGGCGAGCAAACCGGCCCGTATTCAGGGTGCGTTCGTCTCCGAGGACGAGATCGCCGCCATCGTCGACCACACGAAGGAACAGTCCCCGCCGGCATTCCGGGAGGACGTGTTCGACGGGGGCGGCGAGGCCAGGAAGGAGATAGACGAGGAGATCGGTGATGATCTGCAGCTTTTCCTGCAGGCGGTCGAGCTCGTCGTGAGCACCCAGTTCGGTTCCACCTCGATGCTGCAGCGCAAGCTGCGGGTCGGGTTCGCCAAGGCCGGCCGGCTGATGGATCTGATGGAAAGCCGCGGCATCGTCGGTGCCAGCGAGGGTTCGAAGGCCCGCGACGTCCTGGTCATGCCGGACGAGCTGGAGGGCCTGCTCACCACTCTGCGCGCGGGATAGGCCGGGCCCCGGACGGGTAGGTCCGCGCTTTCGGGGTCGGGTCGCGGACCGTAAACTTCGGGTGCGTGCCTGCACGGCAGGCAGCGATATATGAACGGGTGCGGAGGTCGGTCATGCAGTCCGTGAACGATCCCCAGCCGGCCAGCGCCGGCGCCCAGCTCGCCGCGGCCCGCCGTGAGCGGGGGCTGACGGTGGACGAGGTCAGCGCGCGCACCAGGGTCCGCGCGAGCCTGATCGAGCAGATCGAGCGGGACGACTACGCGCACTGTGGCGGCACCGTGTACGCGCGGGGTCATCTGCGCAGCATCGCCGGCACCCTCGGGCTCGACCCGGGACCGGTTCTCGCCGCGTATGACGCGTCCCACGAGTCGCTGACCGGGCCGGTCCTCGTCGTGCCGCCGGGCGAGTTCGATCCGCTGCGCGGCGGTGCCGGCGGCGGGGGCGGCCGGGGCGGCTTCCGCTGGGGCACGGCGATGATCGTTTCGCTGGCGGTGGTGTGCGTCGTGGCCGTCGTGCTCCTGCTGCTGCCCGGTGGGTCCGGAAAATCCGGCGACGCGTCCGGTTCGGCCCGCCAGCAGCCGGCGAGCGCGGCGCCGAGCCGCCCGCCGACTCCCGCGTCCGCCGCGCCCACGACGCCGGCCAGCCCCGCCCCGACCGGGGTGAACGTGGTGCTGGCGGCGCGGGACGCACAGAGCTGGCTGGAGGTACGCGACGACGACCGGCACGTCCTGCTCTCCCAGCTGCTGCACACCGGCGACTCGCGGACGGTCACCGCGCCCGGCGCGCTGCACATCCGGATGGGCAACGCCGGCGCGGTCGACGTGTCCTGCAACGGCAGGAGCCTCGGCCCGTCCGGCGGCCCCGGCCAGGTGGTCACGATCACCGTCAGTGTGGGCGCCTCCGGCAGCTGCGAGGTCGGGCCGGATGGGCAGGGCCCGCTGTCCGCCATGTCGGGCTGATGCGGCGCCGCCCAGCGGCGTCCCGGTAGCCTGACCTCGTGTCGACACGCGTCCCCCGCCGGGTAGCCCTGATCACGCTCGGTTGTGCCCGCAACGAGGTGGACTCGGAGGAGCTGGCCGCTCGGCTCGCCACCGAGGGCTTCGAGCTGGTCGACGAGGCCGCCGACGCCGACGCTGTCGTGGTCAACACCTGCGGTTTCGTCGACGCGGCGAAGAAGGACTCCATCGACGCGCTGCTCGCCGCGGACGATCTGCGCGCGCCGTCCGGCGCGGCCGGGGACGACGCCGCGGCTGCTGACGGCGCCGCCGGCCCGCGGGCGGTGGTGGCCGTCGGCTGCCTGGCCGAGCGCTATGGCCGGGACCTGGCGGAGAGCCTGCCCGAGGCGGACGCGGTGCTCGGCTTCGACGCCTACCCGTCCATCGGCGAGCACCTGCGGGCGGTCCTCAGCGGCGCCGCCGTGCCGGCGCACGCCCCGCGCGACCGGCGCACCCTGCTGCCGATCACCCCGGTGGAGCGCGGCGCCGCGGCCGGCGGCCATGCCGGTGCCGGCGTGCACATCCCGGGCCATGGCGCGGCCCCCGCTGCGGCCCCCAGCTCCGGCCCGGGCCCGGGTTCCGTGGCCGGGGCGTCGCCGGTGCGACGGCGGCTGACCACGGGTCCGGTGGCGCCGTTGAAGATCTCCAGCGGCTGCGACCGCCGCTGCGCGTTCTGCGCGATCCCGTCCTTCCGCGGCTCGCACGTCTCCCGACCGGCCGACGACGTGCTCGCCGAGGCCGAGTGGCTGGCCGGCCAGGGCGTGCGCGAGCTGGTGCTCGTCAGCGAGAACTCCACGTCCTACGGCAAGGACCTCGGTGATCTGCGGGCACTGGAGAAGCTGCTGCCGCGGCTCGCCGCCGTGCCCGGCATCGTCCGTGTGCGCACGGTCTACCTCCAGCCGGCCGAGCTGCGGCCCTCCCTGCTGGAGGCGCTGCTGACGACGCCGGGGCTCGCACCCTACCTGGACCTGTCCTTCCAGCACGCGAGCCCGGACGTGCTGCGCCGGATGCGCCGCTTCGGCGGCGCCGAGCACTTCCTCGACCTGCTGCGCCGCGGCCGGCGGCTGCTGCCCGACCTCGGCGCCCGCTCCAACGTCATCGTCGGCTTCCCCGGTGAGACCGCCGCCGACCTCGACATCCTGGCCGACTTCCTGGTCGGCGCCGACCTCGACGCGATCGGCGTGTTCGCCTACTCCGACGAGGAGGGCACCGAGGCCGTCGGGTTGCCCGGCAAGCTCGACGAGGAGGAGGTCGAGCGGCGCCGGGCCCGCATCACCGACCTGGCCGAGCAGCTGACCGCCGCCCGGGCGGAGCAGCGGATCGGCAGCCGCGTCCAGGTGCTCGTCGAGGAGGTCGCGGGCGGGCTGGCCCATGGCCACGCGGGGCACCAGCAGCCCGATGCCGACGGGGCGTGCGTGGTGCGGCTGGGACCCGCCGCGCGCGCCGAGATCGGCGACCTGGTCGAGGCCCGGGTCGTCGCGACAGAGGGGGTGGACCTGATCGCCGAGTTCACCGCGGTGCTCGACCGGGCGCCCCGGCCCGTCGCCGGGCTGGCGGAACCGACCTCCTCGCCGCCGCCCGCGGCGGCCACATCCGCGCCGTCGCCGCGGGGAGTGGGGCGGGTGCTGTCGGCCCTGCCCGCCGGCCGCGGCGCGGCGCGAACGTGACGGCCCCGCCCGCCGGCGCCCCGGGCGACCGGCCGGCCGTGCCGGTGCTCAACGTCGCGAACATCCTGACGATCGCGCGCCTGATCCTGGTACCGGTGTTCGTGGCGTTCCTGTTCGCCGGACCCGACACCGACACATGGCGGTACGCGGCCTTCGGGGCCTACGCCGTGGCCGCGATCACCGACCAGATCGACGGCTCGATCGCCCGCCACTGGCGGCTCGTGACCGACTTCGGGATCCTCGTCGACCCGATCGCCGACAAGGCGCTCACCGGCGCCGCGCTCATCTCGCTGTCGGTGCTCGGCGAGCTGCCCTGGTGGGTGACGGCGCTCATCCTGCTGCGCGAGGTCGGCGTGACGCTGCTGCGGCTGTGGGTGATCCGGTTCGGGGTGATCGCCGCGAGCCGCGGTGGCAAGGCCAAGACGCTGCTGCTGAACGTGGCGATCGGCCTCTACGTCCTGCCGCTGGGCGGTCCCGCCGCGACGTTGCGCGCCGTCATCCTGGCCGCCGGGGTGATCGTGGCCGTCGCCACCGGCATCGACTACATCTACCGGGCGCTCGCGCTGCGCCGGCGGGCGGCCAGTGGCACCGCGGGTGCCGCGACGGCCGACGACGAGGAGGAGTGGGCGGATGCGGGCTGAGTTGCTGGCCGTGGGGGACGAGCTGCTCTACGGCGACATCGTGAACGGGAACGCCGCGTGGCTCGGCCGCCAGCTCGCCGACGTCGGCGTGGACGTCGCGACCTCCACGGTGGTCGGCGACGAGATCGAGACGATCGCCACCGCCATCCGGGCGGCCCTCGCCCGTGCCGACGCCGTCGTCCTCACCGGCGGTCTCGGGCCGACCCAGGACGACCTGACCCGCGAGGGCATCGCCGCGGCGGCGGGTGTGGGGCTGCGCCGCAACGACTTCCTGGAGGCGGAGCTGCGCCGCCGCTTCCAGGCGATGGGCCGCGACGGGTCCGCGCTGCCCGCGATGAACTTCCGCCAGGCGGAGCTGCCGGACGGCGCGCAGCCGCTGCCGAACACGGCCGGGTCCGCCCCGGGCGTGCGGATGGAGATCGGTGCCGGTGTCGTCTACGCGATGCCGGGTGTGCCCTTCGAGATGACGGCGATGTTCACCGCCAGCGTGCTGCCCGATCTGCTGCGCCGC
This sequence comes from Frankia canadensis, assembly GCF_900197875.1. GTDB lineage: Bacteria > Actinomycetota > Actinomycetes > Frankiales > Frankiaceae > Frankia > Frankia canadensis. The sequence continues at coordinate 96,788 of NZ_FZMO01000223.1, read as the reverse complement.
GCCGGGCAGCCGGCGGTGGTCGTGCACCGGGTGCTGCGGACCGCGGGCATGTGGGAGTCGGTGGTCGCCGAGGCGCTCGCGGCCGAGGTCGACCGGCTCGCCCCGATCGGCAACCCGCGCATTGCCTTCCTGGCCAGCGGCGGGCAGACCCGGGTCCGGATCACCGCGCGCGCCCGGGACCGGGCCGAGGCCGAGGCGCTGATCGCCCCGGTGGAGACGGCGGCGCGGGCCGCGCTCGGTGCCGGCGTCTACGGCGGTGACGAGGACTCGCTGGAGAGCGTGGTGCTGGGCCTGCTCGGCGCGCGCGGGGCCACGCTGGCGGTCGCCGAGTCGCTGACCGGTGGGCTGCTCGCCGCGGCGCTGACCGACGTGCCCGGCGCGAGTGCCGTGCTGCGCGGCGGCGTGGTCTCCTACGCGACCGAGGTCAAGGCGTCCGCCCTCGGGGTGGACGCGGACCTGCTCGCCACCGAGGGAGCGGTGTCGGCGCGCACCGCCGCGGCGATGGCCGCCGGCGTGCGTGAGCGGCTCGGCGCCGACTACGGACTGTCGACGACCGGCGTCGCGGGCCCGACCGAGCAGGAGGGCAAGCCGGTCGGCACGGTGCACCTCGGTCTCGCCGGGCCGGACGGCACGATCACCCGATCGGTTCTGCTGCCGGGCGACCGGCCGCGGGTGCGGACGAACGCCGCCGTGGCCGCGCTGGACCTGCTGCGGCGTACCCTGGCGGGACTCCCCGACGGGGATCTCGTCACGGGCGGTGAGCGCACCTCCGGCGGGTCTCGGGACTAATCGCCGGACCCGAGTTGCTTACACAGTTACAGTCCCATCAACGAGGGCCTGTGGGCCGTGGTGGTGGGTATACGGTGAACGCATCCCGCGGACGAAGGAGGAGGCTCGATGGTCCTGCTCCGACGCATGATCGGCGAGGCGTTGCGCCGCCGCCGTCAGGATCAGCACCGCACGCTCCGGGAGGTGTCGTCGGCGGCCAGGGTGTCGCTCGGCTACCTCTCCGAGGTCGAGCGTGGGCAGAAGGAGGCCAGCTCCGAGCTGCTCGCCGCGATCTGCGAGGCTCTGGGAGTACGCCTCGCGGACCTGCTGCGCGAGGTCAGTGAGGACCTGGAGCTCGCCGAGCTCGCGGTGGGAGCGGCGGTCGGTGGCGGCGCCACGGTCGTCGTGCCGGCCCGCCCGACCGTCGTGGAACGCGCGGCCTGAGCTCGTCCGCTCCGGCTGCGGTGTGGCGGCGACGGTGGGAGCGCGCGCCCGGCTTACCGGTCTCATTCCGGGGCACGCCTGTGGAGGCAGGCGGCAATCCGAGAGTGAGAGAGGACGAGCATGAGCGCGATCCGAAGCCCACTGTCCGACGAGGCCCGCACCATCACCGGCGAGGCGCTGCAGGGGGCCCTGATCGATCTGATCGACCTGTCCCTGTTCGCGAAGCAGCTGCACTGGAACGTCACCGGGCGAACCTTCCGCAGCGTCCACCACCAGCTCGACGATGTCGTGGAGCTGGCCCGCCGCTATGCCGACCAGACGGCGGAACGGGCGGTGGCGATCGGGGTGAACCCCGACGGGCAGTCCACGACGGTGGCCCGCGGCACGCACCTGCACGGCGTCGAGGTGGGCTACGTCGCGGACGAGAAGGTGGTCCGACTGGTCACCGAAGTACTCGCGGGCGTCATCACACGGATGCGTACCCGGATGGACGCCACCGAGAAGCCCGATCCGGTCACCCAGGACCTGATCATTGATATCGTCCATGACCTGGAGGAACAGCACTGGATGTTCCAGGCGATGATCTGACGTCTCTCCAAGCCGGGGTGCCATCCGATCGTCGGCGGGTCGACCGCAGCCCGGGAGCCAGGCCCGAACGGGCCAGTTCTGGTGGCGGTGGGCGCGTCGATCTGCCACCCTCGCCGGTTAGCGTTCGTGACGCAGCTTGAGCCCGTCGTCCCGGGCACGGCGCCCGGGTCCGCCCGCAGGGGAAAGAAGGCCACGTGAGCACCGCCTCGCGACCCGAGGAGGATGACGTCACCCCAGGCCAGCTGCCCATCCAGGTATGCAAGGGCTGCAACGGTCTCGGTGAGCAGCTGGTCGTGTTCGCCACCGCCCGCGGTGGCTTCGTCCCGGCCTGCCGGTCGTGCGCGGTATGTGACGGCCGCGGCCGTACCGTCCTGCATCCCCCGGTCTGACCTCGCTGCCGGCCGCCGCCACCAGCCCGTCCTCGCGCCCGCCTGCCGGTCTCGCCTCCGCGAGGGTCGTCCGGGCCCGGTCTGACGTCTTGACGACGCGATTGGGCCGTCCTCGGGCCCACCACCCGGGCCGCGTCGTGCGACGATCGTGGTATGGCGAATGTCGTCCGCAAGATTGCCCGGTATCTTTCGGCGTCGGCGAATCGCAGGTTCGACGAGCGAGCCGATCCGCGCGTGCAGATCGACCAGGCCATCGAGGAGGCCCGCCGTCAGCATGAGGCGCTGGTCCAGCAGGCGGCGCTCGTCGTCGGCAACCAGCGGCAGCTGGAGATGCGCCTGGCCCGGCAGGCGGAGGAGGTCGCGAACCTCACCGAGTCGGCGCGCTCGTCGCTGCTGCTCGCCGACAGCGCCCGGGCCGCCGCAGACCCGGCCCGCGCGGCCGGCTACGAGGAGACGGCGCAGGCCTTCGCCAGCCAGCTGGTCTCCGCCGAGGGTTCCCTGGAGGACCTCAAGAACCTGCACCGCCAGGCGGCGTCCTCGGCGGCCCAGGCGCGCACCGCGGTCGAGGACAACACCGCGCGGATGCAGCGCCACCTGGCCGAACGGGCCCGGCTGCTGACCCAGATCGAGCACGCGGCCATGCAGGAGCAGATGACCCGGGCGATGGAGGGCATGTCCTCGCTCGCGCCGTCCGGTGACACACCGAGCCTTGCCGAGATCCGCGACAAGGTCGAGCAGCGGTACGCCGTCGCGCTCGGCCGCCACGAGCTCGCCTCGCAGGGCATGGATGCGCGGATGGTCGAGGTGCGGCGCGCCACGATGGATGCCCGGGCCCAGAGCCGGCTCGCGGAGCTGCGGGGCGCGCTCGGCACGGACGGTCCGGGTGCTCTGGGCGCTGGTGGCCCCGGTGGCGCGGGCGGCGATCTGGGGGCGCCGGCAGTGACCGGCGGGGCCGATCCGCATCGCCCGTCCCTGGCGAAGGGGCAGGGCGCCGGTGCGAACGGGCATCCCGAGCATGACGCCCAGCAGGGCCTGCCGCCCGGTGCCGGCGGCGCCAGGTCCGCTGGCGCGCCGCCGCCCGGTTCCCCGGCGGGCGGTTCTCCGGTGGCCGGCTGAGCCGGCAGGGACGGGTTTCGCGGCGGCGCCGGCCCGGGACGAGGAGCGACGACGGCATGAGTGGTTCGGGCGGGTGGGACCAGGGACTCGGGCATCTGCGGGCGGTGTTCGACGCCCGCTCAGCGGGTGACGCCAGCATGGCGGCGCGCCGCGCGGCGTCGGCCGCCGGTCCCGCGCTGCCGGACTGGGCTGGTGCCGGCTACGAGCGATGGTCGTTGCGGCGGGCGCAGCGCCGCGCCGGCCGGGGCCGGCGATGGGCGCGCCGTTGGTCGGCGGGCAGCGCCACGCTGTGGGCGGCGGTGGCCGCCCTGTCGACCGTGCCGGCGGTGTTGGACCGGTGGGAGTGGCTGCTGCTCGGCGCGGTGTCCGCGGCCCGCGCGGCTCTCGCCGGGCGCGAGCTGGCCGAGCTCGGCCGGGACGAGGACGCCCTGCCGATGCCGACCGCCGCGGCGCCGGGGCCATGGGAGCTGCGGGGTTCGGCCGCGGCTGAACCTCTGCGGCGCGGCGAGGCGGCGCTGGTCGCCCTCGCCGCGATGACGCGCTCGATCGCCGAGAGTCCCGCCCGCGTGTTGCTGCGGGGTGGGGTCGCCGGTGGCGCCGAGCTGGTCGACGGGCTGCGTGCCGGGGCGGTGCGGGTGGTGGCCTGCGAGTCGGCGGCGCGCGCGGTGGCCCATCCCGATCGGCGGGCCGAGCTGCTGCGGACCCGCGACGGCCTGGTGGCCACGATGACCACGTCGGTGGCGACCTTCGACGATCTGCTCGTGGCGGCGGCCGAGGCGGTCGGCAGTGTGTCGACCGCCGCGCCGGGACTGGAGCGGCTGCGGGCCGACACCGAGGTGCTGCGCGAGTACGCGGCGGCGCTGCGGGCCCTGACCGGCTGAGCCGACCCGCGCGGGTGTTCGGTCCGGTACGAGCGGCCGGGCCGGAGCCATCGTGTCGCCAACGCAACTGGGTGGCACCTTGGGGTGGGAGATCGCCACGTTTACGGTGGGTTCACCGATCACGCTACGTAGTACATGGCGGTTTGGCATGCATGACGGTCGTGCTGATGGCGCGTCTGACGTGGGTTTACTCGTTGTTTGCCACCTTTTGGTGGCTTTAATCCGCCCAGAGATCAACGGCGTAGGGCTTGCCGTGTGTACGGTGCGTACTCGTTGGGCGTTGCGCTCGCGCCGCCGAGTGGGCCGGGGCTGGCCTACCCAGGAGTGGATGTGTAATGTCCGGCTTGTCCAAAGTCCGCTGCTTGGCAGGCAGCGGGCGTACAAGACCAAGGCGTGTCGCGGTTCGACCGGTGCTGGCGCGTACCGGATCCGGCCGTGATGACGCTGGGGGGTGGCGCGGTCCGAGCACGTCTGAGGTGGACTTACCCGTGACCTGCCCTGCCGGGGAAATGCCCCCGGTTGAATCCGCAATCGCACCATCCGTGGCCGAGCTGGACCGGCCCTACAGCGAGCAGCGCTGGTCGCTGATGCTGCCCCACCGGGAGCGGCTGATCCACATCGCCCGCCGTCGGCTGCCCAGCAAGGCGGACGCCGAGGACTGCGTGCACGAGGCGTTCATCCGCGCCGCGGGCTTCCGTGATCTTGATGCGAACCGGGTTGGCCAGTTTCTGACCACCACGGTGCTGCGTCTGTGCGTCGACCATCACCGGGCCCGACAGCGGGCCGAGCGGGCCGTGGTCCGCGGCTACCTGCAGCCGTGGGAGCCGGCGCCGGACGACGCCGTGTGCGACCGGGCGGAGGCTCGCTGGCTGCTGTCCCGGGCGGGAACCCTGCGGGGCCGCGAGCGTCAGGTGATCATGGCTCGTGCCGCCGGGATGAGTACCCGGGAGGCCGCGGCCGACCTGGAGATCAGCCTCAAGGCCGCCGAGGGCGCCTTCACCCGCGGTCGCGCCCGGCTGATCTCCTTCTCCCGAAACTGACCAGCTCAGGCACGACCTCCGCCGGCAGGACGCCGACGGCGGCCGGAGCGGAACTCGCCGCCCCGGCCGGGAGGCTCACGACCGGTGACGGCTCCCGCGGGAGCCGTCGGCCCCGCCTGGCAGCGGGGACACCAGGTGGTACGCCGGCCTTCCTCGCCGATCCGGTCGGTGGTTCGGTCCGGGTCGGCGGTTCGGTTCGGGCCGGCAGGTCGGTGCGGGCCGGGCGAGCGAGCCTGGTCGGCCACGAGGATCCTGCCTGCGCACCGCCGGCAGGTCCGGCCGGCCCTGCCATAGACCCAGTGCTCCTCCCCGGGACGGGTGGAGCCCGTCGTGACCTGATGCCCGCCGTGGGCGCCGGCCTCGATCATCGCCTGGGCTCGACGCACGAGCCCGGCCAGGTCGGGTACGTCGCCCACGGGCGTCCACGGCGAGACACCGGCGAGGAAACACGCCTCGGTCCGCCAGATGTTGCCCAGGCCGGCGAGCAACCGCTGGTCGAGCAGCGCGGCGCCGATCGGCAGGTCAGGCCGCGTGCGCAGCCGGGCGACGGCGGCGGCCAGGTCCCAGTCGGGGCCGAGGACGTCCGGGCCCAGGTGACCGACCGCGTCCTGCTCCCGGCTCGTCGCCAGCAGCTCGACGGTGACCAGCCGGTAGCCGGTCGCTACGCGGGAGCTGGTGGTGAGGATCGCGCGGATCTGCCAGTCGGGACCGCCCGAGGCGGGCGCGCCCGGCCGGTGCAGATACCAGGCGCCCTCCATCCCGAAGTGGGTGTGCAGCGTCAGCCCGCCGTCGAACCTGGTCAGCAGATGTTTGCCGCGCGCCGCCACGGTGCTGATCCGCTGGCCGGACAGGTCGGCCGCAGCCAGCCGGGGCACGCGGAAGTCGCTGCCACGCAGCGTCTCGCCGGCGAGCGCGGCGTTCATGCGCCGGGCCGCCCGCCACACCGTGTCACCCTCCGGCATGGCCGTCCGCCCTCCCGGGCCTGCCCCGCGCGGCGTGCGTGGCGGTCTCGTGCGCCGTGGTGTCGTGCGTGGCGGTCTCGTGCGCGGTGGTGTCGTGGGCGGTGGTCTCGTGCGCGGGCAGCCGGCGCAGGGCCACGAGCGAGCCGAGCAGCCCGAGCAGGACGGTGAGCCCGAACGCGACCGCGAGGCCACCGTCCGGCGCGCCCGTCCGCGCCTGGCTCGCGGCGACCGCCACGCCGCTGACGCCGGCGCCGAACGCGGTGCCCAGATTGTCCGTCAGGGCGACCGCGGTGCTGGCCGCTCCCTGGCGGTGAGGCGGCGTCCGGGCCAGGACCAGCGTGACGATCGTCGAGTACGACATCCCGATGCCGAGCCCGGCGATGCCCCAACCGCCGATCGCCACCGGCAGCGGTACCCGGCCGGGCAGCAGGACGGTGGCGAAGACGGCCGTGCCGAGTGCGACCAGGCCGAGCCCCCAGCCGACCAGGGTGCGCTCCCGGACCCGTTTCGCCAGCCGGGCCTGCGTCCACGCACCCGCGGTCCAGCACAGCGTCGCGCTGGACACGGCGAGCCCGGCCGTCGTCGTCGACGCGTGCCGCACCGCGGTGATCGACAGTGGGACGAAGGTGTCCGCGCCGAAGAAAGCCCAGGTCAACAGGCCTCGGCACGCCACGGCGGCCGGCACGCCCGGGCGCAGCAGCAGGGTGCCGGCGGGCAGCAGGCGGCGCAGTGGGCCCAGGCCGCAGCCGATGCCGGCCGCGACGAGGGGCAGGCCGAGCAACGACCAGCTGGTCAGGCCGGCGAGGATGAGGCCCGCACCGGCACTCACCCGCACCGCGGCCACCACGGGCGCCCGCCCGCCCTCGCGGGGCGCGCCGGCAGCGTCCCTGGGGGCCCGGTCGGCATCGTCCTCGTCGGCATCGTCCCCGTGCAGCCAGCCGGCATTGTCCCCGGGGGCCGCGTCGGGGCCGGTCGCGGGAGGGCCGCCGGGAAGCGCACGCAGGGCCCGCAGCGGGATCAGGCCCGCGACGACCGTCAGCGGCAGCAGGCCGCCGAACACCCAGCGCCAGCCGACATGCGCGGCCACCAGCCCGGACAGCGCCGGACCGCCGAGCCCCGGCACGACCCAGGCCGAGGCGAGAAGCGCGAAGACCCGGGGGCGCAGCGCCGCGGGGTAGACGCGGCCGATCGTCGCGTAGGCGACGGCGGGGATCGCGCCGCCGCCGAGACCCTGCAGGCCACGCGCGGCGACGAGCACCGGCATCGTCGGCGCGACCGTGGCCAGGGCCAGCCCCGCGCCGAACAGCAGCAGTCCGGCGGCGAAGGGCCGAGCCGGGCCCACCCGGTCGGCATCCGACCCGGCGAGCACGATTCCGACCGTCGTGCCCAGGAAGAACGCGCTGGTGGTCCAGCCGTAGAGGCTGACACCGCGCAGCTGCGCGGCCACCTCGGGCAGGACCGTGACCACCGCCAGCGCCTCGAACGCGACCAGCGTGATGATCGTGACCAGGCCGATCGTCAGCGCCCGGATCCGCCGGTCGGTCAGCGTGCTGATCGGCGGATCCGGGCCCCCGACGGCCAGGACGCGGGCCTCGCCCGCCGCCGTCCGCGGACCCTGGCTCATGCCTGCAGCCGCAGGCCGCGGGGCGTGGGACGGAAGCCGGCCCGGGCGAGGGCCGCGCCGACCGCGCTCGACCCGACCGTCGCGCCGTCGGCCTTCTCGACGGTCAGCCGACCCAGCTGACCGTCGACGACCGCCGCCGCCAGCGCGTCCGCGGCGAGCCCGACGACGTGCTCGTCCCCGCTCCACGACAGCAGGGAGCGACCGCCGCGCTCGACGTAGAGGACCAGCTCGCCGCCGACGAGCACGACCAGCGCGCCCGCCTTGCGGCCCGGGCGGTGCCCGGCCGGGTCGGCTCCGGTTCCCGGCTGCGGGCGCGCCGGCCAGGGCAGCGCCGCCCCGAACGGGTTCGCCGGGTCCGTCGCGGCCAACACCACGGCCCCGGCCGGCCCGGCCCCGTCGCCGGTCCTGCCCCGCCGCGAGCCGTCCAGCGGCCCGGCGCCGGGACCAGAGCCGGCGCCGAAACCTGGTCCACCTCGTGGTTCGGCGCCCGGACCGGACCCGGCGACCGAGCCGGGCCGCTCGGCCCAGGCGGGCGTCGCGTGGGCGTCATGCTGGGCCGCGGCGACGGCGCGCAGCCGGTCGACGGCGCCGGGGACGGCGAACTGGGCGGCGCCGAGCGACTCGACGAAGTAACCGCGCCGGGCCCGCCCAGCGTCCTCGAACGCGCTCAGCACCCGGTAGACCGCCGCGAACCCGCCCGGGACGTGCTCGCTGGCCACCGCGCCGCGGGTCACGATGCCGTGCCGATCGAGCAGCGCCTCGGCCTGGGCGTGGCCGCGCCGCGTCGGGTCCTCGTCACGTTCGGGTAGCAGCGACCAGCGTCCGGCCGCGGTCGGCGGGCCGGTCCGGCGGGGCAGCACCGGCCGGCCGGGGCGGGACCGGGCCGATCGGGGCCGCGGGGTGCGCCGCCGCGCCGCGCCGCCGGTCGCGCCGAGCACGACCCGCAGCGGCGCGAGCGTGTCATTGGTGACCAGGCCCGCCCAGACCAGATCCCACAGGAGGGCGGTGAGCGCGGTGTCGTCGTGCGAGCCGACGCGGTCCGACAGCGTGCGGAAGAACAGCGCCGCTCCGTCGGCCAGCGCGTCCAGGACGGACAGATGGGCCGGTCCCGCGGCGGCGTCCGGATCGGGCGGGGGCAGCAGCAGGCCGGCCGCGTCGGCGGTGACCAGGGTGAGCCACCCGTCGCCGCCCGGCAGGCCGCCGGACCCGGCCCAGTGCACCTCGCCGGTCGAGCACAGCTCGTCGAGCATCGCGGGGGAGTAGTCGCCGACCCGCGCCGGCAGCACGAGCGCCTCCCAGGCGCTGGCCGGGATCAGCGCGCCCTGCAGCTGCTCGACCACCCGCAGCACGCCGTCCACCCCGCGGCCACGACCGCTGGTCACCCCCTGCCAGGCCGGCAGGAAGGCGCCGAGCGCGCGGGTCGGGGTGGGCTCGATCTCCCTGCGCAGGGCCGCGAGGCTACGCCGGCGCAGCATCCGCAGGACCTCGGCGTCGCAGAACTGGATGCCGGCGCGGTCGGGATGCAGCTCGCCGCGCACGAGCCGACCTCGCGCGACGAGCGCCTCCAGCACGCCGAGGACCACCGCGGTGCCGAGCCCCAGCCGCCGCGCCGGCTCCTCGGGGTCGAACGGGCCGTGGGTACGGGCGTACCGGGAGATCAGATCGCCGAGCGGATCGCGCACCGGCTCGGTGAAGGCGGCGGGCACGCCCACCGGCAGGGCCACGCCGAGCGCGTCGCGCAGCCGGCCGGCGTCCTCGACCGGCACCCACCGCTGCTGCCCGGCGATGCGCACCCGAAGGATCCGCCGCGCGTGTTCGAGCTCGGCGAGCCACGCCTCGGTGGCGCCGCGGGCGACGGCCTCCTCGGTGGTCAGGTCACCGACGATGCGCAGCAGGTCCGCGACCCCCTCGGCGTCGCGGGCGTGACGATCCGGGGCGAGGCGGGTGAGCTCCGCGCTGACCTGGGCCAGCGCCGCCGGGTCGAGCAGCTCGCGCAGGTCGGCCTCGCCGAGCAGCTCGGCGAGCAGGGAACTGTCCAGCGACAGCACCTGGGCGCGGCGCTCGGCCAGCGGCGCGTCCCCGTCGTAGAGGAAGGCGGCGACATAGCCGAACAGCAGCGCGGAGGCGAACGGCGACGGCGCCGGCGTCTCGACCTCGACGACCCGCAGCGAGCGGGCCGCGATCTCGCGCATCAGGCCGGCGAGCGACGGGGTGTCGAACACGTCCTGCAGGCACTCCCGCATCGTCTCCAGCACGATCGGGAAGTCGTCGAAGGCCGCCGCCACGGACAGCAGCTGGGCGCTGCGCTGGCGCTGCTGCCACAGCGGGGTGCGCCGGCCCGGCGTGCGCCGCGGCAGCAGCAGCGCCCGCCCGGCACACTCACGGAACCTGCTGGCGAACAGGGCACTGCCGCCGATCTCGGCCCGCACGATCGCGTCGACCTCGTCCGGCTCGAACACCGCGAGATCGGCGCCGGGCACCTCGGCCGCGTCCGGGATGCGCGCGACGATGCCGTCGTCGGTGTGCATGACCTGCACCTCTGTGCCGTAGCGGGCGCGCAGGCGGGCGCCGAGCGCGAGCGCCCACGGGGCGTTGACCGGCGCGCCGAACGGCGAGTGCACCGCGAGACGCCAGTCGCCGAGCTCGTCGCGGAAGCGTTCGACCACGAGGGTCCGGTCGTCGCTGAGGTGCCCGACGGCGCCGCGCTGCTCGTCGAGGTAGCGCAACAGGTTCGCGGTGGCCCAGGCGTCGAGCCCGGCGGCCCGCACCCGCTCGCCCGCCGCCGCCGCGTCGAGCCGGCCGAGCTCGCGCAGGAACGCGCCGAGCGCCCGGCCAAGCTCCGCGGGCCTCCCGGGGGCGTCACCGTGCCAGAACGGCAGCCGTCCCGGCCGCCCCGGCGCTGGGGTGACCAGCACCCGGTCGGCCGTGATCTCCTCGATCCGCCAGCTCGACGAGCCGAGCAGCACGACGTCGCCGACCCGCGACTCGTACACCATCTCCTCGTCGAGCTCGCCGACCCGGCTGGCCTTCTCCCCGACGAGGAACACGCCGAACATGCCGCGGTCGGGGATCGTGCCGCCGCTGGTCACCGCGAGCCGCTGCGCGCCGGGACGACCGCGCAGCGCCCCGGTCGCTCGGTCCCAGGTGATGCGGGGACGCAGCTCGGCGAAGGCGTCGGACGGGTAGCGGCCGGCCAGCATGTCGAGCACGCCCTCGAACACGGCCGCCGGCAGCGAGGCGAACGGGGCGGCGCGGCGGACCAGCGCGCCGAGGTCCAGGGCGTCCCAGTCCTCCATCGCCGTCATCGCCACCACCTGCTGGGCGAGCACGTCCAGCGGGTTGCGCGGATAGCGCAGGCCCTCGATCGTGCCGGCCCGCATCCGCTCGGCGACGACCGCGCATTCCAGCAGGTCGGCGCGGTGGCTCGGCAGCACCACGCCCAGGCTCGGCGCGTCCACCTGGTGCCCGGCGCGCCCCACCCGCTGCATGCCGGCGGCGACGCTCGGCGGCGACCCGATCTGTACGACCAGATCCACCGCGCCCATGTCGATGCCCAGCTCCAGGCTGGAGGTCGCCACCACGGCGGGCAGCCGGCCGGCCTTCAGATCCTCCTCGATGAGCTGGCGCTGTTCCCGGCTGACGCTGCCGTGATGCGCGCGGGCCACCTCCGGCCACGCCGGGTCGACGCGCCCCTGGCCGGCCTGGCCCATGGCGGCGGCCGGTGCCGTGCGCGCCGTGCCCCTCTGCGGCGCCGAGTCCCCGCCGTCTGCCTCGAGCAGCGCCGCCAGCCGGTCGGCGTGCAGCTCGTTCAGCCGGGCGCACAGCCGCTCGGCGAGCCGGCGGGAGTTCGCGAACACGATCGTGGACGAGTGCGCCAGCACCAGGCCGAGCACCCGCTCCTCGACCGCCGGCCAGATCGACGCCCTGGGGGTGACCGCCGCGGCGGAGCCGTCGGGGACGTCCTCGGCGCCGGGGCCGGCCAGGTTCGCCATGTCCTCGACCGGGACGACGACCTCCAGCTCCAGGGTCTTGGCCGCGGGCGGGCGCACCACGGTGACCGGGCGCGCACCCCCGAGGAAACGGGCGACCTCCTCGACCGGACGCACCGTCGCCGACAGCCCGACCCGTTGCGCGGGCGCGTCGAGCAGCGCGTCGAGACGCTCCAGGCTCACCGCCAGGTGGGCGCCGCGCTTGGTGCCGGCGACGGCGTGCACCTCGTCGACGATCACCGTGCGCACCCCGCGCAGCGCCTCCCGCGCGGCACTGGTGAGCAGCAGGAACAGCGACTCCGGCGTGGTGATCAGGACGTCGGGCGGTGTGCGGCCGATCTCGCGGCGCTGGGCGGCCGGGGTGTCTCCCGACCGGATGCCGACGGTGACCTCGGGCTGGGGAAGCCCGAGGCGCTGGGCCGCCCCCCGCATTCCCGCCAGCGGCGCCCGCAGGTTGCGCTCGACGTCCACCGCGAGCGCCTTGAGGGGGCTGATGTAGAGCACCCGGCAGCGGCGGGTGGGCTCGGTCGGCGGCTGCGAGCGGGCCAGCGCGTCCAGCGACCAGAGGAAGGCCGCCAGTGTCTTGCCCGATCCGGTGGGCGCGACGACCAGCGCGTTGCCTCCGCCGCGGATGGCCTGCCAGGCCCCGCGCTGGGCCGGCGTCGGCGCGGCGAAGGCCGCGCGGAACCACGCCCGCGTCGGCGCGGAGAACGGCGCGAGCGGATCGGCGGCCTGCTGGTCCGGCTGGTCGGCGGGGCTGTCGGTGGGCACGCAGACCAGTCTGCGTCGCCGCTGCGACAGTTTCCTCCGCTCGCCCGCTTCGTCCCACGCCCGCGCCCCGTGCCTCGGCCTGCTCGTCCCCGTCCTTCGGCCATCGCTGCGCCATGTCACCTCCCTCGCGTCGCGGGGGCTCGCGTCGTGGGGCCTCGCGTCGGTGGGGCGCGTTGGACTCGTCCTCGGCGGCGCGGTGCACACTGGCGGGGTGCGGTTGACCGAGTTCTGGGCAAGGATGAACAGCCAGTTCGGCGCCAGCTACGTGGAGTCGTTCGCGCGGGATCACGTGCTGGCCGGGCTCGGGGGAGCCACGGTGGAGGCGGCGCTGGCCCGGGGCGACGATGCCAAGGCCGTGTGGCGGGCGGTGTGTGAGGAGTTCGACGTGCCCGCGCGGGAGCGCTGAGCGCCCCACTCGGCGTGTCCTGTCGACCGTCGAACGCCTGTTCGGCTAGAGTTGTCCCCATGCGGCTACGTGTCCACAGATCAGCCCCGGCCCTCGAAACTGTCGGACCCACGGCCTAACGTCACCACCGTGGCCAAGAATCGACGACCTCAGCATGGAGTAACTCCAATGGCGGCAGGGCTCGACCGCGAGAAGGCGTTGGAGAACGCCCTCGCTCAGATCGACAAGGCGTTCGGCAAGGGCTCGGTCATGCGGTTGGGGGACGACTCCAGGCCGCCGATCGAGGCCATCCCCACCGGCTCGATCGCGCTCGACGTGGCGCTCGGCATCGGCGGGTACCCACGTGGGCGCATCATCGAGATCTACGGGCCGGAGTCATCCGGAAAGACGACCGTGGCGTTGCACGCCGTCGCGAACGCGCAGGCGGCCGGGGGTATCGCCGCGTTCATCGACGCCGAGCACGCGCTCGACCCGGAGTACGCGGGCAAGCTCGGGGTCGACACCGACAGTCTGCTCGTCTCCCAGCCGGACACCGGCGAACAGGCGCTGGAGATCGCGGACATGCTCGTGCGCTCCGGTGCGCTGAACATCATCGTCATCGACTCGGTCGCGGCCCTCGTCCCGCGCGCCGAGATCGAGGGTGAGATGGGCGACAGCCACGTCGGCCTGCAGGCCCGGCTGATGTCGCAGGCGCTGCGGAAGATGACGGCGGCGCTCGCGAATTCCGGCACGACCGCCATTTTCATCAACCAGCTGCGCGAGAAGATCGGCGTCATGTTCGGCTCGCCGGAGACCACCACCGGTGGAAAGGCACTGAAGTTCTACGCCTCCGTGCGCCTGGACGTGCGTCGTATCGAAACGCTCAAGGACGGCACGGAGGCTGTCGGTAACCGCACCCGGGTCAAGGTCGTGAAGAACAAGATGGCCCCGCCGTTCCGGACCGCCGAATTCGACATCGTCTACGGCGGCGGTATCAGCCGTGAGGGCTCCCTCATCGACATGGGGGTCGAGCACGGCATCATTCGCAAGTCCGGTGCCTGGTACACCTACGATGGCGACCAGCTCGGTCAGGGCAAGGAGAATGCCCGGTCGTTCCTGCGGGACAATCCCGACCTGGCCAACGAGATCGAGAAGAAGATCAAGGAGAAGCTGGGCGTCCTGCCTACTCTCGAGTCCGACGCCGTGGCGCCGGTCCCGGTCGATCTGTAGCCGATGCGGTCCGGTCGGCGTGATGCCGAGCGTCGCCCGGCCGAGGCTCCCGGTGCCGCCGGCGGGTCGGCGGCCGACCCGATCGAGGTCGCCCGCGAGATCTGTCTGCATCAGCTCGCCGCGAGGGCGCGCAGCCGAGCCGAGCTGGCCACGACTCTGCGGCGTCGTGGCGTCGCGGACGAGGTCGCGGAGGTGGTGCTCGATCGGTTGACCGCTGTCGGGCTCGTGGACGACAGTGCCTTCGCCGCTGCCTTCGTGTCGTCCGCGCGCGCCCAGCGCGGGCTGGGGCGGCAGGCCCTCGCCGCGGAGCTGCGCCGCCGTGGTGTGCAGCCCAAGGTCGTCGAGGAGGCCACCGCGGTCGTCGAGGAGTCGGACGAGGAGGAGACCGCCCGTGACCTCGTCCGTCGCCGGCTGGCGTCCATGGGGCGGCTGCCGGTCGAGGTGCGGGCACGGCGCCTGGTCGCGATGCTGGCCCGTCGGGGCTACTCGATCGAGCTCGCGGTCCGGGTCGTGTACGAGCTGGTCGGTGCGACCGACGACGGCGAGGACGAGCCGCCCGAGCTGGACGATCTCGACGGGTAGGGCGTGGCCGGCGGGTAGGGTGAGGGGGATTGCGCCTGCCGTCAATGTGACGAATTTCTTGACCAGGGAATGCGTCCGACCTATTCTTCCTGAAAGGTGACAGGATCCCGCGGTGACGCGGTGCAGATAGCTCGTCCAACTTCACACGGAGGCAGCCGCCGCGCGCGGATGCCCTGGTCGGTGTGTGTGGCAGGTGGTCTCCATTGCCGTCCTGTCCATCGTGCCGGCGTGGGCCTCGTAGCGCCATAGGCCCGTTCACCGCCGCTCTCCACGACTGTTTCGCGCCTGGTCGTGGGTCCTTCGCCGCTCCAAGTCCAGCCCGTTCCGCGGGCCTGGTGACCGCGGAAGGAGCAGCGATGGACAGCGTTCTGGTCATTCTCCTGTCACTCGTTCTCGTCGTGCTCGGCGCTCTTATCCTGATCGTGGCCCGGCTGGCGGGGGTGGACCGGCGTTCCCTGGTCGCGCTGCGCGCGCCGGCTCCGCGGCGGGCCCCGGGCCCCGTCATCGCCGCCGCGGCGGTCGCGACCGGCGGCGACGAGCCCGCGTTGGACGACGATGGCGAGCCCATGGTGCGGGTGCTGCCCGCCGGGACTGCGGGGGCGGCCCCGGCGGCCTCGGACGCTTCGACCGTCGTCGCGGATGCCGGCGGGGCTGAGGCCACGGCGTCCGCGCCGGAGGCGGTCACCGAGCCAGCGCGGGCGTCCGCGCCGGAGGCGGTCCACGAGCCGGATCCGGCGGCACCGGGGGAGGAGGTACGGGCGAAGGAGCGTCCAGGGGTCGCGGCGGAGGCCACGCAGGTGCTGGCCCGCGCCGAGCGGGAGGTGCGGGAGCGGCTCGCCCGGGCCGAGCGGGAGGCCGCCGCGGTCCGCCGTCGCGGCGAGGAGGAGGCCGCCGCGCTGCGCGATCGGGTGCTGGCGCAGGCCAGGGCCGAGGCGGCCCGGGTGGCGTCCGCGGCGCGGGAGGAGCTGGCCGCCGTTCGGGCGCAGGCCGCCGCGTCCCGGGCAGCCGTCGAGGATGATCAGCGGTCCAGGCGTGCTGAGCTGGCGCGCCGTGAGAGCGAGCTTGGCGCCCGGGAGCAGCGGGTCGAGCAGCGCGGCGCCGGGCTGGACGAACAGGCGACCGGACTGGCCGAACGGGAGCGGGAACTGCGGGAGCGGGAGGCCGAGATCGCGCGCCGGGCCGCGGCGGCGGGCGATCTGGAGGCCGCCCGCCAGGCGGCACTGGAGCGGATAGCCGACCTCACCGCGGCCGAGGCGCGCGCCGAGCTGGTCACGGCCATCGAGCACGACGCGAGACGCGAGGCCACGCTGCTGGTCCGCGAGATCGAGGCCCGCGCTGAGGAGGAGGGCGAGCAGCGGGCCCGCCGGATCGTGACCACGGCCATCCAGCGGGTCGCCTCCGAGCAGACCACCGAGTCCGTCGTGACCGTGCTGCACCTGCCGGGCGACGAGATGAAGGGGCGGATCATCGGCCGGGAGGGGCGCAACATCCGGGCCTTCGAGTCGGTCACCGGCGTGAACGTGCTCATCGATGATACGCCGGAGGCCGTGCTGCTCAGCTGCTTCGACCCGGTCCGGCGGGAGATCGGGCGGATCACGCTGGCCGCGCTGGTGTCCGACGGGCGCATCCATCCCCACCGCATCGAGGAGGAGTACGCCCGGGCGCAGGTCGAGGTCGAGGAGCGCTGCGTGCGGGCGGGCGAGGACGCCCTGGTCGAGACCGGGGTCTCCGAGATGCACCCGGAGCTCGTCACCCTGCTCGGCCGGCTGCGTTACCGGACCAGCTACGGCCAGAACGTCCTCGCGCACCTGATCGAGAGCGCGCATCTGGCCGGGATCATGGCCGCCGAACTGCGGATGGCGCTGCCGCTGGCGAAGCGGGCGGCGCTGTTGCACGATCTCGGCAAGGCCCTGACCCACGAGGTGGAGGGCTCGCACGCTCTCATCGGCGCCGACATGGCGCGCCGGCACGGGGAGAGCGAGGAGGTGGTGCACGCCATCGAGGCCCACCACAACGAGGTCGCCCCGCGGTCGCTGTGCGCCGTGCTCACCCAGGCCGCCGACCAGATATCCGGCGGCCGGCCGGGGGCTCGCCGCGACAGCCTGGAGTCGTACGTGAAGCGGCTCGAGCGCATCGAGCAGATCGCCGGCGACCGCCCGGGCGTCGACCGGGTGTTCGCCATGCAGGCCGGCCGCGAGGTGCGGGTCATGGTCGTCCCGGAGCAGGTCGACGACGCGGCCGCCCACCTGCTCGCCCGCGACGTCGCCCGCCAGATCGAGGACGAGCTCACCTACCCCGGCCAGATCCGGGTGACCGTCGTCCGCGAGACCCGCGCGGTCGGAATGGCCCGCTAGGCCCGTCAGGGCCCCAGGCCCGTCAGGTCAGGGCGGCGTCGGTGCCGTCCCGGTCTCCGCCGCCGTGGCCTCGGCCGCGCCCGGTGCGGCCCGTCCGTTGCCGAGGCGGCGGTTCTGCCGGCCCTCCAGCCAGTGCGCGAGAAACGACAGTGCGCCGTTCGTGGCTATGTACAGCACCGCGACGGCGGTGTAGACGGGCACCGCGTAGCGGCTGCCGAGGAACTCGACGGCCCCGCGCCCGGACCGCAGCAGCTCGCTGTAGGCGATCACGAAACCCAGCGAGGTGTCCTTCAGCAGGGTGACGAGCTGGCTCACCAGGGCCGGGCTCATCCGCCGCACCGCCTGGGGAAACAGGACGAGCCGGAAGGTCTGCCCCGGCCGCAGGCCCAGCGCGGCCGCCGCCTCCGACTGGCCTCGGTCGATCGATCCGATGCCCGCCCGGAAGATCTCGCTGAGCACCGCGCCGTTGTAGGCGGTCAGGCCGAGGACGACCGCCCAGAAGGCGGACAGCTTCCAGCCGAGGGCTGGCAGGCCCAGGTAGGCGAACAGCATCAGCATGAGGACCGGCACGCTGCGGAACAGCTCCACCAGGCCGGTCGCCGGAATTCGGACCACCCGCCTGGCCGACATCCGGCCCACCGCCAGCGCGATGCCGACCGCCACGGCGAAGGCCATCGCCGTGAGCGCCGCCCGCAGCGTGGCGAGCAGGCCGTGCCACAGCAGGGTGCGCAGGTCCGGGTGGTCGACGAACACGCTCCACAGCTCGCTGTCGAACTGGCCCCGGTGTGCCAGTCGCAGCGCCGCGAGCGTGACCAGGCCGGCCAGGGCCAGGATCGCGACGAAGCTGGCGATCAGAATTCGCCGCCGTCCCCGCGGCCCCGGCGGATCGGCGAGCACGATCGGTGTGCTGCTCACCGGATCGTCACCGCCCGCCGCTCGGCCAGCGCCAGCGCGCCCGCCAACGCCAGGGTGAGGATCAGGTAGCCGACCATGCCCCCGAGCAGCACGGCGATCACCGAGTCCGGGTTGGCCGTGGTCAGCCGCTGGACGACGCCGGTCAGCTCCTGGACGCCGAAGGCGGCCGCGATGGACGTGTTGCGGATCAGCGCGCTCAGCACACTGCCGAGGGGCTGGAGCACGTTGCGGAACGCCTGCGGCAGCACGATCAGCCGCAGGTTCTGCGAGAAGGTCAGCCCGAGCGCCCGGGCGGCCTCCGCCTGGCCGACGTCGACCCCGTTGATGCCCGACCGCACCGCCTCGCAGACGAGTGCCGCATGGTAGATCGACAGCGCGACCACCGCGAACACGAAGTACGAGAACACGACGCCGACCTGCGGCAGGACGAAGACGACGAAGAAGAACATGACGGTCAGTGGCGTATTGCGCACGGTCTGCACGTAAGCGGTGCCGAACCAGCGCAGCGGCGGGACGGGCGAGACCCGCATCGCCGCCAGCGCGGTGCCGACCAGGAGCGCCGCGACCGCGGCCAGCACGCTCAGCGCGACCGTGCGGCGGAAGCCTTCGGCGAAGATGTCGAGGTTGTCGAGAACGGCGTCGATCGCGGTGCTCCCTTGTCCGGGGTTACGGCCGCTGGGCACCGTCCAGGGCAACGGCTGCGCGGGGCCGGCGGCCGGGGCGTGCGGGCCGGACCCGACCCGCGCGCCCCTGGCCGGTCAGGAGGTGTAGCGGTCGACCGGCGGCGGCGTCGGCGTGTTCGGCACCACCTTGCCGACGGTGGAGGAGAACGCCTTCGCCCAACGGCCGTCCTTGTACGCGGCTTCCAGGGTGTCGTTGATGAACGTCCGGAAAGCGGTGTCACCCTTGTGGATACCGATGCCGTAAGGCTCGCGGGTGAACGTGCCACCGACCAGCTTGAAGGCCTCCGGGTCCTTGTCGATGATGCCGAGGAGGATCACGCTGTCGGTGGTGACCGCGTCCACCTGGCCGTTCTTCAGGGCGTCGGCGCACTTGCTATAGCCGTCGAACAACACCAGCTGCGCGGCGGGGGCCACCTTGCGGATGTTCTCGGCCGGGGTGGAACCGCTGACCGAACATACCTTCTTGCCGGCCAGCGAGTCCTTGCCGGTGATGGTCGTGTTGTTCTTCGCCACCATGATCGACTGCCCGGCGATGAAGTACGGCCCGGCGAAGTCGACAGCCTTCTTGCGCTTGTCGTTGATGGTGTATGTGGCCACCACCATGTCGACGCGGCCCTGCTGGATGAAAGGCTCGCGGTTGGCCGAGACGGTCTCAACGAAGTTCACGTGATCACGCGGGATTCCCAGCCCGTCTGTGATGATCTTGGCGATCTCGACGTCGAAGCCCTCGGGCTTGCCGCTGAGGTTCTTCAGACCGAAGTAGTTCTGGTCGAACTTCGTCCCAATGGTGATCTTTCCTGCGTCGTGTAGGCGGGCCATTGTCGTGCCCGGGGCGAAGCTCGCCGAGTCGCTGGGAGTCGCCGAGTCGCCGTCGTCGCTGCTGCCGCAGGCGGTCAGCCCCAGCGCGGCGAGCATCGCCACGCCGAGCATCAGCGCGCCCCCGCGCCGGCGCGCGTCGCGCCTGGCGCCGCTGCCGAGCCGGGTGCCGCCGGAACGCGCGGAGGGGACCGCCCGGCCGGCAGCCGCGGGCGAGTGGGGGCGAGCTCCGGCGGGCTGCAGCCGGCTGCGGGTAAACGGTACGCGCATGAACATTCCTCTCGGTGCGCTCCGCGTAAGGGGACCGGAGCACGGGTCGGATGACGGTGACGCTGTCCCGGTGGCGCCGATGGTGGTCTTGGTGGTTCCGCTGTTGTCGGTAGACGCGGCCCTGGCGCGGCCGGTGGTCCCGGGGATGAGGACGGATGTCGTGGCACGCCCCCGCCGGCGCGGATCGGTCCGGCCAGGCCGCGGTCGCGTCGGATCACCCGCCTGTGCTGGTGGGGCGTGCCGTGGGTGTGCCGCCCGGACCGTCGGCGCCTGCGCGGGCATGGTCAGTGCCGCAGGATCCGGGCCAGGAAGTCCCTGGCGCGATCCGTCTGGGGGGCGTCGAAAAAGGTGGCGGGCGGGGCGATCTCGAGAATCCGGCCGTCCGCCATGAAGGCGACCCGGTCCGCGGCGGAACGCGCGAAGCCCATTTCGTGCGTCACCACGATCATCGTCATTCCCGACGAGGCCAGCGAGCGCATCACGTCGAGGACCTCGGAAATCATCTCCGGGTCCAGTGCCGAGGTCGGCTCGTCGAAAAGCATCAGGACCGGATCCATGGCGAGCGCGCGGGCGATCGCGGCCCGCTGCTGCTGGCCGCCGGAAAGCTGTCGCGGCAGGCTGTCCGCCTTGTCCGCGATGCCCACGCGCTCCAGGAGTTCCCGAGCCCGGGCCTCGGCCGCCGCCCGTTTCTGCCCCAGTACCTTCACCGGACCCAGGGTCACATTGTCGAGGATCGTGCGATGGGCGAACAGGTTGAAGGACTGGAAGACCATGCCGACCCGGGATCGCATATGGGCGAGTTCCCGGCCTTCGGCCGGAATCGGTCTGTCCTCGAAGAGGATGCGTCCCTCGTCGATCGTCTCGAGCCGGTTGACGCAGCGGCACAGCGTCGACTTGCCCGAGCCGGACGGCCCGATGACGACGACCACCTCGCCCGCGTCGACGGCGAGGTCGATCTCGGTGAGTACTCGATGGTCGCCGAAGGACTTGCTGACACCTTCAAGGGTCACCAGGGGCACGCCGACCTCCGACACGATCGCGAAACAGCGGGGCGATGGGCCGATCATTCCGGCGGAGCGGCGCCGACGCCGCCAGGCGCGCGAGGCAGTCGCCGGCCCGACAGGTCGCGGGGAAGTCTTGTCCGGCGCCGTGCCCGGCGCGTCCCAGGTCGCCGGCCACTCGGCGCATAGTAGCGCGACTGGTGTCATTCAACTGCCAATCTGTATATCTGCTGACATGGGAACCTGGGATGGGTGGGGGCGGCGGGAGGATGACGGAGCCGGCGCCGGGGCGCGGCGGCGGAAGGGTGTCCGTCCACCGCGACCGGCCGGTCCACGCCACGCCGTAGGCTGGGGAGCGTGAAGGGCCGCAGCTACGAGGTACGCACGTTCGGATGCCAGATGAACGTTCATGACTCCGAACGGCTCTCCGGTCTACTCGAGTCCGCCGGCTACGTTCCGGTCGGCCCCGGTGCCGAGGCGGACGTCGTGGTGTTCAACACCTGCGCGGTGCGGGAGAACGCCGACAACCGGCTGTACGGCAACCTCGGCCAGCTCGTCCCGGTCAAGAAGAGCCATCCCGGCATGCAGATCGCCGTCGGCGGCTGCCTCGCGCAGAAGGACCGGTCGACGATCCTCGACCGGGCGCCGTGGGTCGACGTCGTGTTCGGCACGCACAACCTGCACCGGCTGCCGGTACTGCTCGAGCGCGCCCGGCACAACGCCGCCGCGCAGCTCGAGATAGCCGAGGCGCTCGAGGTCTTCCCGAGCTCCCTGCCGACCCGCCGGGCGAGCCA
Organism: Frankia canadensis; assembly: GCF_900197875.1. Taxonomy (GTDB): domain Bacteria; phylum Actinomycetota; class Actinomycetes; order Frankiales; family Frankiaceae; genus Frankia; species Frankia canadensis. The sequence continues at coordinate 75,186 of NZ_FZMO01000223.1, read as the reverse complement.
CCACGCCGCCTGGGTCAGCATCAGCGTCGGCTGCGACAACACCTGCACCTTCTGCATCGTGCCGAGCCTGCGCGGCCGCGAGCGCGACCGGCGCCCCGGCGACGTGCTCGCCGAGGTCGAGGCGCTGGTCGCGGAGGGCGCGCTGGAGATCACCCTGCTCGGCCAGAACGTGAACTCCTACGGCCGCTCGCTGGGCGACCCGGGCGCGTTCGCCCGCCTGCTCGCCGCCTGTGGCCGCGTCGAGGGCCTGGAGCGGGTGCGCTTCACCTCGCCGCACCCCCGCGACTTCACCGACGACGTCATCGACGCCATGGCGGCGACCTCGAACGTCTGCCACCAGCTGCACATGCCGCTGCAGTCCGGTTCGGACGCGGTGCTGCGCCGGATGCGGCGCTCCTACCGCCAGGAGCGGTACCTCGGCATCATCGATCGGGTGCGGGCCGCGATGCCGGACGCCGCCATCACCACCGACATCATCGTCGGCTTCCCCGGCGAGACCGAGGCCGACTTCGCCGACACCCTAGACGTCGTCCGCCAGGCCCGCTTCTCCGGCGCGTTCACCTTCCAGTACTCGCCGCGGCCGGGTACGCCGGCGGCCACGATGGACGGCCAGATCGACCGCGCGACCGTCGCCGAGCGCTACGCCCGCCTCGTCGCCCTCCAGGACGACATCTCCTGGGAGCAGAACCGCGAGCTGGTCGGGCGTCGGGTCGAGCTGCTGGTCGCGGAGGGCGAGGGCCGCAAGGACGACGCCACCGGTCGGATGACCGGGCGGGCCCGCGACGGCCGGCTGGTCCACTTCCACGCCGGTGCCGGTGGCGACGGTGGTGCGGGGGGACGTCCTCGTCCCGGGGACGTGGTGGAGACGGTGGTGACCCGGGGCGCGCCGCATCACCTGACGGCCGACGGCCCGCTGCTGTCGCATCGGCGCACCCGCGCGGGCGACGCCTGGGAGCACGCCCGCCGCGCCGCCGACGCGGGGCCCGAGCAGCGGCCCGCGGTCGCGCTCGGCATGCCGTCGCTGCGCCCGCCCGAGCCGGCGGCCGAGGCCGGTCCGGTGGTCGCGCTGAGCACCCCCCGATGACCTTCGTCGCCGCGGCGGTCTGCCCGCATCCGCCACTGCTCCTGCCGGAGGTGGGGCGCGGGGAGCCCGTGGCCGCCCGCGCCGTCGCGGTGGACGCCGTGCGCCGCCTGGTCGCCGCGTGCCCGGACCGGATCGTGGTCGTGGGCGAGGCGCCGGCCGAGACCCGGTACGGACCGACGGCGACGGGAACGCTCGCCGGCTTCGGGGTGGATCTGACCGTCCCGCTCGGGCCGCCCACCGCCGCGGCGGCGCGGCCAGGGCCGCCCGAGCTGCCGCTGTCCCTGACGGTGGGCGCCTGGCTGCTCGCCGCCGCCGGGTGGGCGGGCGAGCGCTCGGCGCTCGGCGTACCGGCCGCCCACTCGCCGCGTGAGGCGGCGGATCTCGGTGCCGGGCTGGCCGCGTCGAGCGGGCCGGGGGAGCGGCTCGGGCTGCTGGTGATGGGCGACGGGTCGGCCCGGCGCACGCTGAAGGCGCCCGGCGGTCTCGACGAGCGGGCCGCGGCCTTCGACGCCGCCGCGGCCGCCGCGCTGGCCGGCGCCGACCCGGCCGGCCTGCTCGACCTCGACCCGGGGCTGGCCACCGACCTGCTCGCGGCCGGTCGGGCATCCTGGCAGGTCCTCGCGGGGGCGCTGCGGGCCACGACCCCGTGCGGCGCGCCGCACGTCTCCTGGCAGGGCGACGTGACGTACGACGACGCGCCCTACGGCGTCGGCTACCTGGTCGCCACCTGGACCCGCCGTCCCGCCGAGGGCGGCGCGCCACCGGCATGAGCGGCCGCGGACTGCCCGGGCCGGTGGTGGCCGTGGTCGGGCCGACGGCGGCGGGCAAGAGTGATCTGGGCATCGCCCTCGCCCTCGCGCTCGGCGGCGAGGTCGTCAACGCCGACTCGATGCAGCTCTACCGCGGCATGGACATCGGCACCGCCAAGGTTCCGCTCGACGAGCGCCGGGGGGTGCCCCACCACCTGCTGGACGCCTGGGAGGTGACCCGTGCCGCCGACGTCGCGAGCTACCAGCACGACGCCCGGCGGGTGATCGACGGGCTGCTCGCCGTGGGCCGGGTGCCTGTGCTCGTCGGCGGCTCGGGGCTGTACCTGCGGGCCGCCCTCGACGACCTGACCTTTCCCGGCACCGATCCAGCCGTGCGGGCCCGCTGGGAGGAGGAGCTCGCCCGCCGCGGCGCGCCGGCCCTGCACGAGGAGCTCGCCCGCCGCGCGCCGCGCGCCGCCGCGGCGATCCTGCCGACCAACGGCCGTCGCCTCGTGCGCGCCCTGGAGGTCGTCGATCTGACCGGGACCTTCGAGGCGACCCTGCCCGAGCATCACTACGTGTACGACGTCATCCAGATCGGCGTCGACCGCGACGATCTCGACATCCGCATCGAGCAACGGGTGGAGAGAATGTGGCAGACGGGTTTTCCGGACGAAGTGCGACAGTTGTCGGACAAAGGCCTCCGGGATGGTCGTACGGCATCCCGTGCGCTTGGGTATGCTCAGCTGCTCGCGTGGCTTGACGGCGCAATGGAGTCCGCCGATCAGGCCAAGCTGGCAACAATTACCGCGACCCGCCGCTTCGCGCGGCGGCAAAGATCCTGGTTTCGGCGAGATGAGCGGATAGTCTGGCTTCGCCAACCGGACGTCACCCAGGCGCTACGGCTGGTGGGTTCCCTCTGACGGGTGACCGGTCCTCGGCCGATCGCCGGGGCCACGGTCGGCGCCAGGCCGCGGCGCCGCCGGCACCGGCGCGCCGATGGTCGGTCCCGCTCGGCGTCTGGAGAGATCGATGTGACCGCGCCGCCCGCCGCTGGTGACAGCCCGCCCGACCTCACCCTCGTTCCCGCCCTCTACGCCGCCTTCGACGACGGGTCCCTGCGGCTGCACTTCCAGCCCGAGGTGGACCTGCACAACGGGTCGGTACCCGGCATGGAGGCGCATCCGCGCTGGCAGCATCCCGAGCGCGGGGTGCTCGGCCCGGCCGAGTTCATGCCGATCGCGGCCGCCGCCGGCCTCGTCCACCAGGTCGACCAGTGGGTGCTGCGGATGGCGGTCACCGAGGCCCGCACCTGGCACCGGATGGCCGTCGGCACGCCGACCCGCCCGCCCCGCCTGTGGGTGAACGTCGACGGGCGCCAGCTGACCAGCCCCTCGTTCGTCGCCGAGATCGACCGGCTGCTGTCCGGCCGCCTGCTGCCGGTCGGCGCCCTCGGGCTGGAGTTCAGCGAACGCGCCCTGGTCCTGGCCGCACCGGTCGTGCCGCCGCTGCTCGACCGGTTGCGCGCGCTGGGCGTGGCGATCGCCGTGGAGTCGTTCGGCACCTGGTACGGCTCGCTGACCATGCTGGACCTGTTGCCGCTCGATCTGGTCAAGCTCGACGGGGCGTTCCTGCGCGCGACCATGCGCGACCTGGAGGGCGAGGCGGTGGTGGCGGCGATCGTCCGCCTCGCCCACCAGCGGCGCCTGACCGTCGTCGCCGACGGGGTGGACACCGCCAAGCTCGCCGGCCGGGTGCTCGACCTCGACTGCGACCGGGCGATCGGGCCGGTGTTCTGCCCGCCGGTGCCGGTCGAGGACGCCCGGCTGATCGCGCTCGGCCGCGGCCGTCCCGACCGCTGGTACAAACCCCCGGCCTGGTCCGATGATCGTCTTCGGCCCTGGGTCCAGGCGGCCGCCGGCTGACGCCGCCCGTACGATGAGCGCGTGCGGGACGATCGGGAGCTGCGCTTCGTCAAGGGTCATGGCACGGGCAACGACTTCGTGGTGCTGCCCGATCCGGACGGCGACCTCGAGCTGACCCCGGAACTCGTCCGCGCGCTGTGCGACCGCCGCACCGGCATCGGCGCCGACGGCGTGCTGCGGGTGGTGCTCGCGGCCGCCGCGCCCGAGGCCGCCGCGCCCGCCGGCGCCGGGACAGCCCGCTGGTTCATGGACTACCGCAACGCCGACGGGTCGATCGCCGAGATGTGCGGCAACGGCGCCCGGGTGTTCGCCCGCTACCTGGTCGCGGCGGGCTACGCCCAGCCCGGGCGCTTCCCGATCGCCACCCGGGCCGGGCTGCGGCTGGTGGACGTGCCGGCGGTGGGCGACGTCACCGTCGACATGGGCGTCCCGCGGCCCGGCGCGAGTGCCGGGGCGCCGGTCACCGTCGCCGGGCGCTCGTTCACCGCGGCGCCCGTCTCGATGGGCAACCCGCACGCGGTCTGCTTCGCCGACGACCTCGACGCCGCCGCCCTGGCTCGCCTCGACCTGACCCGCCCCCCCACGTTCTCCCCGGTCGACTTCCCGGACGGCGTGAACGTCGAGATCGTCGTCGACCGGCCGGGCGGCGTGGCCATGCGCGTGTACGAGCGCGGGGTCGGCGAGACCTCCTCCTGCGGCACCGGTGCCTGCGCGGTCGCCGTCGCCTGGGCTCGCCGGCAGGGACTGCGTCCCGACGCTCCTCTCGCCGCGCCCCGGTCCGGCTCCGCTGCCGTATCCGGTCTCGGGCCGGTGGTCGCCGCCGCGGCCGCCGGGTCCGCGGTCGAGGTCGCGGTCGACGTCCCCGGCGGGGGCCTGGTGGTCATCTGGCGGTCGGACACGGTGCTGCTGCGCGGTCCGGCCGAGCTGGTGTTCGACGGCGTGGTGCGCCCGGCGGCGCTCGCGGCGCGCGGTCCGCGGGTGCCGACGGACGCCGCCGGAGTGGCCGACGCCGCCGAGGTCCTCGACGCCGGCGTCGACGTCCGTTTTTGACAAGACCACCCACCACGAGCGGTCCTAGGCTGCGGCCATGCCAGCACCGACCTTCAACCTGATCGGCCTGATCGTCACCGACATGGCCCGCAGCCTGGCCTTCTACCGCGTGCTCGGCCTGGATCCGCCGCCCGGCGCCGACACCGAGCCGCACGTCGAGGTCGCCCTTCCCGGCGGGCTGCGCCTCGCCTTCGACACCGAGGGCACCATCCGCTCCTTCGACCCGGACTGGACGCCGTCCGCCGGCGCCGGCCGGCTGACTCTCGCCTTCGCCTGCGACGATCCGGCCGAGGTCGACGCCCGGTACGCCGAGCTGCTCACCGCCGGCCACCGCGGCCACCTGCCGCCCTGGGACGCCTTCTGGGGCCAGCGCTACGCGACGGTCCTGGACCCCGACGGCAACCACGTCGACCTGTTCGCCGCGCTGGCGGCGGCCGCCGACGTCCCGACACCGCCCGCCGCGGTGTCCTGACCTCCGCCGGACGGGCGCAGCAGATCGGTGAGCGTCACCCCGGTCAGCGCGCGCGTGTCACGGGCGAGATGCGCCTGGTCGGTGTAGCCGGCCTCGAGCGCGACCGTGGCCAGATCGCCGCCGTCGCGCGCCGCCCGCAGGGCGTCCTGCAACCGCAGGATGCGCGCCAGCGTCTTCGGGCCGTAGCCGAACGCCCGGCGCGAGCGGCGCAGCAGCTGGCGCTCGCTGAGCCCGGTCGCGGCGGCGACGCCGGCCATCGACGATCGGCCGCCGATCGCCGCGACGATCGCCGGCACCAGCGGATCCGCGAGCTCCCGGTGACGGGGACGGGCGGCCAGCGCGTCCTCCAACGCCTGGGCGGCCCGCTCGCCGCTCGCCGCGAGCCGGTGCGTGAGGCGGCGCGCGGGGCCGCCGCCCCACAGGTCGGCGAGCTGCGGGCGGGCGTCGCGCAGCTCGCCGGCGTCGACGCCCAGATGGGCCGGCGCGTGCCCGGGGTCGAAGCGCACGCCGACATGGCGCACACCCGGCACCCAGTGGGCCAGCTTCGCGACCGTGTCCGGCCCGGCGACGATCAGCCGCCCGTCGGAGCTCCAGATGACGTCGACGCAGCCGTCCGGCAGGATCCGTCGCACCATCGGGCCCGCTTCCAGCCCACTCGCGCCCGCGAACCAGATCGTCGCCGGCAGGCGGGCGGCCCGGCGCTCGCGATACACCGCGCCCACGCTACGCCCGTCGGCTGATCTCCCGGATCGCCTGCCGTGCCCGGTCACGTGGCGCGGCCGTGAGCGCGTCATGATCCCCGCGGGGATGGCGCCGGGTGCGGCGGAGTCACCACGACGGGCGGGATCGCCGGAACGAGGCGGCTAAACCGTTCGCGATCCTCGTTGGGGCGTGGGACCCTGGCAGGCGACGGGACGATTCCGCCGGGGAACACCGAAGCGGTGCGGCCGGGCTGGCCCGGGCCGGCCCCTTCGATGGCGGGATCGCCCCCGGGTCACCGAGAAGGCGTGTGACCTGGCTAAATGAACCGGCGCGGAATGCCGCGGCAGCGGGCCGCGTTGAGAACGGATGGTATGACACTTCCTGCCGACGCCCTGGACGCGTCCACCCTCGACAGATCCCTCATTGAACTCACCGATGACGATTCGGGCAATCTTTCGGGCTTTTTCGCCGAATCCGGCGACGAGCTCGATCTGGCGGACCGAGCGGCCCTGCGTCGAGTACCGGGCCTTGCCACCGAGCTGGACGACGTCACCGAGGTCGAGTACCGCCAGCTGCGGTTGGAGCGGGTGGTACTGATCGGCGTGTGGACCTCGGGCTCGCTGCGGGCGGCCGAGGCATCGATGGCGGAGCTCGCCGCGCTGTCCACCACCGCCGGCTCGGTCGTCCTCGACGCGCTCGTGCAGCGCCGCGACCGGCCGGACGCGGCGACCTACGTCGGTTCCGGCAAGGCCCGTCAACTCGCCGAGGTCGTCGCCGCGACCGGCGCCGACACGGTGATCTGCGACGGCGAGCTCACCCCCGGCCAGCTGCGCCAGCTGGAGGAGATCGTCAAAGTCAAGGTCATCGACCGGACGGCTCTCATCCTGGACATCTTCGCCCAGCACGCGACCTCCCGAGAGGGTAAGGCGCAGGTCGAGCTGGCCCAGCTCCAGTACATGCTGCCCCGGCTGCGTGGTTGGGGTGAGTCGATGTCGCGCGCCGCGGCCAGTGGTGGCGGGCGCGCTCCCATCGGTACCCGCGGCCCCGGTGAGACGAAGATCGAGACCGATCGGCGCAGGCTGCGCGCCCGGATGGCCCGGCTGCGCCGTGAACTCGCCGGGATGTCCACCGTGCGGGAGACCAAGCGCGCGGCGCGGCGGCGCGGCGAGGTGCCCGCGGTGGCGATCGCCGGCTACACCAACGCCGGCAAGTCCTCGCTGCTCAACCGGCTCACCGGCGCCGGCGTCCTGGTGGAGGACGCGCTGTTCGCCACCCTCGACCCGACGGTGCGCCGGGCGACCCTGCCGGACGGCCGCGCGTTCACCCTGACCGACACGGTGGGTTTCGTACGCCATCTTCCCCACCAGATCGTCGAGGCGTTCCGCTCGACGCTCGAGGAGGTCGCCGACGCGGATCTCCTGCTGCACGTCGTCGACGGCTCCGCGCCCGACCCGGCCGCGCAGATCTCCGCCGTCCGCGAGGTCCTCAACGACATCGACGCGGGCGGCGTGTCCGAACTGATCGTCGTCAACAAGGTCGACGCGGTCGCTCCCACCGTCGTCGCGGAGCTTCGCCAGCTGGCGCCCGAGGCGGTGTTCGTCTCGGCCCGGACGGGGGAGGGGCTCGGCGCGCTCGTTGACGCGCTGTGCCTGCGGGTTCCGCACCCGGACGTCGAGTTGACGGTGCTCGTCCCCTATACCCGGGGTGAGCTCGTCTCGCGGGTCCACGCCCACGGCGAGGTACTCGGGCAGGAGCACACGGCAGACGGAACCCGCCTCACCGCGCGGGTGTCGCCGGCACTCGCCGCCGATCTCGACGCCTTCCGGGCCTGACCCACGCCGCGCCGGGTCCGGACGCCTGACCGGCTCCGCTCTGACCCGGCCGAAGCACGCCCGGATCGGCCTGAGTTCGTCGGACCGCGGATCGCCCAGCGGATCGGGCAGACCACGGATCGGCCGGCCGCCACGCGCGGCCGGCCGTCGCGTGGTCAGACCCTGCGCAGCACGGCGACGATCCGGCCGAGGATCGTCGCCTCCTCGCCCGGGATGTCGTTGAAGGCAGGGTTCTCCGGGTGCAGCCAGATCTTCCCGTCGCGGACGCGTAGGCGCTTCACCGTCGCCTCACCCTCGATCATCGCGGCGACGATCTCGCCGTTGTCCGCGACCGGCTGCTGGCGGACCACCACCCAGTCGCCGTCACAGATCGCGGCGCCCATCATCGACTCGCCGACCACGCGCAGCAGGAACAGCGTGCCCTCGCCGACGATCTCCTTGGGCAGCGGGAAGACATCCTCGATCGCCTGCTCGGCGAGGATCGGGCCGCCGGCCGCGATCCGCCCGAGCACCGGCACGTAGGCCGCTGACGCCTCGCCGCCGGGCGCCGCGGCGGCCTCACCGCCGAACGCGGGAACCACCGCGGCCGGCGCCGCCTGGGCGCGGCGGCGCGGGCGGTCCGGGCTGAGCACCTCCATCGCCCGCGGACGGTTCGGATCCCGCCGCAGGTAGCCCTTCTCCTCCAGCACCTTGAGCTGGTGCGCCACGCTGCTCGTGCTGGTCAGGCCGACCGCCTCACCGATCTCGCGGACGCTTGGCGGGTATCCGCGCCGCTCCACGGCGGCCCGGATGACCTCGAGCACCTTGCGCTGCCGGGGGGTCAGTCCGGCCGCGTCCGCGGGGTTTTCGGGAAAGGCCCGCACGTTGCCGCGGGCCCCGCCCCGGCGTGTACCCCTGCCTTGGGTGGTCATCGCTACCGCTCTCCTCGTCGCGTACGTCGTTCGTCGCGTACGTCGTTCGTCACGTACCTACTCGTCGCGTACGTGGTCACCAGCTGGTCACCCCACGTCCGACGGGTGAGCGCCGCGTCGCGGTCGGGATCGCCCGCGATCCCGACACCCCCACGGCGTGCGTCCGTCCGCGACCCGGAGAATCCACCCGGTGCACACCTGATCGTCTTGACGGTAACCGGACGGTCGCGGAATCTCAAACGCTTGTTCGAGCGTGTCCTCTTGCCAGATCCGCGCCGGGTGCGACAATCGACCAGGAGTTCGATCGAACTGGGGTTCGCCCGCCTGGTGGTCCCGGCCCGCTCGCCACGGGAGGATGTCGTGAGTCCCAGCTGCTCGGCGCAGGTCATCGACCTGGCCGTGGTCCGGGAACGGGTCGCCGGGCGGTCCGCGGGAGCGCCGGCTGGCCGTCCCGGTCCTCGATCGGTGCCCGCCAACGCCGGTCTGTTCCCGTCCCATTCCCGGTCCCGCGAGGCGAGGGCGGCGCCTGGTCGGGTGTCGTCGCCGAGCTGCCAGGGGCCGCGGGGCGGTGCGGCGTCGCGCGGGCCCGTGGCGCGCCGGGACGGTGCGAGGTCGGACGGCACCGCGGCGCCGCACGGGCGGGATCCGATGCCGGCGCCTGGTCGCGGGCCGGCCAGCGGGGTTCCGTCGCGGTCGCGAGTGCGACGGGAGCCGGCGCCTCTTCGGCTGACCAGGCGTGGTCGGGTGGTGGTCACCATGGCCGCGGCGATGCTCATCGCGGCCATGCTGGCGGTGGTGGTGCCACGGGCCTCGCTGGCGTGGTCGGACGAGCCGCCACGCGGCCACCTGGTCGTGGCGGGGGAGTCGCTGTGGGAGATCGCCGCCGTGCTCGAGCCGGACGCCGACACGCGCGTGGTGGTCGATCGGCTGATGCGGATCAACGATCTGTCCTCCGCCCAGCTCACCCCCGGCCAGTTCCTCTTACTGGATGGGTGAGGCCCGGCGGGGGTATGTCGGGAGCCGCCTGATCGGACACCGGCGGTCGCGACGGCGGGTGGTCGATGGTCGCCGCGGTGACGCCTCCGCATCGGGCCGGGTGCGGGCGGTTGAGGCGGCTTCGCCCAGGGTCGTCGGGCCCCCGCGGGCTGATGTCCTCGTGTGGCATGCGGGGGGTCGGTTTTCCCATCCATGGGGTCGTGCGCTAAGTTGGACACAACATCTGGTGCTTACGTAGGTGTAAGTCATCCACAGGTGGATCCACAGGTCTTCCACAGAACGAGGGCCGCTCGTCCACAGGTCCCACCGGATCGGTGCGGCGGTGGGGCCCGCGGTCCGTCCCGGTGCGCCGACGTCGGGACGGTGCGGAAGGGCTGTCGGCCGGCTCGGTGAAGGAGGCGTCTCGCGTGCGGTGCCCGTTCTGCCGGCATCCGGACAGCCGTGTCGTCGACAGCCGAGAGGCCGAGGAAGGCTCAGCGATCCGGCGCCGGCGCTCCTGCCTCTCATGCGGCCGCCGGTTCACCACGATGGAGGAGGCGTCGCTGCGGGTACTCAAGCGCAGCGGTGTGACCGAGCCCTTCAGCCGCGCGAAGGTCATCGCCGGCGTGCGCAAGGCATGCCAGGGCCGCCCGGTGCGCGACGATCATCTCGCCCTGCTCGCGCAGCAGGTCGAGGACGCGGTGCGGTCCGCCGGCTCGGCGGAGATTCCCGCGGAGGCGATCGGCCGGGCGATCCTCGGCCCGCTTCGCGAGCTCGACGAGGTGGCCTATCTCCGGTTCGCCTCGGTGTACCTCGCCTTCGAGTCGCTCGCCGACTTCGAGAGCGCCATCACGGCGCTGCGGTCCGAGACCTCCGGCGCCCGCCGCGGCGCGGAAGCGGCCAGGAACGCCGGCCGCCGCGGTGACGACGACGGCCCGAGCTCGGCGACGGGTGCGTTGGAACGCGCCGGACCTGCCGCGGTGCCGCCGGACGGGGAGCTCGACGGCGAGCCCGCCCCCGCCCGCGGCGGCCGCGCGGCGGACGGTGCCGACTCCGCCGCCCGCCGACGCGCCGGCACCAGCCAGCTGAACGTCGTGGAAGGCGGCCTCGGCCGGGACGGGCTCGTCGCGGGAGAGCACGGTGCGGCCAGGGCGCTCGGCGCGCCTGGCGCCACGCCGGCGCGCCACCCCTGACAGCCCGGCGAGGGCCACAGGCCACGCCCCACCCGGCATCCGGCCCGCCGTTTCCCGTCGAGCCCCACCGTCTCGCCGGCCGGTTCCTCTGATCACCGGGGTGCCCTGCCCGACCGGCGAGCGCCGCCGGTACCGCGCGTCCGCCGCCGGTGCGGCCTGGCCGCGGTGTGCGCGGGCGCGCGCCGCGCTCCGCCGGCGCACACGGGCGAAGCCCTGACCATGCGCTCGCCCACGGCCGGGAACGCTGCGCCCCACCGACATGACACGGCACCACGCGCAGGCACGGCACGGCGCAGAGACACAGCACGACGCGCAGGCACAGCACGACGCGCAGACGCAGGACGACGCGCAGACGCAGGACGACGCGCAGACGCAGGACGACGAGAGATACTGACAGGACGAGGAGCGTCATGACCGAAAGTCGCGGTACCAAGGCGGGCAGGTCGGGGGCCAGGACGGCGACCGGGCTGAAGATCCGCCGCTCGCGCACGACCGCCGGGGTCCACCCCTACGACGAGGTCACCTGGGAGACCCGGGACGTCGTCATGACCAACTGGCGGGATGGCTCGGTCAACTTCGAGCAGCGCGGTGTCGAGTTCCCCGACTTCTGGTCGGTCAACGCCTCGAACATCGTGACCAGCAAGTACTTCCGCGGCGCGCCGGGCACGCCGGCCCGGGAGTCCTCGCTGCGCCAGCTCATCGACCGGGTGGTGCTGACCTACGTCGCCGCCGGCCGCGAGCACGGCTACTTCGCCAGCGACGCCGACGCCGAGGCCTTCGAGCACGAGCTGACCTGGATGCTGCTCCACCAGGTCTTCAGCTTCAACTCCCCGGTCTGGTTCAACGTCGGAACCCCCGCCCCTCAGCAGGTGAGCGCGTGTTTCATTCTTTCAGTTGATGACACCATGGAGTCGATTCTCAACTGGTATCGCGAGGAAGGGCTGATCTTCAAGGGTGGGTCCGGGGCCGGGCTCAACCTGTCGCGGATCCGGTCGTCCAAGGAGCTGCTGTCCTCCGGCGGCACCGCGTCCGGGCCCGTCAGCTTCATGCGCGGCGCCGACGCGTCCGCGGGCACGATCAAGTCCGGCGGTGCCACCCGCCGGGCCGCCAAGATGGTCGTCCTCGACGTCGACCACCCGGACATCGTCGAGTTCGTCGAGACGAAGTCGCGGGAGGAGGAGAAGATCCGCGCCCTGCGTGACGCCGGGTTCGACATGGACCTCGGTGGCCGCGACATCGCCTCCGTGCAGTACCAGAACGCCAACAACTCCGTGCGCGTCACCGACGAGTTCATGACCGCCGTCGTCGACGGCACCGGCTTCGACCTGCGCGCCCGCCTCGACGGCCGGGCGATCGAGACGATCGACGCCAAGGGCCTGTTCCGCACGATCGCCGAGGCCGCCTGGGCCTGCGCCGACCCCGGCATCCAGTACGACGGCACGATCAACGACTGGCACACCTGCCCGGAGAGCGGGCGGATCAGCGCCTCCAATCCGTGCAGCGAGTACGTGCACCTGGACAACTCCAGCTGCAACCTGGCGTCGCTGAACCTGCTGAAGTTCCTGCGCCCGGACCGGACGTTCGACGCCGACGCATTCGTCGCCGCCGTCGAACTGATCATCACCGCGATGGACATCTCGATCTGCTTCGCGGACTTCCCGACCCCGGAGATCACCCGGATCACCCGCGCCTACCGGCAGCTCGGCATCGGCTACGCCAACCTCGGCGCCCTGCTCATGGCCAGCGCCCGCGCCTACGACTCGGATGGCGGCCGGGCACTCGCCGCGGCGATCACTTCGCTGATGAGCGGCACCGCCTACCGCCGTTCCGCCGAACTCGCCGGCATCGTCGGCGCCTACGAGGGCTTCGCGCGCAACGCCGACGCCCACCGCCGGGTCGTGCGCAAGCACGCCGCCGCGAACGACGAGGTGCGCACCGTGGACGCCGAGGACGCCCGCGTCCTGGCCGCCGCCTCGAAGGAATGGTCGAAGGCGCAGGCCGTCGGCGAGAAGCACGGCTGGCGCAACGCCCAGGTCAGCCTGCTCGCCCCCACCGGCACCATCGGCCTCGCGATGGACTGCGACACCACCGGCATCGAGCCGGACCTCGCCCTGGTGAAGATGAAGAAGCTGGTCGGCGGCGCCAGCATGAAGATCGTGAACCAGACGGTCCCGGCGGCGCTGCGCGCGCTCGGCTACCCGGAGGAGACGATGGAGGCGATCGTCGAGTACATCGCCGAGCACGGCCACGTCATCGACGCTCCCGGCCTGCGCCCGGAGCACTACGAGGTGTTCGACTGCGCGATCGGCGAGCGGGCGATCTCGCCGATGGGCCACGTGCGGATGATGGCCGCGGTGCAGCCGTTCCTGTCCGGCGCGATCTCGAAGACGGTGAACATGCCGGCCACGGCGACCGTCGAGGACGTCGAGGAGATCTACCTGGCGGGCTGGCAGCTCGGCCTGAAGGCGCTGGCCATCTACCGGGACAACTGCAAGGTCGGCCAGCCGCTGACCGACGTCAGGGGCGCGAAGCAGGCCGCGGACGCGCGGGCGGCCGCGGCCGCGTCGGCGTCCGCCCCGTCCGCCCCGTCCGCCCCGGTCGCCCCGGTCGCCGTGGCGGCGCTGGCGGAGGTGGAGGTGGAGTACCGTCCGGTCCGCCGGCGACTGCCGAAGACCCGCCCGTCGCAGACGGTGTCGTTCACCGTCGGTGGCGCCGAGGGCTACCTGACCGCCGGCTCCTACCCGGACGATGGTCTCGGCGAGGTCTTCATCAAGATGTCGAAGCAGGGCTCGACCCTGGCCGGCGTCATGGATGCCTTCGCCATCGCCATCTCCATCGGCCTGCAGTACGGGGTGCCGCTGGAGGCGTATGTCAGCAAGTTCATCAACATGCGCTTCGAGCCCGCCGGCATGACCGACGACCCGGACGTCCGGATCGCACAGTCGATCATGGACTACCTGTTCCGCCGGCTCGCCCTCGACTACCTCGACGCCGACCACCGCGCCGAGCTCGGCATCTCCTCCGCGGCCGAGCGCACCCGTGCCGTCGCCAGCCAGTACGCCTCGCCCGCCGACACCACCGCCGCGGTGGACGTGCCGGCGGCCCCGGTGTCGGCGCCAGCCGAGGAAGCAGCGGCGGCGGGCGGCGAGCGGTCCGCGTCACCGGCGGCACCCGCGCCGCGGAGCAACGGCGTGGCGGTTGGTCTCGGCCCGGCGCAGGTCGCCCGCGAGCTACGCTTGGCGCCCCCCGGCGAGACGCTCGTCGCGCAGACCGTGGTGGACGCCCCGCTCTGCTTCACCTGCGGCGTGACGATGCGCCCGGCCGGCAGCTGCTACGTCTGCGAGCAGTGCGGCTCCACCAGCGGCTGCAGCTAGCACTGCGCGTCATTTCCTTAAACGCAAGGCCCTCGAGAGGTGGACGGTCGCCTCTCGAGGGCTGGGGGTGTACTCCGGCAGGCAAAGGTCGGCCTTCGCCAGTCGTGAGTCGGGACAGGTGGTGGCGAAGCGGGTGGCGTCCCGGTGGGGCCGCGAACCGCGGCTGTCAGTCCTGACCGCGTTCGTCCGGGGGGGTGACGGTGGCGCTCAGTTCCATGCCGGTCGCGCGCATGGCGGCGAAGAGTCGGTCCATCAGGATCGATGGCTTGCCGGCCTCCAGCTCCCAGATGTACTTCTGCGTCGTGCCCAGCTGGCGCGCGAGCTCACGCTGGCTCATCCCTGACAGCATTCGCGCCTGCGCCAGGATGCGCCCCAGCGACTCCGCGCTTGTGATCTTACCGGTGTACGCCACGCCCATCCCGCCGATGTCGATATAGCCTTCACGTGTGGTGACTATCATATCGAAGTCAAGCGTCTCGACATCAAGAGCCGCGTCGCGTGGGGTGAGGACTACCATATATGGCATGGCGATGACGCGGACGACCGTGTACCTGTCGCTGGACGCCAAGCGGCGGCTGTCGGCCGCCGCCCACAGGCAGCATCGCAGCGAGGCGGATCTCATCCGGGATGCGATCAACAGGCTGTTGGCGGAGGAGCCCGAGCGCCCCCGGCCGAATCCCCCACGGTTCGATGTGGACCCGTCGTTCGCCGATGATGTGGACGATCATCTGTCCGCCGGGTTCGGAGCCGCGGGGCTGGAGGACGGGCTGTGGGACGCCTGATCGTCGACACGTCGGGCTACCTTGCCGGGACGGCCGCCCGACACCCGTTGTGCGGCGCGATTCAGAGCATCCTGCGTGCGGTCATGGAGCCGCCGGTGATCTCTCCCTTCGTCATTGCCGAGATCGACTACATGGTGTTGGCCAAGGTCGGAGTCGCCCAGGAGTTGGCGGCGATCGATGACCTGACCGGCGGTGCCTACGAGATCGCCGAGGTCGACGCCGACGATGTCCGCTCCGCGCGGAGCCTGGTCGCGCGGCACCGTGATCTGAAGATCGGAATCACCGACGCGTTCAACGCCGTACTGGCGGACCGCTACGACACGAACGAGATCCTGACGACCGACGAGCGTCACTTCCGGGCCATCACTCCGCTGAGCCGGAGATTCGACGCGTTCGCCCTGCTCCCAGCTGATCGCCTCTGAGCGGGGGTCAGCGGGCGGTGGCGAGCAGGTCGAGCAGGAGGGCGGCCGTCCAGGAGAAGCGGTTGCTGCCCGCGCCGGAGCCGTCGAGCGGGGAGTAGTACTCGTACATCGCGCCGGAGGCGGCGATCACGTCGACGGTGTTGCGGCGCAGGTCGTCGGCGGCGTCGAGGCGGCCGTAGCGCTCCAGGCCGTCGGCGATCAGCCAGTTCATGTTCACCCAGACCGGGCCCTGCCAGTAGCAGCGGGGCAGGAAGGCCGGGTCGTCCAGCGGGACGCTCGCGACGCCGAAGCGGGCGCAGTAGCGCGGCGAGGTGAGCGTCTTGACCATGCCGTCGACCCGGTCCTCGGGCACGACGCCCGCGTAGAGCGGCAGCAGGCCGGCGATCGTCTCGTGGCGCAGCAGGGTGCGGGTGCGGAAGTCGCGGCTGTAGTAGACGCCGTCGACGACGAGCTGGCCGATCGCCTCCCGGGAGCGGCGCATCGACCGGCGCAGCCCGGCCGGGATGACCTCGCCGATCTCGGCGGCGATGGCGGTCAGGTGCTCGTTCGCGCGGATGAGGATCGCGTTGAACGCGACGTCCTGCACGAGCGGGACGATGGTGCGCCGGATCTCGCGGAAGTCGTAGTGCGCCCCGCGCAGCTCGCGCACGATCCGGTAGAGCGTGAACAGGTCGCCGGAGGTGAGCCGCTCGTCCGGCGGCACCTCCTTGGAGTCGCGGCGCAGCGCGTCGAGCGCGTCGTCGCCGTTGATCCGCCGCAGCGCCCGCACCGCCAGCGGCGCGGCCGGGCGGGTGATCTCCATCCAGGTCGGGGTGTTGTCCATGCCCGACTCCCAGGAGTGGACCAGGGAGACGAGGCCGTCGTCGTCCGGGTCGCGCTCGGTGTAGAGCCACTGGTGGAAGCGCAGCAGGCCGGGATACAGCTGGCGGTAGAACGCGGCGCGCGCCGAGTCCGTCATCATCTCGCCGACCCGCACCGCCGCCTCGGCGATCATCGGCGGCTGCGTGACGCCCGTGCTCTGCGCGCCACCGGCCGTCGTCGTCACCCGATCGCACCGCCAGCGCTGCGGCCCGGCGTGATAGAAGTCCGTGGTCTCCGCGAAGATCACATGCGGGATCATGCCGCTGGGCCACTGCCCGCGCAGCAGCGAGAGGATCTCGGCCGCGGCCCGCTGCGGGTCGAGGTGGCGCAGCCCGATGGCGATGAAGCAGGAGTCCCACAGCCACTGATGGGGGTACAGCGTCGGCGAGGGGCGGGTGATGTCGCCGAGGTCGTTGCCGCGCAGCACCGAGACCGCGGTCTCGCGAAGCGCCGCCAGCTCTGCGGGGAGGCTGGGGACGGGCATCGTGTGAGAGTAGCGGCGTCCTCGCTCGCGCGCGGGAAGGCCGTGCCGGGTGTGGCCTTCCTAACGGTGCGTGTGTCCCGGAGTCACCCCGCCGCTGCGGCTGGCCCGCGGGTGGGCAGCCGTCGGCCACTGATCGGACACGTACGGTCGCGTCGGGGCGGGTGGTGGCCGTTCAGGTATCGCCGTTCGGGGGCTGCCCGGCACCTCTCGGCGGGCATGCGGCGGGCCCCGGCCCGATGGCGGTAGTGGTCCGACAATGTGGCGCGGATGGCAGTCGACGACAGACTCTTACGCTTGGTAGGCGATCTGACACTCACAGCTGATGGCCGTGGTCGTCGGACGCCGTCTCGCCACGCGAGAAGGTCAAGATAGTTCGCTGAACGCGCCACACGACGGGATCTGACAGGTAGTCTTCGCGACAGCGAGTTCAGCGGCTCGAGGGCTTGGGTCTACACTGCCGGTAGGCCCGGCGATCGCTGATGTCCGGGTGCGCCTGCACGGGGAATGGTTCCGCGACTTCGTTCGTTGCCTCCCATGTGCACGGAAACAGACGTCCCACCCGCACCGACCATCGGATTTGCCACTGATGACGCTGCCTGCCCTGGAACTTGCCGAGCGCGCCGACGAGAACCGCCCGCGTAGCACGCGCCGCTCTCGCCGGCCCGCTTCCACTGCCCGTACCTCCAGCCGCTCGCTGGCCGCGGTCCCTGACGACGGCGACGAGCTCGATGTGAGCGCCGTCGCCGAGGTCATCGCCCGTGGCCGCAAGGACGGCGAGATCAGCCGCGCCGAGCTTCGGGACGCGCTCGAGGCCGCCGACATCGGCCTCGAGTTGCTGCCCGCGCTCATCGCGCGGCTCAACGCCGCCGGCGTCGAACTCCTCGAGGAGGAGGAAGGCGAGAGGACCGACGACGCCACCGCCGTCAGTCGCTCCACCGCCGAGCACGCCGGCACCGCCGACCTCGTGCGCATGTACCTGCGCGAGATCGGCAAGGTGCCGCTGCTCAACGCCGCCCAGGAAGTCGAGCTCTCCAAGCGGGTCGAGGCCGGCCTGTTCGCCGAGCACAAGCTGGAGGCCGTCCCCGACCTGCCCGCCGACCTCCGGCGGGACCTCGGTCTGCTCGTCAAGGACGGTCACGCCGCCAAGCAGCAGCTGGTGTCGGCGAACCTGCGCCTGGTCGTCTCCGTCGCGAAGAAGTACAGCGGCCGCGGGATGACCCTGCTGGACCTGGTCCAGGAGGGCAACCTCGGTCTCATTCGCGCGGTGGAGAAGTTCGACTACGCGAAGGGATACAAGTTCTCGACCTACGCGACCTGGTGGATCCGTCAGGCCATCGGCCGGGCGCTCGCCGACCAGGCGCGGACCATCCGCATCCCGGTGCACGTGGTCGAGCAGATCAACAAGATCACCCGGCTGCAGCGCCAGCTCGTCTCCACGCTCGGTCGTGAGCCGACCGACGAGGAGCTCGCGCTCGAGCTGGACATGCCGATCGAGCAGGTCGTCGAGCTGCGCCGTTACGCGCAGGACACGGTCAGCCTGGAGACCTCCGTCGGTGACGACGGTGACTCCGTGCTCGGTGACTTCATCGAGGACTCGGACGCGACCTCGCCGGCGGACGCCGCCTCCTACGGCGCCATGCAGGACGAGATCGAGAACGTTCTCGGTGGGCTCAACCCGCGGGAGCGGGAGGTGATGCGGCTGCGGTTCGGCCTCGCCGACGGCAAGCAGCACACCCTCGCCGAGGTGGGTAACCGGCTCGGGCTGACCCGGGAGCGGATCCGCCAGATCGAGCGCGACACGCTGCGCGAGCTGCGCAAGCCCGCGGTCGCCGGACGCCTTCGGGAGTTCCTCGACTGACCCCCGGCGGTCTCGACCCCGCCGACGAGGCGGGCACGTGTGCGGTCTCGGGTGGCACCCAGGTGGGAGCGCGGCGCGCCGGTGACGGCGCCGCCGCGTGATCAAAGAGCCGGATCTTCGCTGGTCGACAGCGAAGATCCGGCTTCGTCGTCTACGTCCGGCGTGCGGATCCGTTCCGCCGCGGCCGCGAACGCCACCAGTGCCGCCGGGTTCGCCACCGCGTCCAGGCTCACCACGTCGTCGAGCGCGGCGCCGGTGAGCAGCCGCTTGATCGGCACCTCCAGCTTCTTGCCGGTGAGGGTCCGCGGCACCTCGGCGATTTCGATGATCTTGTCCGGGATGTGCCGTGGGCTGAGTTCCGTACGAAGCGTCTCGCGGATCCGCGCCACCAGCTCCTCCGTCAGACCCGGTTCGGTGAGCGCGACGAACAGCAGCAGCCCCCCGCCGCCGGCGGCGTCCGAGACGTCCACCGCGACGCTGTCGCGCACCTCGGGCAGCTGCTCGACGACGCTGTAGAGCTCCCCCGTGCCGATCCGCACACCGAGGCGGTTGAGCGTCGCGTCGGAGCGACCCTCGACGACGACGGCCCCGTCCTCGGTGATCCGGATCCAGTCGCCGTGGCGCCAGATGCGGGGGTAGGTCGAGAAGTAGCTCTCCCGCAGCCGGCTGCCGTCCGGATCACCCCAGAAGGACAGCGGCATTGACGGCATCGGTTCCGTGACGACGAGCTCACCGACCTCGTCGACGACCTCCTTGCCCTCGGCGTCGAAGGCGGCGACGGCGCACCCCAGCGCCCGGGAGCCGATCTCACCGGCCCGCACCGGCCCGGTCGGCAGCCCCGCGACGAGCGCCGTGCACACGTCCGTGCCGCCGCTGATCGACGAGAGGAACACGTCGGAGCCGACGGCCTCGTACACCCACGCGCAGGTGGCGGCGGGCAGCGGCGACCCGGTGGACCCGAGCGTGCGGACCAGGGACAGGTCGGCCTCCTCCCGGGGAACGAGCCCCGCGTCTCGGCAGGAGGTCAGGTAGGCGGCGGAGGTGCCGAGGCAGGTCACCTCCAGCGCCTCGGCGAGCCCGAACTGGGTGCCGAGCGTCGGGTAACCGGGGGCGCCGTCGTAGAGCACCACCGTGGCGCCGACGAGCAGGCCGGAGACGAGGTAGTTCCACATCATCCAGCCGGTGGTGGTGTACCAGCAGAACCGGTCGTCGGGGCCGAGGTCGAGGTGCAGTGCCAGCGCCTTGAGATGCTCCAGCAGAACGCCGCCGTGCCCGTGGACGATCGGCTTGGGCGGGCCGGTGGTGCCGGATGAGTACAGGATCCACAGCGGCGCGTCGAAGGCGACCCGGGTGAACGCCGCCCCGGTGTCCTCGGTGGCCATCAGCTCGTCCCAGGTGAGCAGACCCGGCAGGCCGGCCTCCCGGGCGCGGGCGAAGGCGTCCGGCGACAGGTACGGCACGATCACCGTCGCCGCGAGCTCGGGCAGGTCCGCGGCGAGCCCGGCGAGCGCGGCCAGGGTGTCGTACCCGCGGCCGCCGTAGGTGTAGCCGTCGACGCCGATGAGGACCTTCGGCGCGATCTGCGCGAAACGTGACGACAGGGCGTGCGCGCCGAGTTCGGGGGAGCAGGACGACCAGACCGCCCCGATGCTCGCGGTGGCGAGCATCGCCACGACGGCGTACACGGTGTTCGGCAGCACCGCGCAGACGTGGTCGCCCTCGGTGACGCCGAGGGCGCGCAGCCCGGCGGCGGCGCGGCCCACCTGCCGGCGCAGCTCGTCCCAGGACACGACGACGGTGGCGCCGTCCTCCCGCACGCCGATCACGGCGGGCGCGGGGCCGCGGCGGGTCAACGCGTTCTCGGCGTAGTTGACCCGCGCGCCGGGGAACCAGGAGGCGCCCGGCATCACACGCTCGGTGAGGGCCGGGCCGCCGCCGCGTTCGCCCTCGACCGCGCAGAACTCCCAGATCGACTCCCAGAAGGCCTCGATCTCGGTGACCGACCACTGCCACAGCGCGGCGTCGTCGTCGAGGTACACGCCTCGCTCGGCGGCGAGCCAGCCGCGGTATGCCGTCACCGCGGCCCGCTGGACGCGCCCGGCGGAGGGCTGCCACAGCGGCGTGCCGGGGCGCGTCCGGGGTGCGCCGGTCGTCGGGGCGCCGCCCACGACGCCCGGCCCGAGAGGCCGCTGTGCGGTTCCGTCTGCTGCCACGGAGACTGACCCTAGGGCATTTCGGGCGGGATGATGGTCAACCTCGGGGGTGCGGTGATCGGCGGTGTTCATTGCTGGGGCTGCCCGTGGGTATCACTTCGGGCTACCGTCAAGAGGTGACAGTGCCGGGTGAGGTGACAGTGCCGGATGAGACGCAGCGCCCCGTCGGGACGCGGCGGGTGGGCGACGCCACGCGGGGCAGCCATGCCGGCCGTCCCGCCGGCCCGCGGGATCCGGCCAGAACGAGTGGGCCCGAGCGGGCTGCCCGCGTCGGCCCGGCCGCGGTGGCCGAACCCGCGCCGCCCGCACCCGACGAGCCCGCCGCCGAACCCACCGTGCTGGCCTGGGACCCGGCGATGGCGCACTACGACTTCGGCCCGCAGCATCCGATGCATCCGGTCCGGCTTGGCCTGACCATGGACCTCGCCAGCCAGCTGGGCGTCCTCGACGCGCCCGGGCTGCGGATGGCGACGCCCAGCCTGGCCGCGGACGAGCTGATCGAGCTCGTCCACGACCCGATCTACCTCAGCGCGGTGCGAGCCGCGCCCGATCCCGCCCGGGCCCGGATGGCCGCCCTGTTCGGCCTCGGTACCAGCGACAATCCGATCTTCACCCGGATGCACGAGGCCGCGGCACTGATCACTGGCGGGACGATCGAGGCGGCCCGGGCGGTCTGGTCGGGGCCGCCCCGGCACGCGGTGTCGCTCGCCGGCGGCCTGCACCACGCGATGGCGGGGATGGCCAGCGGCTTCTGCATCTACAACGACCCGGCGATCGCGATCGCCTGGCTGCTGTCGGCCGGCGCGACCCGCGTCGCCTACGTCGACATCGACGTCCACCACGGTGACGGCGTGCAGGCCGCGTTCTACGATGACCCGCGGGTGCTGACGATCTCGCTGCACCAGTGCGGCCGCTCCCTGTTCCCCGGCACGGGTTACGCCGACGAGTGCGGATCACCGAACGCGCGCGGCACCTCCGTCAACGTCGCGTTACCTCCCGGCACCGATGACGCCGGCTGGTTGCGGGCCTACTCGGGCGTCGTCCCGGTCCTGCTGCGCGCCTTCCGCCCGCAGGTCCTCGTGACCCAGCACGGCTGCGACACCCACCTCCTGGATCCGCTGGCCGACCTGCGGATGTCGGTCGACGGGCAGCGGGCGTCCTACGAGGCGCTGCACGCGCTGTCCCACGAGCTGTGCGACGGCCGCTGGCTGGCCTGCGGCGGCGGTGGCTACGCGCTGGACGCCGTGGTCCCGCGGGCGTGGACCCAGCTGCTGGCCGTCGCCGCCCACCACACCCTGGAACCCGGCACCGAGCTGCCGCCGCAGTGGCGGGCCGCGGCCCCGCAGCGGGTGCGGGCGGCGACCGGCGAGGTCTCCATCGGCGGTACCGTCGGCATGCCACGCACCCTCGGCGACGGTGTCAGCGTGCGCTACCGCCCCTGGGACGCCGGCGAGGGCGACCCCGACAACCCCCTGGACCGGGCGGTCGCCGAGACCCGGCGGGCAGTGCTCCCGCTGCACGGCCTGGACCCGACAGTGGACCGGTGAGCGCGCCGCGGTGAACGCCGAGCGCGATCCGAGCCGGGACCGGTCCGCGCCCACGCGTCCGGCCAGCAGGTATCCGGCCGAGTGGGAGGCCGATGTCATCCTCGCGGACGGCGGCACCGCCCACGTCCGGCCCATTCTGCCCACGGACGGCCCGCTGCTGCGGGTGTTCTGGAGCCGGCTGTCCGCCCAGTCGATCTACTTCCGCTTCTTCACCGCCCGCGGTGCCCTGACCGACGAGGACATCCACCGGATGACGGTCGTCGATCAGCAGCGGCGCGGTGCCCTCGTCGCGATGATCGGCGACGACCTGGTCGCGGTGGCGCACTGGGAGGGCAGCACAGCGGTGGAGGATACGGCGCTGCCGACCCAGGCCGAGGTCGCCTTCCTGGTGGAGGACGCCCAGCAGGGTCGCGGGCTCGGCTCGATCCTGCTCGAGCATCTGGCCGCCGCCGCCTGGGACCGCGGGATCCGACGCTTCGACGCGGACGTCCTCGGTGAGAACCGCCAGATGATCCGGGTCTTCCTCGAGGCCGGCTACACCGTGTCGCGGGCCTGGGACTCCGGCGCCGTGCGGCTGTCGTTCGCGATCACGCCCACGGAGCGCTCGGTCGAGGTGATGCGAGCCCGCGAGCACCGCGCCGAGGCCGCCTCGATCGGCCGGCTGCTGCACCCGCGGGCGATCGCCGTCATCGGCGCCGGCCGCCGCGCCGACTCGGTCGGCAACGCGGTGCTGCGCCACCTGCTCGCCGGTGGCTTCGACGGCCCGGTGTACCCGGTCAACCCGGGGGCGGCCGCGGCGGGCACCGCGGTGGCCTCCATCCGCGCGTACGCCGGCATCGAGGAGGTGCCCCGGCCGGTGGACCTCGCCGTGGTGTGCGTGCCGCCGGCGCGGGTGCCGGCCGTCGTCGCCGCGTGCGGGCGGGCCGGGGTTTGGGGTCTGGTCGTGCTCACCGACCAGCGCGACGACGCCGCCGACGACGCCCTGGCCGCCGAGGCCCGGGCCGACGGCATGCGGGTCGTCGGCCCGGCGAGCATGGGCCTGCAGAACCCGGCGGTGGGGCTCAACGCCTCCATGGTGCCGTGGATGCCGCCGGCCGGGCGGATCGGCTGCTACTCGCAGTCCGGACCGTTCGGCGGCGCGATTCTGGAGGCCGCCGCCGCGCGCGGGGTGGGGCTGTCGGTGTTCGTCTCCGCCGGGGACCGCGCCGACGTGAGCGGCAACGACCTGCTCCAGTACTGGGAGCAGGACGCCGACACCGACGCGGTGATCATGCATCTGGAGACGTTCGGCAATCCGCGCAAGTTCGCCCGGCTCGCCCGCCAGCTCGGCCGCCGCAAGCCGGTCGTGACGGTCTACTCCGGACGCTCGGCCCTCGACGACGCGCTGTTGCGCCAGGCCGGGGTGATCGGGGTGGACCGCATCTCCCAGGCGTTCGACGTGGCGCTGCTGCTCACCTCCCAGCCGCCGCCGACAGGTGGCCGGGTCGCGGTCGTCGGCGACTCGCGGGCGCTGGTCCGGCTCACCGCGCACGCCGCGGACGCCGCCGGGCTCGTCGCCGAGGAGGTGCTGCTGCCCGGCGGCGGCGATCCCGCGGCGTTCACCGCCGCCGTGCTGGCGGCGGCGCGCCGGGCGGACGCGGTGATCGTCACGTTGGTCCGGCTGCCGACCGCCACGCCCCTGCCGGTGTCGGCCGCCGTCGCCGAGGCGGCCCAGCGGATCACGGTGCCGCTGCTGCTCGCCCTGCAGGGCGTCGCGTTGCCGCCCGAGCTGACCGGCGTCCCGGCCTACCCGTCGCCGGAGGCGGCGGTGTCCGCGCTGCGCCGGGCGGTCGGCTACGCGCAGTGGCGAGCCCAGCCGTCCGGCACCGTGCCGCCGTTCATCGTCCGCGGCGGCGACGCCCGCGCCCTCGTCACCGGCCAGTCCGGGCGGCTGCCCGACGAGCAGGCCGCGGCGCTGCTGGACTGCTACGGCATCACCGTGCAGCCGGCCCCGGTCGTGACCTCGGCGAGCCGCGCCGTCGAGGTGGCCGACGGGCTCGGCTATCCGGTCGCGCTCAAGGCCCGGGCCCGGCCCTACCGGCACCGGCCGGACCTGCGAGGCCAGCGGCTCGACCTGCCCGACGCGGCGGCGGTGCGCGCCGCCTGGACGTCGCTGCGCGAGCAGCTCGGGCCGGATCTGCCGATCGCCGTGCAGCGGATGGCGCCGGTCGGCGTGTCCGTGGTCGTCGGCTCGGAGGAGCATCCGCAGTACGGCCCGCTGGTGTCTTTCGGCCTGTCCGGCCCGGCGACCGAGCTGCTGGGGGACCGGGTCCACCACATCCTGCCGCTCACCGACGTCGACGCGGCCCGGCTGGTGCGCTCGGTGCGGGCGGCGCCGCTGCTGCTGGGCTATCACGGGTCGAGCCCGGTCGACGTGGCGGCGCTCGAGGACCTGTTGTTGCGCCTCGGCCGGCTGGCCGACGACCTCCCCGAGGTGGTTCATCTCACTCTTGACCCGGTGGTGGTCTCGACCGGGCGTGTCACCGTCCTGTCCGCGGAGGTGATGGCCGGCCGGTCCACGCCCCGCGCGGACGCCGGTCCGCGGCGGTTCTGGGCTCCCGTCCTGCCAGGCACCGACATGGCGGCGGCGCGGGGCGGTTCGGCACAACATGGTCACACCGGCCACAATCGTCTCCCATGACGTCGCCGTACTCCGAGCAGCCCCCCGCCCGGCCTGCGTCCAGCGCTTTCGGGGGGCCCCAGTTGGATCACGTGGGGCCCGTCCGGGCCATGGGTGTGCCCGGTGCGGGGGCACCCGGCAGGGCGGCGCTGGTGCCGATGTCCGGCCCCGTGGGGCTGCCGACGGCGCCGGGCGCGGTCTCCGACGCCGAGGTGGCGTCCGCCGCCATCACGGCGGCAGCCGCGACGGGCCCGGAGTCGGAGCGGGGCGCCGGGCGGGACGTGCCGGTGCTGCCCGCCGGCTGGCCGATGGTGCCGCGTAGTGAGCCGCTGGGACCCGCGGAGGGGGTGCGCGACGTCATCGACGGCACCGGCCCGCGGCGCGCGTCGGCGGAGCGCCCGACCGGCCCTGGCCAGCCCGGCGTGGGCCGGGGCAGCGCGGCGGCGAGCGGCGCCACCGGGGTCGATCCGGCGGCCGCGGCGTACGCGATGCTCGACGCGCTGTTCGCCCGCGCGCCGGTCGGCCTCGCGCTGCTCGACCGCGCCGGCCGGTTCCTCCGGGTCAACGAGACGCTGGCCCGGCTGGACCGCCGCCCCGCCCGCGACCATCTCGGCCGGACGGTGAGCGAGGTGCTCGGTGACACCGGCCAGGAGCTCGACAACCTGCTCGGCCGGGTCCTGCTCACCGGCGAGCCGGTCGTCGACCTGGAGGTGGGGGTCGCCGGCGCCGTCGGCGCGCCCGCGCGCACCTGGCTGGCCAGCTGGTTCCCGGTGAGCGAGCCGCAGCTCGGCCCGGTGGGCGTCGCCTTCGTCGCACTGGACGTCACCGGGATGCAGGCCGCCGAGCGGGAGCGGGTGCGGGTCGAGGCCCGCTACCGCGCGCTCGTGGACGCCGGCGGCACCGACGTCTTCCACGCCGGCGCCGACGGCGGGCTCGACGTCGACCTGCCTGGCTGGCGGGCGGTGACCGGCCAGCGCCCGGCGGACCTGACCGGCAGCGGCTGGTTGGCGGGCGTACATCCCGACGACCGGGATCGGGTCGCCCGGGCCTGGCACGGGGCGCTGGAACGCGGCGAGGTGTTCGAGGCCGAGTTTCGGCTCGCTGAGCCCACGGCCGGCGGCGGGACCGGCCCGCGGATCGTCGCCGCGCGGGTGCTGCCCGTGCCCGCCGCGACCGGGGCAGGTGCCGGCGGGGACGCGCCGCGCGCCGGCGACGGACGGCCGCCGGAGTGGCTGGGCGTCGTCCGCGATCTCACCGCACAGCGCGGCGCCGACGCCGCCCGGGCCGAGGCGACCGGCCGCGCGGACGCCGCCGAGGCGCGGGCGCTCGCGACGGAGCAGCAGGTCCAGGCCTCCGGCCAGCGCGCCGAGACGGCCGAGCAGCGTGCGGACGCTGCCGAGGCGCGGGCGCGGACGGCCGAGGAACGCCGCGACGCGGCGGAGCAGCGGGTGCGGGCGGCGGAGCAGCAGGCCGAGGCGGTCGGGCAGCAGGCCGAGGCGGTCGAGCAGCGGGCCCAGGCGGCGCAGCGGCTGGTCGAGGCCCTCGGGCAGCAGGTCGAGGCAGCCGAGCAGCGAGCCGGTACCGCCGAGCAGTTGGTCGAGGCGCTCGGGCAGCAGGTCGAGGCAGCCGAGCAGCGAGCCGGTACCGCCGAGCAGTTGATCGGGGCGGCGGAGCAACGGGCGGGTACCGCGGAGCGGTTGATCGAGGCGGCCGAGGCGCGGGCGGGCGCCGCCGAGGCGCGAATCGAGGACGCCGAGCGGCGCGCCGGATCGGCGACGGAGGACGTCGAGGCGGCCGAAGGGCGGATCCGGGCCGCCGAGCGGCGGGCGGAGGTCGCCGACCTGCGCGCCCAGGCGGCCGTCGACCGGGCCGAGGCCGCGGACGCGCGGGCGCAGGAGACGGACGATCGCGCGGAGGCGGCCGAGCGTCAGGTCGAGGCGGCGCGGCGGCAGGCCGAGGAGTCCGCCGAGCAGCTCGAGCAGGCCACGCGGCGGGTCGACGCCGTCGTCGAGCAGGCGGCCGCCGCCGGGCGGCGCGCCGAGGAGGCCAGGGCCCAGGCCCAGGCGGCGGACGGCCGGGTGGAGTCCAGCGGTCGCTTCTCGGCCGCGCTGGCCGCCGCGGGCACGGTCGACGAGGTCGTCGTCGCGCTGCTCGGGACCGGCGGTCAGGCGGCCCGGGCGCTGTCGCGGGGCGTCGCGCTGGTCGACCCGGACCGCGACGAGCTGCGGTTCGTGCGCGTGCCGCAAGGCGCGAGCACGGGCGCGGGCCGGCCGGCGTCCTGGCCGGACGTCGCCCTCGGCGCCGTGCACCCGGTCGCCGAGGTTGTCCGGGGCGGGCGGGCGCTGTTTCTGGCCGACCGGGAGGAGCTGCTCACCCGCTGGCCGATCACCGGCCTCGCGGACACGGTCGCGGCGGCCGGCGAGCAGGCGTGGGCGCTGCTGCCCCTCGTCGGCGCGGACGGCTCCCCGTTCGGAGTGGTGACCTTCGGCTTCCCGGCGTCGCGTGCCTTCGACGCCGCGGAGCGCGCCCACCTGGCCGGCCTCGCCGCGGCGGCCGCCCGCGCGATCGGGCGCGCCACCGACCACGAGCGCCTGCTCGCCGACCTCGCCGAGGGCGAGGACGCGCTGAACGCGGCGCGCGCGCAGCGGGTGGCCCGCGAGCGGGCCGACGCCCGGCTGGACCTGCTCACCCGGGCCACCGCGACCGTCACGGCCGCCGGCGATCCCCACCAGGCACTGCGAGCCTTCGTGAGTCTGCTCGCCGATGAGGTCGCGGATGTGTGCGCGCTGCACCTCGTCGTCGAACCGTCCGGCGCGCCCGGGGCGCCGGCGATCGTCCCCGGCGCGGTGCCGGCGCCGGCCGCCCTGTCCGCGATGGGCGCCGCAGTCAGCCCCGAGACCAGTGTTATCGCCGACGGTGACATTGCGAACACGGATGGCGGGGGAGGCCCCGGCGGCGGCGCGGGCGTCCGTGCCCAGGCCGACGCGGGCGCCGGGTCCGAGGTGGGCGCCGGCTCCGACGGCTCCACCGGCTCCGACGGGGGCGCGCGACCTGACGCGGTTGCCGGCACCGAGCCGCCCGCACAGCCGGCGGCCGAGCCGGCCGGGAGCGGTGACGGGCGGTTCGCGCCGCACCTCGTGCCCTTCGCCGTGGCCGACGCGCCGCGGGCGGGCGCGGTGCGGGAAGCGGGGGTGAGCGCGCCGCCGGCGGCCGCCTGGGCCGCGGCACTCGCCGCGCCGGCCAACCCGTTCCGACAGGTGGCGGTCGACGGCGTCGGCCGGATACTGATCCACGCCGCGGGCGGCTGGGACCCACCGGCCGACGTGGCCCGGTGGCTGCGCCAGGTCGACGCGCACACGACCGCCGTGCTGCCCGTGCCGGGCCCGGGCGGCGTCGCCGCCGTCGTCAGCCTGACCCTGACCGGGGACCGGGCCCCGTTCGGTGCCGACGACGTCGCCTTCCTCACCGAGCTCGCGGCGCGCGCCGGCACCGCCCTGGCCCGGCTCGACCAGGACCGATCCGTCCGCGGCGAGGCCGCCGGACTGCACGAGACGCTGCGCGGCGCGCGGGCCGCCGTGCCCGCCGGCCTGCAGGTCGCGGCCCGCTACCTGCCGGCGGGCGGCGCCGGGGCGGCGGGGGGCGAGTGGTCCGACCTCATCGACCTCGGTGCCGGCCGGGTCGCCCTGGTGATCGGGGAGGCCGGTGGCGGGGGAGTGGCCGCGACGGCCGCGATGGCGCAGCTGCGGGCGGCGGCCCGGGCCTGTGCCCGCCTCGACCTCCCGCCGGGCGACGTGCTGGCGCTGCTCGACAGCGTCGTCGCCGACCTGCCCGGCGAGCAGGGCGCGACCTGCATCTACGCGATCGCCGAACTCGACACCGGGGTGCTGACGCTCGCCAGCGCCGGACATCCGCCGCCCGTGGTCGTCGCCCCCGACGGGCTGGTGTCGCGGCTGTACATGGCGGTCGGCGCGCCGCTGGGGGCGGCCGGCGCGGATGTGGCGGCCCCCGGCGCCGCCACCGAGTACACGGTCCGGCTGGGACCGGGCTATCTCATCGCGCTGTTCACCGACGGCCTGGTCCGTGCCGGCGGCCGGGACTCCGACGCCGGCGTCTCCGACCTCGCGGCGGCCCTCGCCCGTGCGGGCGACGGGCGGGGCGGCGACGGGCGGGGCGGCAGCCTCGACGCGCTGGTCACCGCGGCCTGCGCGGGCCTGGGGCGGGGCGGCGACCCGGCGGCCGACGACGACGCCGTCGCGCTGCTGTTCGCCCGTCTGCCCGACGAGTCGATGGCCGGCCCCGTCCTGCTCGACGTCGCCGTCGAGGGAGCGGCCAGCCTGCGGGCCGTGCGGGCGCAGGGCCGGCTGGCGCTGGAGAACGCCGGACTGCCCGCGGAGATCGTCGACACGATCGTCCTCGTGCTGTCGGAGCTGACCAGCAACGCCGTGCGGCATGGCCGGCCGCCGCTGTCGGTGCGGTTGCGTCGCCTCGGGACACGGGCCGTCGTCGAGGTCGCCGACGGTGGCGGCCGGCTGCCCCGGCGCCGGCACGCCGCCGCGGACGACGAGGCGGGCCGCGGCCTGGACCTGGTGTCCCAGCTCGCCGCGCGGCACGGCATCCGGCCTGTCGTCGACGGAAAGGTCGTCTGGGCGGAGGTCGAGCTCACCGCGCCGCCCGCGCCCGCCGGGGAATGAGGCCGGGCGCACCCGGGCCGCGCGCCAGGGTCCGGCCGGCATCCCCCGGTCGGGCCCCGGTGGCGCCGATGTGGCCCGGTTGGCGGCGACCTGACGCCGCCAACGGGGTGCGGGTCGCGTAACGTGGCGGCATGCCGGACGCGGTGCTGCGCCTCGACAGCGTCAATGTCGTGCGGGACGGATCGTTCCTGATCCAGGACGTGACCTGGGAGGTGTCGCCCGGTCAGCGGTGGGTCGTGCTCGGCCCGAACGGCGCCGGCAAGACGACCCTCCTGCAGGTCGCCTCGGGGCGGCTGTTCCCCACCTCCGGCGCGGTCGATCTGTTCGGCCAGCGGCTCGGCACGGTGAACATCCTCGATCTGCGCTACCGCGTCGGCGTCGTCAGTCCCGCGCTGGTGGAGACGCCGCCGCCGGACGAGCGGGTGCTCGACGCGGTGGTCACCGCGGGCTGGTCGGTGATCGGCCGCGGCGACGAGCCGTACGACGAGGTCGACCTCGCCCGCGCCGCCACCCTGCTCACGCAGTTCGGCTGCCGCGAACTGAGCGACCGGCGCTTCGGCACCCTGTCGGAGGGCGAGCGCAAGCGGGTGCTCATCGCGCGGTCGCTGATGACCGACCCCGAGCTGCTCCTGCTCGACGAGCCCGCCTCCGGCCTCGACCTCGGCGCCAGGGAGGCGCTGCTGCGCCGGCTGACCCGGTTCGCGGCCGATCCGGCGGCGCCTGTCACCGTTCTCGTCAGCCATCACGTCGAGGAGATTCCGGTCGGCGTCACCCACGCCCTGCTGGTGCGCGGCGGTCAGGTGCGGGCGGCCGGGCCGGTCGCGGAGGTGCTCACCGCGCCCCGGCTGTCGGACTGTTTCGGCATTCCCCTTGAGGTCAGCGTCGCCCAGGGCCGGTACGCCGCCCGCCTGGCCGCCGGCCCGCCCCCGCGGCGGCCGGTGTCCGTCGCCGTCTGACGCCCTGCCCGGCGGCGTCGCGGCGCTCGCTGGTCCGGGCGGGAGCAGTGGTCGCCAGGCCGCGGTCGGGACGGTGCCGGATGCGCGCCGGCCGGCCGGTCCTGGGGCGTGGCGCCGTTCCCCTGATTCTGACGGTCCGACCGCGCGGGTGAGCGGAGCCTGACGAAGGCCCCCACGTCGCCGAAAGCGGCGCGTCCTCATCCGTCCACGGCACCACCCGGGTTCGGTGTCCCTGGTTGCCGCGCCCGGGTTAGGCCCGCCAAGCGGCCCAGGGGGCCATGGAGCGGGCGGAGAGCCGATGCCGAGATGTTTTTCCCTGGCCTTCGTTCGGCGGGCCGCCAGAGGGGCAGGGAGACCCGATGGGACCTCGCTGGCCCGCGGGCGCCGCCGGCTGCCGCTCGGGGACACGCGGCGTGGCTCAGCGCCCGACGTGGTCCCACAGCCAGCGCGCCCCGCGCGTGTCGGCGCCCACCGCACGCACCCGGCGCACGAGGTCCCGGTCCGAGGTGATGACGAGCGGGCGGGGCCCGGCCGCCCCGGCGGCCGCGACGATGGCGTCGTCACCGTGCCCGGTGGCATGGGAGACGGTGAGCGTGGGGATGGCCGCACCGCCGCGATTCCCGGCGGCGGTTTCCGGTTCTCCGGCCGTGATCGGTGCCGGGGGTGCCTCGACGATCCCCTCGGGGACTCCGGCCCGCGCCGCTCCCTCCAGAACGACGACGACATGGGCCGGCCGTTCGGCTGGCTCCGGTGGCCGGGTGCCCCCGGCGGAGCCGGCGAGCCATGCCGCTATTGCGGTCACCAGGCGCCGGGCGGCGGCCGGCCGGTCACGCCACCAGCCGTCCGCCTTGGCGCCAATCACGTTGGCACCGTCCACCACCCACGTCCGTGGGTACTCGTCCGTGCGCCGAGGCTTAGGGCCGGCGCCGGAATCAGGCGTACTCATCCGCCGCCACGATCCCCTTTGGCATTCGTACCGGTCGGTTCCGCTCGCGGCGACCGCGTCCCAAAGCACCGGTCGGCTGATGGCGGCCGATTGCCGGGCAATGGCCCGTGGAGTCGGTAGACGAACACGATCGGTGTCCCAAGGTCAGCGGGCATGGCCGCCGGCCGGCCGACGGCGGCCCAACTGTCCGCTTGCGGTCGGCGTTTCGGCGGGGAAGGTGTGATTCGCAGAACATGATCGCCTCCTATCATGCCGGGCTTGGACGCCGTCTTTGGGTTCCGCACTCCGTCAGGTGACCGGCGCGCCTAGACCGCTGTCTTGGTGTTCGGCGGCCCTAGTCCGCGAGTCTGTCGAACCCAGGCGTGACAGTTCCCGGTGTTCTCGTGGTAATACTAGACGCGTGAGTTCTGCGGTCCGCTGACCTGAAGGAGAGTGGCATGGCCCAGAAGACCATCGTCTCGTTGATTGACGATCTCAGTGGAGAAGAGGCCGACGAGACTGTCCGCTTCGGACTCGACGGTGCGCAGTATGAGATCGACCTGTCGGAGAAGAACGCCACGAAGTTGCGTGAGTCGCTGGCGCCGTTCGTGACCGCGGCCCGGCGTTCCGGCGGCCGCGCGGCCGGCGGCCGGCGTGGCGTGCGTGCCGCTTCGCGGCGTACCGGCGGAACCGACCGCACCGCCGACATTCGTGAGTGGGCGCGCAGCAACGGATACACGGTGAGTGACCGTGGCCGTATCGCCTCCAACATCGTCGAGGCGTACGACAAGGCCCACTGATCCTGGCCTTGACGATTTTTCCGGGTCGAGGCTCGAAGCAGTGGACCCCGTAGTACCTGGCGCACCCGCGGTATTCGGCCGCGGGTCGCGCGCCCACCGGCCCGAGGACCTGCTGATCAGGTTTTGCCAGGTTGGGTTCCTGCCACACCGGCCAGGCCGGTGTGGCAGGAACGATTGACACCCACGCCGAAGCGGGCTGTCGCCGACTCTGTGCGTTCCGTCAGTTCGACGGATGTCTGCCCATCCAGTTTTCGACGTCTTCCGGGCTTCGGGGAAGCGCGGCGGACATGTTCCGCCATCCGTCCCTGGTGACCAGGATGTCGTCTTCTATCCGGACGCCGATGCCCCGCAGCTCCGGGGGAACGGTGAGGTCGTCGGGCTGGAAGTACAAACCCGGTTCCACGGTCAGCACCATCCCGGGCTCGAGCGCCGCGTCCCGGTAGGCCGTGTCGCGGGCCTGCGCACAGTCGTGAACGTCCAGGCCGAGCATGTGCGACGTGGAATGCAGGGTGTATCGCCGGTGCAGCCCGGCGCCCGGGGCGTGGGGATCCTCGGACAACGAGGCCTGCGCGCCGTTCGCGAGCAGGCCCCAGTCATCGAGCGCGGTGGCGATGACCCGCATCGCGGCACGGTGCGGGTCCAGGAACGACGCCCCCGGGCGCACCGCCTCGATGCCCGCCTGCTGCGCCCGCAGTACGACGTCGTAGACCTGTCGCTGCAGGTCCGTGAACCGGCCGGTGATCGGTAGCGTGCGAGTGACGTCCGCCGTATACAGCGACCTTCCCTCCACGCCCATGTCGAGCAGGGCCAGCTCACCGGGGCGCACCGGGCCGTCGTCGCGCACCCAGTGCAGGGTCGTGGCGTGGTGTCCGCAGGCGACGATGGAGCCGTATCCGACGTCGTTGCCGTCCACCCTGGCCCGCCGCCAGAAGGTGCCCTCCAACCAGCGTTCACCGTTGGGCAGCCCGATCGCGTGGCCGATTTCTGCCACGCACTCGGTGAAGCCGCGGGCCGTGGCCGCGGCCGCCTCGTCCAGGCGGGCGATCTCGAAGTCATCCTTGACCAGGCGCAGCTCGGAAAGCGTCTGGGCAAGCTGCTGATCCCGGTCGTCGCCGGACCGGCCGGCCGTCCACCGCAGCACCGATCGGTCCACCAGCGGGTCGATTCCGCGCAGCACCCTGGTGTTTCCCGGTGCCAGCCGGGCCAGCATCTCGGGAAGCTCGGTCAGGGGCCGGCACTCGATCTCCAGGGCGGCCTGCGTCTCAGGGACGCCGGGACGGGGACCCACCCACAGTTCCCCGTATCGCCGATCGGCGTAGAACGCCGAGCTGGATCGGTCCGAGCGGCCGGGGACATAGAGGGTCGCCGGGTGCTCCCCGGCCGCGTTCGGTAGCAGAACCAGCACGGCGTCGGGTTCATGACAACCTGTCAACCAGAAGAAGTCACTTCCCGGACGGAACGGATAATCCGTGTCGTTTGCCCGGACCCGCAGAGCCCCGCTCGGCACTACCAGGGCGTCCGTCGGGAACCGCGATCCCAACAAGGCCCGGCGTTTCGCCGCGTAGGGGGCACAGTCATCGCGGGATGGCAGAGCGTCGTCAATCGGCGCCCAGCCGGTGGCCATAAATCGCCGAAACGCGGCATGCGGTTCCTCATCGTGGTTGGCCTGGCCGGGTTCGCGGGCGGAAGTCGCCGCGGGTTCGGGCCCGTCCCCGGCCGAGGTACCACCGTCCCCGGGAGACGAATCAACCTCGGTGCCACCGGAATCACGGACGCCGGCGGGTACATCGGTGCGGGTGCGGACAAGGTCCGCCTCGCCGACTGCGGCGGCGTTCTGGTCACGCTGCGCCGAGGCTCCCTCGGGCGCCCCCGGGGCGGCCGGCTCAGGTGTGCTTTGGTCGGGGTGGGCACTCATACCGTTAACGGTAGGGCGGCCGGGCTTCGACGGGTAGTGCGTCCCCGGGCTGGTGTCCGCCGGCACGATCGGCGGACATCTCGGCGATCGTGCCGGCGAATATTCCGCGCGGCGGGCGCCACGACGATGCCTCGTGTCCGGCTCGGGCCGCATCCCGGCGAATCCGTTAACGACGACGCGCGATCGGTGGTATCGACAGTGTGATAACGCCGGTTTCGTGACCTCGTGTCGTGGCCTGTTGACGGGCGTGCCGAGGTGAGGTGGTGGACGGGGGTCCTCAGGACGCGTCTCGCCGTCGGTTCGGTCCGGGCGCTGACTCCTGCACTGTCGGCAGTACGGTTTTCCGCGCGGCGGACGCCCCCGGCGGCCCGGCTCGCCGGATCGTCCGCGGCCAGAACCTCGGCGAGGGATACCCGAACCGGGGACCCTGGGTGCGAACGGTGATGTCGTGAACGTCACCATCCGTCGGGCTTCGCGTCGACGGCGCCGGCGCCCGGCCGCGCGTGCCCGGCATCGTCGGCCATCCGACACAGACCGGACGCATCTACGGCGTGTCGAAGTGGCCTGGGATGAGAGGCTGTCCAGGACTGTTCCGTTCGTCCGTTGACCGGAACGGCTCCGCTGGCCGGAACTGCTCGGCGGGAACGATCGCGGTGGCGGCGAGGACCAGGCCCGGCGCCGCGGCGAGCGGGGCCGGTCCCGGGCCGCGGTGTGGCCGTGACCCGGCCCTCGGCGCCGGCGGGACGGCTCGCCATGGACGGCGTGCCCGCGACAGGACGGCGCCACCGGAACGGATGATCCCGTCCCGGTGGAGGGAGGGGAGGCTGCCATGACCTGGCCTCCGGATCGGCCGGAGCGGTACGGCCCGCCCGGGGCGGACCGTGGAGAGCCCGGTGGTGGCGCCCGGCGAGATCCACGCCGCGGGTCCGCGGGCGACCAGTGGCCGGCCGGCCAGTGGCAGCGCCGCGACCCGGGAGCCCGCCGGGCCCGCGGCCCAGCCGCCGCGGACGCCCCGCGGGGCCGGCCCACCCCCTACGGTCCGCCGGCGGACGACCGGTACGCACCTCCCCCCGACGACCGCAATGGCAACGACCGCAATGGCGACGACCGCAATGGCGACGGCCGGCATGGCGACGGCGGTGAGGCCCCGGCGGACGCCGCCGTGCTGGCCGCCGTCGTGCTGATCCTCGCGACGACCGGCTGGGCGGTGCTGCGCCACTACGACGGGCGGGTCCGGCACGTGCCACTGACCTTCTCCGCGGGCGTGGACCGGCCGGCGAAGGCCGGCGGCGGCACCCAGAACATCCTGCTCGTCGGCTCGGACTCCCGGGCCGGCACGAACGGTGCGTTCGGCGCGGCCGAGGGCCAGCGCTCGGACACGACGATCCTCGCCCACCTCGACGCCAGCGGCTCGACGACCCTGATCTCGTTTCCCCGGGACCTGTGGGTGCGCATCCCGGCCTACACGGACTCCCGCGGCACCCAGCACGCCGCGCAGCGGTCGAAGCTGAACGCGGCCTACTCCTATGGCGGGCCGTCCCTGCTCGTGTCCACGATCGAGGGACTGACCGGGATCAGGGTCGACCACTACGTGCAGATCGACTTCGTCGGCTTCCAGGGCATGACGGACGCGCTGGGCGGCGTCACGGTCTGCATCAGGGAGCTGCCGCCCGAGCTCAGGGCCCGCGGCTTCGACAACCTGCATGACCACTTCTCCGGATTCTCCGGCCAGGTGGGCGAGAACCGGCTGAACGGCGCGCAGGCGCTGGCGTTCGTGCGCCAGCGGTACGGACTTCCGGAGAGTGACATCGACCGGATCCGCCGTCAGCAGCAGTTCCTCGGCGTCGTGTTCCGGCGCATCTCCGCGACCGACACCCTGCTCAACCCCGCCAAGCTGATCAACGTGGTCGACGCCGCCACCTCCGCACTCACCCTGGACGACCAGACCTCCCTCGCCGACCTGCGGCTGCTCGCGGTGCGCATGCAGGCGATCGGCTCGGGCGGGGTCACCTTCGCGACCGTTCCCGCCACCGGGGGCACTCGGGCCGGGCAGAGCGTCCTGGTCCTTGATCCCGCCCAGCTCGGTGCCTTCCTGAAACCCTTCGGCGGTCGGGTGAGCCAGACGACGGGCGCCGCGGGGGCGCTTGCGGCGGTTCCCGCGACACCCGCCGGGCCGGGCGGCACCGGCGGTGTCGGCATCCCCGTGGCATGGACCCGGCCAGTCGCCGCGCCTGCGGCGACCACGGCCGCGCCGGCCCCGTCGACGAGCGGCTCCTGCACCTACTGACCGGGTCCGCGCGGGCCGTTCGCGGTCCGGGGAGTTCCGCTCAGGGCTCGTGCCCGCGGGGAGGCCGGCCGTCGGATCCCGCCGGCTCCGGTGGCCCTGGTGGCTCCGGTGGCCCTGGTGGCTCGGGCGCGTCCTCGACCATGACGGATCGGGACCGTTCGTCGAGAGCGGCGTTGAGCTCGGCGCCGAGCAGCACCGCGAGCGCCGTTATGTAGAAGAACAGCAGCGCCGCCACGGGGGAGCCCAGCGAGCCGTAGACCAGCTCGTGACTGAACACGAACTCCAGGTAGAGGCGCAGGACGTAGCTGCCGACCAGCCAGCACACCAGCGCGAGCGTCGCCCCGGGCAACGCCCGCCACCACGGTCGGCGCACCGGCAGCGACAGGTGGTATAGCGACGTCAGCATCGTCAGCGCGACCGCGCCGACCACTGGCCAGAACAACGAGGTCAGGAGCCGGTCCACGGACGGGTGCCGGTCCGCGTCGAGGATCCGCGAGATGACGCCGGGGCCCAGGACGAGTGCCGGCAGAATGATCACTCCGCTGGTCAGCTGCGCCAGGAACAGACCGAGGGCGAGGAGCCGGCTGCGCACCGCCGAGCGGAGATCACGCTGGCCGTACGCGATCGTGATGGTGTTGACGAACGTCGCCATCGCCGTCGAGCCGGTCCACAGGGACAGCACGAAACCGATGGAGATGACGTCCGGGCGCCCCCGGGAGAGGATCTCGTCGACGGTAGGCCGGACCGCGTCGTCCACCACCGATTCGGTGAGCAGGTCGCCGGCACCGCGCAGAATGCTGTTGCGGATGGTGCCGAGCGCGTTGTGCCCGATCGACTCGGCGACATAGCCGAGCGCGCCGAGCAGCGACAACAGCAGCGGCGGCAGCGACAGCAGCTGCCAGAACCCGGCCTCGGCGGCGAGGCCCAGGACCCGATGCCGCCAGGCGTTGGCGACGGTCCGGCGAACCAGCCGCAGCGGCGCGCGAGGCACCCGGCGCTGCTCACGGTCGAGGCGGCGGAACACGGCGCTGTGGCGCACCCTGGCCTTGGCCGTCACCCTGCGGCGCCGCAGTCGCGACCGCAGGCCCGGCACCGCGCCGACCACGACTCGTCGTAGTAGTCGAGCCGACCGGCCTCGCGCCGGCCCGCGTGCCACGGGAGTGGACACGTCGTTCCCCGCGGTGGCCACGGATCCCACCGTATGGCCTGGTGAGGCCCATGGAGGTCAACGGCGCCGGACTGGCGCCGAGCACACTGATCCGGGATGGCCCGTCAGTGGATGGTGCGGGCCGCGGCGCGCGGGTCGGTCGGCGCAGGTCCGCCGGCAGCGAGCGGAAGGGGCATGCCACACCTCGGTGACATGCCCCTCCGACTATCGAAACGCGAGGTTCAGGACACGCTGAGCTTGTCGGTCTCGTCGTGGTACTCGACCGCCATCTCGCGCAGCTTGGAGTCGTGCGACTTGGCGTGGTGACGGCAGAACAGAAGATCTCCGCCGCCCGGCAGCACCACCCGCACGTATGCCTGGGCACCGCACCGGTCGCAACGATCGAGGTTGGTCAGCGTCGGCTTCGTGGTAGTCCCTGTCACATCTACTCCAACTGTGTTAGGCGGTCAGACGTTCCACCTGACCATGTGACGGTTTACTCACAGCCGGCTCTCGTGGCGTCATTGCATCCAGAGCGGCGTGGCGTCCGCGGCGTTGTTCGGGCCGCGTACTGTACTCGTCCTGGTCCCGCCGGCCGCTCTAGGTCCGTCGGGCGCCGAAGACGATGTCGTCCCATGCTGGCACTGACTTGCGTCCACGTCGACCGCCTGCGGGACGTTCCCCCCCGCGGGTGCCGGTGTTCTGGCGGCCTCGTGACGCAGCGGGTGCGTTCGACTTCTCTGCGGCAGTGTCGGCGTCGCTGTCCGTAACTTTCTCGTTCTCCTCGGTCGCGGATGCCTTGCCCTTCGCCGCCGTGGTGGCGGCGGCCTGACGGCGCCCACCGGTGGTGGCAGGGGTGCTGGCCGCGGCTGCCGGCTCGGCCACCGCGGCCGGCTCGGGGACCGCGGCGGGCTCGGGAACCGTCGCCGCGGAGGCGGTGGGGGCGGCGGATCCCCCTGCGGCGCGGGCGGCGGCGGCGGCGGCCGCCCGTCCCGAGGTTCGGGCAGCGGGTGCCGCGGGCGTGCGGGCCGGTTTGTCCGCCGGGCTCGCGGCCGAGGGCATGGCGGCGGCGCCGGCCGGCGACGTGGCGGATGTCACGCGCGCCGTGCCGGCCGGCGCGACGGCCGCCCGTGGGGTCTCGCCCGTGCGGGCCGGTGCCGCCGACGCCGCGGATGCCGCCGGGGCGGCCGCGGGCCGGGCGGCGGGGACGCCGCGACCGGGTGTTGCCGCGGCGCCGGGCCGGGCGGCGGTGGTGTTGGTGCCGAGGCGCCGGCCGGTGTTGCGCGGCAGGGCACTGACCCGGGTCGCGGCCGTGCGCCGCGGCGGCTGTGGCTCCGGTCGACGGTTCGCCGCGGCGACCTCGGCCGGTTCGGGCCGGGCCAACTCGGCTGGGGCGGCGGGTTCGCCCGCCTCCGCATCCGCCGCCCAGGTCTGGTCGGCCACGAACTCGTCGCCCGTGCCGCCCGCCGCCTCGCCGGCGAAGGCCGCCGCCTCGCCAGCGAAGGCCGCGGCCACGTCGGCGCCGAGGTCGTCGCCGTCCTCGGCCGCCTGGCCGTCCGCGCTCGCGCTGCCGGGAACAGCGGCCTGCCCGCCGATGGCGGGCGACAGGGCGGGCCCGACGGGCGTCTCGATGCCGGGCTGCCCGCCGTGGGCCGGCGGCGACGCGGGGTGGGAGAGGGCCGGGCCGTCGCCCGGAGCGCCGCTCGAGGCGCCTGCCCCCGGCAGGGCACCGCCGACCGCTGGGGACCCGCCGAAGACGGCGGAGCCGACGGTGGTCTGAGGACGGGCGGGCATGGGCGGCTCGACCGGGAGCCCCGCCGCGGCGGGGGTGGGGGCCGGGCCGGGCTGCGGTGCATGATCCGGCGTGAACTCCGGCGCGTGGGCAGGGTCGAGATCCGGCGCGGGCACCGTCCGGAAGACGCCGGGACGCGCCGGCGGGGCGCCGCTGGGCTGGTTCGCCGCCGGGTAGGGAATGCCGGGGAATGCCGCGGGCTGCGGGTAGGAGCGCGCGGCCGGCCTGTCCGGGAACGCCGGGGGCGGGGCGGCGGTCACCGGGGGATAAGAGGCCAGTGGGGCCTGGTCGGGCACCAGCGTCAGCGCCGGTCCCGCCGGCCGCCCGGCGGGGGGCGCCAGCGCGGCGGGCATGGCCGGCGGCGCCGGGACGGCGGCGGGTTCGGCGCTCTCCGGAGCGACGAGTGCTCGGGCGGCGTCGTCGTGCGGGCGGACCCGGCGCACGACCGGATCCCAGGTCCAGCGGGCGCAACGGCTCTCGGAGGTGAGCTGGACCAGCCAGATGCCGTCCACGCGGCGCCAGGCGTCCCACTGCGCGGCGGCCGGGTTGTCCTGGGCGACGACCAGGCGCGCGTCGACGACCTCGCCCAGTGGCCGGCCGGGCACCCCGCCGGGGTCCTTGGGCAGCAGCGCGGCACGGGCCTCCTGGACGACGCGGGCGCGCTCGGCCAGAACCGGGCCCTCGTACCGCTCCACCCGCTCCACCGGGATCCCGGCGGCGCGGGCGACCTCGGCGGCCGTCTCCCCGGCCCGCAGCCGGGCCTGGATCTCCCGCGGCGTCAGCGCGCTCTCCGTGCGCACCTCGCTGCGGCGCACCCCGCGCAGGGCGGCCCGGAGCCGGTCGTCCACCGGCACTCGGAACTGCTCGCCGTCGGTCCGCCCGGCCGCGTCCGCGAGCACGAGGTAGCCGCCGTCCTCGCTGAGTGCGATCGCCCGCAGCTCACGCATGGCGCCTCCTGTTCTCTCGAAGCCATACCGTGCCCGTCGCCGTGCCGCGCGACGCGCGTGACGCGCTCCGGCGGACGAACCCGCGGGCAGGTTGACATGACGCACCCGAACCCGCCTTCGGTACGTGCGTCCCGGTAGATGACAGCCTGCCATCGATGCGGCCGCTCCGGTGGCTGTCGGCGGACGACACGCGCAGTCTGACCGAGTCGGGCCTGTCCGGTCGGGCCGCGCAAGGCCGGATCGTCCTAGGGACGCCGCCCGCCCGGCGGCCGCGTGGCGGGGCCGCGCCGGCGGGCGGCCCGGGTGGCCGGGCGGGGCCGGCCCTGGTCGCCGAGACCCGCGAGCGCGGCACCGACGATCCCCGCCTCGTTCTGCAGCTGGGCGGGCACCACCCGGGTGCGCACCTCGAGCTGGTCGAGGAACTTGTCGGCCTTCCTGCTGACGCCGCCGCCGATGATGATCAGGTCCGGCCAGAGCAGGGCCTCCAGCGTGCCGAGGTAGCGCGACACCCGCTTGGCCCACTTGTCCCAGGACAGGTCCTCGCGCTCCCGGGCGGCGTCGGACGCCTTCGTCTCGGCGTCGTGTCCGTGCACCTCGAGGTGGCCGAGCTCGGTGTTCGGCACGAGCTGGCCGTGCAGGAACAGGGCGGTGCCGATGCCGGTGCCGAAGGTCGTCATGACCACCAGGCCGGCGACGTCGCGACCGGCACCGAAGGCCAGCTCGGCGAGACCGGCCGCGTCCGCGTCGTTGACGGTCGTGATGTCCGCCGCACTCGGCGCCGCCGCGGGCGGCACCGGCACGGAAGGGACGGCGGGGCCCGGGGCGCCGAGCGCGGCCGACAGCAACGCGACCGTGTCCGTCCCGATCCAGGACGGCGCGATGTTCGCGGCCGTGAGGGCGATCCCGTTCTTCACCACCGCGGGCAGCGCCACCCCGACCGGGCCGGACCAGCCGAAATGGTTCACCACCTCGGCGATGGTGTCGGCGACGGCGGCCGGCTCGGCCGGCTGCGGGGTGGGGATGCGCAGCCGAGGCGCGGCCAGCGAGCCGTCCTCGATGTTGACCGGAGCGCCCTTGATGCCGCTTCCTCCGACGTCAACCCCGAAGACCTGCATGGCCGAAGTCCTCCCCGCGCCGATGTAGCCGCCTGTGCCGTTGGGGCCGGGACACGCGCCCGCGCCGTCGGCCCGCGGTCCGCGCACGGCTCCGTGGCCGCGGCGTGCTCGCGCGACCGGGGCCGGTCCCCTGACCGCCGAGCACTAAGTCTCGCAGGCATGGCGACCCTGGTGGCGCCCACCCGTCCCCGCGGGCGCTCGGCGGCGCGCGACGCCGCCGCCGGGGAGCCTGTCCCGGATGCGGACTCCGGACCCGGATGATGGGAGCCGGTCGGCTCTATACGCTTGGAGGGTGAGTCTGGTTGACACCTACGGGCGGGTCGCGACCGACCTGCGGGTGTCGCTGACCGACCGCTGCAACCTGCGCTGCTCCTACTGCATGCCCCCCGAGGGACTGCCCTGGCTGCCATCGGAACGGCTGCTGACGGACGACGAGGTGGTGCGCCTGGTCGGCATCGCGGTGCGCGCACTCGGCGTCACCGAGGTCCGCCTCACCGGCGGTGAACCCACCCTGCGGCCCGGTCTCGCGGCACTGGTCGCCCGGCTCGCCGCGCTGCGGCCGCGACCGGCGCTGTCACTGACCACCAACGGGCTGTCGCTCGCCCGGCTGGCCGCGCCCCTGCGTGCCGCCGGACTGGACCGGGTCAACGTCTCGCTGGACACGACGGACCCCGAGCGGTTCGCCCGCCTCACCCACCGTGACCGGCTCGGGGATGTGCTGGCCGGGCTGCGGGCCGCCGCCGCCAGCGGGCTGGTGCCGGTCAAGGTCAATGCCGTGCTCCTGCGGGACGTCAACGACGACGAGGCGCCCCGGCTGCTGCGGTGGGCGCTCGGCGAGGGCTACGAGCTGCGGTTCATCGAGCAGATGCCGCTGGACGCCCAGCACGGCTGGCAGCGCTCGTCGATGGTGTCCGCCCCGGAGATCCTCGCCGCGCTGCGGGCCGAGTTCGCCCTGCGAGCGGTGCCCGGGCGGGGCAGCGCGCCGGCCGAGCTGTTCGAGGTCGACGGCGGCCCGGGCCGGGTCGGTGTGATCGGCTCCGTGTCGGCACCGTTCTGCGCGGCGTGCGACCGGGTCCGGCTGACCGCCGACGGCCAGGTGCGGACCTGCCTGTTCGCCCGCGAGGAGAGCGACCTGCG
Organism: Frankia canadensis; assembly: GCF_900197875.1. Classification (GTDB taxonomy): domain Bacteria; phylum Actinomycetota; class Actinomycetes; order Frankiales; family Frankiaceae; genus Frankia; species Frankia canadensis. The sequence continues at coordinate 32,381 of NZ_FZMO01000223.1, read as the reverse complement.
CGCGGCCCTGCGCGCCGGCGCCGGTGACGAGCGGATCGCCGAGCTGTGGCGGACGGCGATGTGGGGCAAACGCGCCGGGCACGGCATCGACGATCCGGCGTTCCGCCAGCCGCGGCGGCCAATGTCGGCGATCGGCGGATGACCGGCCGGCCCGACCCGGCGGCCGGACACCCGCGCTGGAGTGCCCTGGTGCTGGCGGGCGGCGCGGCCCGCCGGCTCGGCGGGCAGGACAAGCCCGCTGTCGTGGTGGGTGGCGTCACCCTGCTGGAACGGGTGCTCGCGGCGACGGCTGGAGCCGAGCGGCGAGTGGTCGTCGGCCCGCGGCGCGCGCTGCCCGCAGGCACGGGCGCAGGCGCGGACGCAGGCGCGGACGCAGGCGTCGGCGCCGTGGCCGCGAGAGGTGCTGACACGCGTGGTGCCGACGCGGCCGGAACCGGTGTGGTGTGGTGGCGGCAGGAGGATCCGCCCGGCGGCGGCCCGGTCGCGGCGATCGCCGCCGGGCTGGACGCGGTGAGCACCGCGTATGTCGCCGTGCTCGCTGCCGACCTGCCATTTCTGGGCCGCCAGGAGATCGACGCGCTGCTCGCGGCCGCCGCGCGCCCGGCGATCGAGGTCGCCGTCCTCGTCGACCCGAGCGGCCGCCGTCAGTATCTCGCCGCGCTCTGGCGCACGTCTCGGCTGCGCGCGGCCCTGCCCGCCGAACCGACCGGGCAGCCGGTGCGGCTGCTGTTCGACGGCAGGGCGGTGGCCGAGGTCCCGGCGGATGCCCGGGCCATCCTGGACTGCGACGAGCCCGGGGACGTGGAGCGGGCGCGCCGGTGGGTCGGCGCGCCGTGGCCCGCCGCGCACGTCGCGGCGTCGGTGAGGGATGCGATCGGGTCACGTGACGCGCCGGGCCCGCCTGCCGGGACGGCGTCGCGTGGCGTGGCGATGGCGCACGATGGGACGGTGCCCTCCGCCGCTGACCCGCCCGTTGATCGTCCGTCGGCGCCGATGGGCCCCGATCCGGCTTCCGCGTCCGGTGCGCCGGCGGGGCCCGGCGGTGTGCTCGACCGCTGGGTCGCCGAGGTCTGCGCCGAGCTGGGTCTGGACTCGTCCGCCCTCGACGTGACCGACCTGCTCGATCTCACCCGCGAGGTCGCCCATGGGGTGGCCCGGCCCGCGGCGCCGCTGACCGCGTTCCTGGTGGGTCTCGGCGCCGGCGGGGACCCGGCGGCCGTGCGCGCGGCGGCGGATGCCGTGCGCGGCCTGCTCGCCCGCCGCGATCAGCCCATCCGGCCGGGCCCGGCCTCGTCGAGGTAGCCGCGCATGTCGATCGCCATCGTGCGCACCGCGTCCTGGTCCGGCTCGTCGTAGGCCTCGTCCTGACCGCTGGCGCGGGCGTAGCCGAAGGTGAGCCGGGGCAGCACCTGGGTCGGGGTGTCGAGCCCGCCATCCCACTCCGGCTCGTCGCCGGTGAAGGCGGCGGGGCCCGAGGGCAGGTCGTCCGCACCGGGGGAGGCGGTCACGATCGCCCAGTCGACCACCCCGAGCACGACGATCACTCCGAGTGCGGGCAGTGCCGCGATCGGGTTCCACGCCGTGAGCCCGACCAGCGAGAAGACCGCGACCACCGTGATGGCGCCGACGAAGTGACGGCGTCCGGGGCGTAGCGCCGGAACCTTGCGACCCCGCCGATAGTGCGCCATACCGACAGTGTGCCCCACGGGGGGCACATCTCCGGGCGTGACGTTGTCCGCGGGTGATCGTCCCGGGTCCCCTGCGCGCCTGCGTACAGACCTGGCTCGTGTCCTGGTGTGGTCGGTGGGCCGCGGCGGTGGTGCGTCCGATCGTTTCGTCCGCGACGATCGAGGTCGCGACGGATCGAGGTCGCCGCGGGATCAGGGACGGACGGCGCCGTCGGTTCGTGAGGCGGGGCGGGGTCGTGGGTGATGCGTGGGGTCGTGTGGGGAGCGGGGTGCTCGCCCGCGAGGGGTGAGAGCGGGCGGGCGATGCCGGGCCGGGTTCGGCGGTCTCCGTCGTGGGTATCGGTGCGGAGATCCGGCTCGGTGGGCGCGGGCTGGTCGTACGGCGCTCGGATGCGGGATCTGGCAGTGCGTTACCGGACGACCGGCGACCTGTCGGTGGCCGACAACGGAGGGTACGGAGCCTCACTCTTTCCGGTGAAGGTTGTGCATGCGGGCCGCCATCTGGGCCACACTTTTCAGGAATGCGATGGACCATGGCCCGACGCCGCACCATGTGTTCGACCTCGCGAGGCTGGAGGTTTGCCGTGGAGGCTCGACGTCGGACGATCCGTCCGCGCCGAAGGTCCGTTCCGGGCACCCTGCTGCTGCTCAGCGTAGTGGCGGTGATGCTTCTGGCGGGCGGCTGCGGCTCGCCCAGTTACGAATATGTGACGAACAAGAAGGACGGCGCCTTCCTGCGGGTTCCGAATGACTGGAATCACCGGGAGATGCCCGGCCCGGCGCTGTTCGGGATCGACGCCCGCACCGTCAGCCCCGAGATGCTGCAGGGGCTGATGTCGCGGGAATGGGTCGTCGGCATCGACGCGGGCACGCGCTTCGACGACACCCGCCTGCTCGTGCCGGACGCGCCCCAGCCCAAGGGGTTCGTGCAGGTCCGCCACCTGCTCCCCGAGGAGGCGAACGCGGTCTCCACGAACGACCTGCGCAACTTCGTGCTGTCCGTGGACGACGCGGCGGCCGCCCAGGAGAAGGCCGTGCGGGAAAACCCGTATGGCGCCCGCCTGGCTCCGAACTTCCTGCTGCTGATGGACGAGACGCTGCGCAAGAAGGACGGCGTGCACGGCGTCCACCTCGTCTACCAGGTGCGGACCGATGCCGGGCTGGTCACCATCGACCAGACCAGCCTGCTCGATACCTCGCAGACAGTCCTGTATCAGCTCATTCTCGCGTGCTCGTCGCTGTGTTACGCCCAGCACGGGCAGCAGATTGGCGATGTGGCGCGGTCCTTCACCATCGAGCCGACCGACCGAGGGCAGTAGGGATGGGCCTGATGAACCACGCGGACGGGATGGCCGACGGCCTCGACCCGATGGGGGACACCGGTTCCGGCGGCGGCCAGGGCAGTGGCGGCGGCCGGGGCAGTGGCGGCGGCCCGGCCCCCGGCACCGGTCCGGCTTCGGATTCCACTGCGACGCGGACCGCGTCACCGCCGCGACGCGGCGGCGGTGACGCCCGCCCGCGCCGCCGGCCGCAGCCGCTGTGGGACCGGGCGAAGTTCCTGCTCCTGCTCGGTGCGGTGTTCCTGTTCGTGGTGGCCGCGGACGTCTCCGGCGATCCGCTGATGACGTGGTCCGACGCCCTGCGCATCCAGTCCCGCAAGAGCGCCTGGGTGCTCGTGCTGCTGGGCCTGGAGGTGGTTCGCCAGCTGCACATGTTCGTCGGCGAGCGCTGGTCGGGCTACCACGTGTTCTGGACCGACCGGGTGTTCGGCCGGGCGGAGCGGCGGATCCTGCGCCTGAACGACTGGAACCGGTATCGGCTCAGCCGCGCCGCCAAGTGGATCGTCGGGCTGGCGCTCGCGCTGTTCGTCTACGCCCGGCTGTCGCACACCTCCGTGTTCGACGCGCTGGTGCAGGTGCCGAGCGACCTGTGGCGGGCCGTCCCGGTGGTGCTGCAGATCGTGCTGCTGATGGTGCTCGTCGTCGGTCAGTTCGTGGTGATGTTCTGGTTCCTGTCCAAGGGCGGCGTCGACACGTACTTTCCCGAGGACATCACCACCCGTTTCGCCGACGTCTGGGGTCAGGACCACGTCGTCAGCCGGGTGAAGGAGAACGTCTTCTACCTGGAGCGCCCGGAGGAGATCGAGAGCCGGGGCGGCTATGTGCCCGGCGGCATCCTGCTGTGGGGCCCGCCCGGGACCGGCAAGACGCTGATCGCCGAGGCGGTCGCCGGCGAGACGGGCAAACCATTCGTCTTCGTCGATCCGGGTGCTTTCTCGGCGATGTTCATCGGCGTCGGCATCCTCAAGGTGAAGTCGTTGTTCCGCAAGCTGCGTAAGCTCGCGCTGCGGTACGGCGGCGTGATCGTCTTTTTCGACGAGGCGGACACGCTGGGCAGCCGCGGCGCGCTCGGGGGCGGTTTCGGCAACGGCCTCGGCGGCAGTGGGGCTGGCGGCAGTGGGGCTGGCGCCAGCGGCGCCGGCGGCAGTGGGATCGGCGGCCGTGGCATCGCCAGGAGTGGCTTCGCCGGCAACGGATTCGCCGAGGCGGACGACCCTTGCAACGGCATGTCCTACCTCAGCGAGGCGGCACGCACGGAGATCCTCCGGGGGCAGGCGCGCGAGCAGTTCGTCGTCGGCGGTGGTGGCGGTGCCGGGTTCGATGGCACCCTGCAGGCCCTGCTGACCGAGATGTCCGGGTTGAAGAAGCCGCGCGGCTTCCTCAACCGGGTGGTGCGCCGCACGCTGGGCATGCGGCCGAAGCCGCCGCCCAAGTACCGGATCCTGGTGATGATGGCGACGAACATGCCGCAGTCGCTGGACGAGGCGCTGCTGCGGCCGGGTCGCATCGACCGTCAGTACAAGGTGGGCTATCCCAGCAAGCAGGGCCGTATCCGCACCTTCGAGGGTTATCTCGCGAAGGTGCGTCACGAGCTGACCCCGGACCAGATCGACCGGCTGGCGGTGATGAGCCCGGAGGCGACCGGCGCGACCATCAAGGACACCGTCAACGAGGCGCTCGTCCAGGCCGTCAAGGACGATCGGGAGATCATCACCTGGAAGGACATGCTGCGCGCACGGGTGATCAAGGAGTACGGCCTGCCGGACGACCATGAGCACATCGAGCGGGAGCGGCACAGCATCGCCCTGCACGAGGCCTGCCATGCCGTGGTCGCCTATCGGATGCAGCGCGGCCGGATGATCGACCTGGCCACCATCGAGCGGCGCGGTGGCGTTGGCGGGTTCGTGGCCCACGTCGCGGTCGAGGACAGCATGTTCATGTGGAAGTCGGAGATCGAGATCCAGGTGATGGTCTCGCTGGCCTCGCTCGTCGGCGAACGGATGTTCTTCGAGGGCGACAACACCGTCGGCGTCGGCGGCGACCTGCGCAGCGCGACGATACTCGTCGCGAACTACATGTCGTCGGCGGCGATCGGCGAGACGCTGGCATCCCGGCTGTTTCTGCTCGAGCAGCAGATGGGCAACCTGTCCCTCGACTCCGACCGCCCCTTCGGGGAGCAGATCGAGGCGAAGCTGCGGGAGCTGTACGAGCGCACCGAGGCCGTGCTGACCGCCAACCGCCGGGAGATCCTCGCGCTCACGCACGCCCTGGAGACCCACAAGACGATCACAGGTGAGGACGTCGAGGCCATCATGGAGGGCACCAGCGGGCCCACCCTGGATGGCAGCCGCTACTACGAGCCCGACTTCCTCCCGCTGGCGGAACGCTTTCACACGGAGGCCATGCGGGCCCATCGAGGCCAGGTCCGCCAGCTGCACACTCTGCCCGATCTCGGCCGCGTCGCGGCGAGGGAGCCGGCCGCGGGCACCCCGCCGGCCGGGGCATCCACGGCCAGCGCGTCCTCGACCCGCGAGACGACCGCGCCCTCCTCCCCGGAACAGCCGGACGACTAGGTCGTGTCTCGAGTTGTGATCTTCGCAGTCGGTTGCCGCGGGGGTCGTGGCAGCGTTCTGGCCACGTCACGGCGGCTCGTGTCGCCAGTCAGGTGACCCCCACGGCACTCGGGCGGCGCGGGTGACAGGCGGGCACGTGGGGGTGGACAGAGTCTCACGAACGCGGCTGGACAGATCGCAACTCCCGATGCGGCCTGGCCCGGAGCCGAAACCGGTTGGACGGGCGGGCTAGGCGGACCGGCGGGGGCTCAGGGCGTAGGCCGCCGCGGCGAGGGCGGCGCCGGCGGCGAGCATGAGGCCGGCACGGGCCCCGAAGGTCTGGGCGACCCAGCCGGCGATGGGCCCGCCGACCGGCGTCGTGCCGAGGAACGCGACCGACCACAGGGCCATCACCCGTCCGCGCATGGCCGGGTCGGCGGCGAGCTGGACGGTCGCGTTTCCGGTGGAGATGAACGCGACGCTCGCCGCGCCGACCAGCACCAGCATCGCGATCTCCAGCGGCAGCGTCGGCGCCGCGGCCGCGGCCAGCAGCACGATGCCGAATCCGGCGGCGATCACCCCGAGCGGGCGCACCCCGAAGCGCCGGCGCCGCGCCACCAGCAGCCCGCCCGCCACCGCGCCGGCGCCCATGGCCGACGTGAGCATGCTGTAGGTCGTCGCCGTGCCCCCGAAGGTGTGCCGGGCGACCAGCGGCAACACGACCTGGAACTCGTAGGACAGCGCCCCGATCACCAGCATCATGAGCAGCGGAACGCGCAGCGCCGGGGTCCGCCAGACGTAGCGGAGGCCCTCTCGCAGCTGGCCGGGTGCCCGCCGGGTCATCGGCCGCGCGTGCAGGGCGGCGGTGTCGATGCGGCGCAGGGCGATCAGCACCGCGCCGAACGACGCCGCGTTGAGCAGGAAGCACCCCGCCGTGCCGACGGCGAGGATGAGCAGGCCGGCGAGGGCGGGGCCGACGATGCGGGCCGCGTTCACCGTCACCGAGTTCAGCGTGATCGCGTTGGGCAGAACGTCCGAGCCGACCATCTCCTGGACGAAGCTCTGCCGAGCCGGGTTGTCCACGGCGTTGCACAGGCCGATGAGCGCGGCGGTCACCGCCACCATCCACAGCCGCGCGGTGCCGGTCAGGTCCAGCACGCCGAGCGCGAGGGCGGCGAGCCCGGAGCCGGTCTGAGTGATCATCAGCAGCTGGCGCCGGTCGGTCCGGTCGGCGATCAGGCCACCGTACGGGCCGAAAAGCAGCACCGGGAGGAACTGGGCGGCCGTCACCAGGCCGAGGGCCGTGCCGGACGCGCCGAGCGACAGGACGAGCCACCCCAGCGCGATTGTCTGCATCCAGGTGCCGCACAGCGACACGATCTGGCCGCTGAGGAACAGGCGGAAGTTGCGGATCCGCAGGGCGGCGAACGTGCCGTCGCCCGGTGCGGGCCGGGGGGTCGTGGATCCGCCGACGGCGACCGGGGCGGGTTCGGGGATGAGGACGGGCGCGGCGGCGGTCGGTGGTGACGGCGGTGTCGTATCGGTCCGGGGAACCGGGGTCGCTTCGTCCGCCTGCAGGGTCATGCATGCACCTCCATCACGTGGAACGCATGGAGGCGGACTGTTATTTCGCCTTGCTAAGGATGACGTTGAGCATGGACGGTCACGCAGGCGAGCCGCGGGTTGGCAGCGGGCTTCACGTGATCTAGTATCCGAACTGGTGTTCGATTCATGTGTCGCCCCGGTACGGCGCATCGGTGCGGGAGGAGCTGATCGTGATCGATGTCGAGTCGTTGCTGGCGGGGGTCGTCGCGCCCGATGTCGACGAGCTGCCCGACGCGGAAGTCGCATTGATGGTCGTCGAGGTCCGCCGCCTGGTGGACGCCACCGACGCGCTGTGGAGCCGGCTGCTCGCCGAGTTCGACCGCCGCGAGCTGTGGCGGCTCGACGGCGCGCGCTCGGCGGCCGCCTGGCTGCGCCGGGAATGCCGGCTGGTGCATCCCACGACGGCCACCGCGCTCGTGGTGGCACGGGCGGCGCGGGCGCTGCCCGCCTCCGGCGCGGCCTTCCGCGCCGGGAACATCAGCTTCGAGCACCTGCGGGCCATCGCGCCCGCGGCCACGCCGCAGCGGCGCGAGGTCGCGCTGCGCGCCGACCCGATCTTCGCCCGTGCCGCAGTGTGGATGAACCCGCGGCAGATGGGCAACGTCGTGCGCACCTGGCTGCAGCTGGCGGGCGAGTGAGGCGGTCCGTCGCCGCGCCGCGACCGGCCCGGGCGGGCTCCCGGCCGCGCCCCGGGGTCGGGGGGCGCGCGGGGCTGTGGAAGGCCGCCCGGGCGGCGGGTCGGTGGTTGCGGCTACAGCGGGATGTTGCCGTGGACGTTCTTGTGCGGGCGGGCCTCGGCGAGCGCGCCGGCGAGCGCCGAGGCGACGGCGGCGCGGGTCGCGGCTGGGGTGACGACGGCGTCGACCACGCCGAGCTCCACCGCACGGTCGATGCCGCCGACGGTGCGGATGTGCTCCTCGGTCAGCTCCGCGAGGACGCTGGGCCGGCGCTGTGCCGGCACCTCGGCGAGCTTGCGGCGGTGCAGGATGCCGACGGCCGCCTCCGCGCCCATGACGGCGACCTGCGCGGTCGGCCAGGCGAAGACGGCGGTGGCGCCCAGCGAGCTGGCGTTCATCGCGATGTACGCGCCGCCGTACGCCTTGCGGGTCACCACGGTCACCCGCGGGACGCTGCACTCCGCGAACGCGTAGAGCAGCTTCGCTCCGCGGCGCACGACGCCCTCCCACTCCTGGCCGACGCCAGGCAGGTAGCCGGGCACGTCCACCAGGACGACGAGCGGCACGCCGAACGAGTCGCACATGCGCACGAAGCGGGACGCCTTCTCCGCGGAGGTCGCGTCGAGGCAGCCGCCGCGCCGCAGCGGGTTGTTCGCGACGACGCCGACGGTGCGCCCGCCGAGGCGGCCGAGCGACGTGACGATGTTCGGCGCCCACTTCGGGTGCAGCTCGATGCCCTCCTCGTCGAGGACGGCGTTCACCAGCGGGCGCACGTCGTAGGCGCGCCGCGGGTTCTCCGGCAGCAGTTCGGCGAGCTCGCGGCTGGCGACCTGGCCGATGTCGCGCTGGTCGGCGAGCAGCACCGTGATCGCCCGGGTCCGCTCCATCGCGGCGTCCTCGGAGTCGCACGTCACGTGCACGACGCCGCTGCGCTTGGAGTGCACCTCGGGGCCGCCGAGGCTGTCGGCGGTGCACTCCTCGCCGGTGACCGAGCGAACCACGTCCGGGCCGGTCACGAAGACCTTCGCCTCGGGGCCCATGATGACGATGTCGGTCAGCGCCGGGCCGTAGGCGGCACCGCCGGCGGCGGCACCGAGGACCAGCGAGAGCTGGGGGACGCGGCCGGAGGCGCGCACAGTCGCGGCGAAGATCCGGCCGACTCCGTCGAGCGAGGCGACACCTTCCTGCAGGCGAGCCCCACCGGAGTGCCAGATGCCGACCACCGGGCAGCCCAGCCGGACGGCCGACTCGATGGCGTGGACGATGCGGGCGCAGCCGTCGCGCCCCATCGCGCCGCCCTGGATGGTCGGATCGGTCGCGAAGGCGACGACCTCGTTGCCGTCGACGAGGCCCTGACCTGCGACGACCCCGGACGTGTCGGCAGCGGCGAACAGGGACAGGGTGTCGTTGTCGAAGAACCGGGCGAGCCGAGCCTCGGGCGTGCGCGGGTCGACTCGGTCGAGTGTGGACAGACTCACCGTGCGTCTCCTTGCCTGAACGGCGTCGGACTGGATCGGCGGGGGTTTGTACGCGTCCCCCGAGGGGGCGCGCCGACTTCCGACCGCGACCCGGTCCGGCGACCACGGGCACCCGCCATGGTTGCGGGCGCGGCCGTGGCGGCGGTGGGGCGGCCGGCGTCACGGCGGTGTGTTGGTGACGTTCCTAGCGGTTCACTGCTGTGGTGTACAGCACTTGTAGTGCCATGGTGCCGATTGGCGCGGGTGCGTCCGGGTGCCACCCGTACCGGTGTCGTGCGCAGCCGGTGTCCGGCCGGTGGGCCGGGTCGGGGCTGGTGCCGGGCGGCGTGCGCCGCCCGGCCGCCTGGGCCGTCAGGAGGTGAAGGCCAGGCACACGTCGTGGCCGCCGAACCCGAACGAGTTCGACAGGGCCGCGCCCGTGCCGATCGTGCGGTTGTCGACCACCGCGACATCGAGCGCGATCTCGTCGTCGAGCGCGTCGAGGTTGCGGGTAGCCGGGACGACGCGCCCGCGCAGCGCGAGGATGCTGGCCACGGCCTCCAGCGCACCGGCGGCACCGAGCAGGTGGCCGGTCATCGACTTCGTCGACGTCACCACGACCTCGTCGAGGTGGTCGCCGAGCGCGTCGCGCAGTGCCACCGCCTCCGCCAGGTCCCCCGCCGGCGTCGAGGTGGCGTGGGCATTGATGTGGATGATGTCCGTCGCCTCCAGGGAGGCGGAGCGCAGGGCCGCTCGTACGGCCCGCGCCGCGCCGGCGCCGCTCGGGTCGGGCGCGGCGACGTGGTAGGCGTCCGAGCTGATTCCGGCGCCGGCCAGCACGCCGTGCACCCGCGCGCCGCGGGCGGCGGCGTGCTCGGCGGCCTCGAGGACCAGGATCGCCGCGCCCTCGCCGAGCACGAAGCCGTCGCGCGCCTTGTCGAACGGGCGGGAGGCCGTCTCCGGCGTGTCGTTGCGGCGGGACAGCGCCTGCATCTGCGCGAAACCGGCGATCGGAAGTGCTGCGATGGCCGCCTCGGTGCCGCCGGCGATCACCACGTCGGCGCGGCCGGCGCGGATGATGTCCAGCGCGAGGGCGATCGCCTCCGAACCGGAGGCGCAGGCGCTCACCGGCGCGTGCACGCCGGCCTTCGCGCCGAACGCCAGGCCCACGGTGCTCGCCGGGCCGTTGGGCATGAGCATGGGCACCAGGTGCGGCGAGACCCGCCGGGGGCCCTTCTCCCGCAGCACGTCGTGCTGGGTGAGAAGGGTGATCACCCCGCCGATCCCGGACGCCACACAGGCCGCGAGGCGTTCCTGGTCGACCTCGGGCGAGCCGGCGTCCGCCCATGCCTCCCGCGCGGCGACCAGTGCCATCTGCTGGCTGCGGTCGAGGGTCCGGGCCTCCACGCGGCCGAGCGGGGGCTCGACCGCGAGGGGAGCGGCGATGTGAACCGGGAGTTGCTCGATCCAGTCCTCGGTGATCCGCCGAACGCCGGAGCGGCCGGAGAGCAGCCCCTCCCACGTCGTGGCGACATCGCCACCGAGGGGAGTGATTGCCCCGAGGCCGGTGACGACAACCTGCCTGGGGGTCGTGGTCACGCGGCCACGCCTGCCCGCTGGATGTACGACACCGCGTCGCCGACGGTCTTGAGCGACTTCACGTCGTCGTCCGGGATCTTGACCGAGAACTTCTCCTCGGCCGCGACGACCACCTCGACCATGGACAGCGAGTCCACGTCCAGGTCGTCGATGAAGGTCTTCTCGGCGGTGACGTCAGCCGGGTCGACGCCCGCGACCTCTTCGAGGATGGCGGCGAGACCGGCGAGGATGTCCTGGGACACTGTGCTTCCTCCTGTGGGAGCTGAGCGGGTGATGGGGATGCCGCGCGCGGTCAGGCGACCGCGGTGGGCCTTCGCCGGGATGCTGGCACCGGGGGCAGGGGAGAGATGGTCACGGGCAGCGCACGACCTGACCGCAGTAGGTCAGCCCGGCGCCGAAGCCGAACAGCAGCACGGGGTCGCCGCGGCGGATCTCGCCGGCGTCGACCAGCCGGGCGAGTCCCAGCGGAATACTCGCGGCGGAGGTGTTGCCCGAGTCGACGACGTCACGGGCGATGACGGCGTTCGTGGCGCCGATGCCCGTGGCGAGTGCCTCGACGATCCGCAGGTTGGCCTGGTGCGGAACGATACCCGCGAGCTCCGCCGGCGCCACGCCGGCCCGCTCGCAGATCTGCCGCACCATCGGCACCAGGGAGATGGCCCACCGGAAGACGGCCTGGCCCTCCATGCGGAACATGTTGTCGCCATAGCCGGCCACGCGGATGACCTCCGGCCGCGAGCCGTCGTGGCCCCAGACAGCCGGCCCGATCTCGTCGGTCTCCGCGGGGCCCACCACGGTCGCTCCCGCGCCGTCGGCGAGCAGGATGCAGGTACCGCGATCGTCCCAGTCGGTGTAGTCGGAGAGTCGTTCGCTGGCCACCACCAGGACGTGCCGCACGCTGCCGGCGCGCACCATGTCGGCGGCCACCGAGACCGCGTAGCTGAAGCCGGCGCAGGCGCCGTTGAGGTCGAACGCCCCGGCCCGGCCAGCGCCGACCCGGTGGGCGATCTGCGGCCCGGCCCCGGGGATCTGCGACGGCGACGTGCACGTGGCGCTGATCACCAGGTCCATCGCGTCGGCCGTCAGGCCCGCGGAGGCGAGTGCCTTCTCCGCGGCCACCGTGCCCATGGCGACGGTGGTCTCCTCGTCGTCGGCGATCCGCCGCGTCGCGATGCCGGTGCGGGACCGGATCCACTCGTCCGACGTGTCGACTCGCTGCGCGATCTCGTCGTTGGTCACGACCCGCGCTGGGCGGTAGACGCCGAGGCCGAGGAGCCTCGCACCCGTGGCGCTCATGCCTGGGCCCCGACGAGGGTCTCGTCATCGGCCGGCCTTCGCTGGGCCGGCCCGGCCGGTGGACGGCGCAGGACCTCGGCGTCGAGGTGCTCGGCGATCAGCTCCCGGGCGGCGGGCAGGTCGTCCGGGCTCTTGACCGGGAGGATCTTGGTGCCGGGCAGCTCGCGGCGGGCGATACCGGCGAGGGTGCCGGCCGGCGGTAGCTCGATGACCGCGCTGACGCCGAGCTCCCGCAGCGTCGCGAGACACAGGTCCCAGCGCACCGGCGCGGCGACCTGGGCGACCAGCCGGCGCAGGAGCTCGGCCGGCTCGTCGATCCGGGCGCCGTCGGCGTTCGACAGCGTGGTCACCAGCGGCGCGGCCGGGCGGATGCCGCCGGCGACGGCCGCCAGCGCGTCGCGGGCGGGAGCCATGTGGTGGGTGTGGAAGGCACCGGCGACGGACAGCGGCCGCAGCCGGACGCCGGCCGGCGGTTCCGCCGCGAGCCGGGCGAGATCCGCCGCGGTGCCGGCGGCGACGATCTGGCCGGCGCCGTTGCGGTTCGCCGCGGTCAGGTCGAGTTCGGCCAGTCGGGCGGCCACGGCCTCGGCGTCCCCGCCGAGCAGCGCGGTCATCCCGGTCGCGGCCCGCGCCGAGGCGTCGGCCATCGCGCGGCCCCGCAGCGCCACCAGGACCAGGGCCTCCTCGGCGGACAGCACGCCGGTGAGCACCGCGGCGGTGATCTCCCCGACGCTGTGCCCGGCCAGGACGAGAGACGCGGTCCCGACGGGTGCGGTCACCGGCAGCCCGAGCTGCTCGGCGGCGATCAGACCGCTTGCCACGATCAGGGGCTGGGCGATCGCCGTGTCCCGGATCGTCTCGGCGGGCGCCTCGCAGCCGACGTCCAACAGGTCGATGCCGGCCGCGGCGGAGAACCAGCGCAGCCTGTCCTCGGCCCCGGGGAGAGCGCGCCATGCGCGAAGCTGTCCGGGCGTCTGGGCACCCTGGCCGGGTGCGAGGATCGCGAGCACGTGACTACCTAACCCTTCGGGAGGTCTCCCTGTCGCTGGCGGCCACTCACCGATGTGTCGACCCGGAGTTGTAGGTGGCCTACAAACCGATCCTTGGTCACCGTGTGTTTGTTCCTGCTGTGCGTATCGACCGGAATTCGACTGACTGGCCAGCGAAGTCGCTGGATGTGACCGGTCTCGCATCGGGGTTGAGCGACTTCGGAGCGATAAAGTCGATCAAGATTTACCTGTAGATAACGTACCGTCCAGCCGTCCGAGGACGAGCGCCACATGGAGGATGAAGCGCTCCCGGTGGTCCGCCGGATCGAGCCCGCAGACCTCGGCGGCCTTGCGGAGGCGGTAGCGCACGGTGTTCGTGTGCAGATACAGCGCCCGGGCGGTCGCCTCCAGCGACGAGCCGAAATCAAGGTACGCCCCGGCGGTCTCCAACAGCGGGGTGCCGGCGTCCCGAAGGGGCACGTACACCTCTTGGACCAGCGCCCGGCGGGCGTCGGCGTCGCCGGCCAGCGCCAGCTCTGCCAGCAGGGCCCGGGCGCGGACCGGGCGGGGAGCCGCCGGCCAGGCGGCCACCACGTCGGTCGCCGCGAGCGCGATGCGGGCGGCGCGCGGCGCGCCGGTCAGATCGGGGACCACGGGGCCGACGACCACCGGGCCCGGCCCGCAGGCCGGCATCAGCGCGCGGGCCGCGTCCAGGGAGGTGCGCACCTCACCCGGCCCGGCACCACGGCGGTCGTCGGCGGGCGCGGCGGCCGAGCGGCCCTCGTCGTCGTCGCCGCCGGCGGCAGCGGTCGCGGCTGCCGGGGTGGCGTCGTCGGGGCGGCCGATGTCCTCCCCCGAGAGCGCGAAGTTGCCGCCGACGACCATCACCAGTCGGTCGTGGTGCACGCCGGCGAGCACCTCCAGGCCGGCGATGCGGGCCAGCCGGTGCGCCTCGTCGACCACGACCTCCGGCGCGTCGCTGCCGGCGCGCCCGACGATCACCGTGACGGCGGGTGGATTGCGCCAGCCCACCGCCGCCGCCCGGGACGGCAGCGCCCGGTCGACCTCGCCGCGCACCACGTGGTCGACGACCAGTGCCTCCAGCCGGGCATCCCAGGCGCCGCGCTCCTCGGCGGCGCGCGCGTACACGACGGCGCCGGCGAACGCGATGTCGCGGGAGTAGCGCAGCACGTCCGCGAGCAGGTGCTGCTCCTGATCCGGTCCGGCCAGGTTGGGCACCTCGGCCTCGATCGCCTCCACCGCGACCCGGACCAGATCGACCAGGCGCCGGAAGGTCACCGCCCGCACGAGCTCGCGCGGCGCCACCCGGAAGACGTCCTCCGACAGCTCCCGCGCGTGCTCCGGCCGCCGGCACCACTCGACGAACGAGGAGATGCCGGCCTGCACCACCAGCTGGATCCCGGCCCGATGGCTCGCCGACATGGTGGGGAACCACGGCAGAACCTCCACCATCCGGGCCGCCGCGCGGGAGGCCAGCATCCCGCTGGACAGTTCGACCCGGCGCACGACCTCCTCGCTCGTCCCGCCGGTGTTGTCGAGCTTCGGGATGCGCTGGTCCGGGAAGTCGTCGGTGGGCGGCAGCTGGCCAGGGGCGGCGGTGCCCAGCGCGGGCGTGCGCACCCCCCGGTGCGTGGCCCGGCCGCGGGCTACCCGTCGCCGCCGGGCGGCCGGGCTGTCCCCGTCGGGCGTCTCCTCCCGATCCGCGGCCTCCCGGCGCGCGGACGGTGCCCGCCCTGGCGCCGGCTCCGGTGCCTGCTCTGACACCGGTTGCGCACCGGCGGCCGGCTGCCGGGGGCCGTCCACCGGTTCCGAGGGGTTACCTGCCACGTCCGCCAGCATGCCTCAGGCACGGGCCGGGGACGGAGATTGAGGGATGGGTCGTCGGCGCGCGGCCCCGGGCGGGCGGGAGGCCCTGCACATCTCGCCGGTGGCAGGGGCGATGCTGAGGGGATGCGAGAGGTGAGCATCCAGGGTGACGCGATCCGGCTGGGCCAGTTCCTCAAGCTCGCCGACGTCGTCGAGGCGGGATCGGACGTCAAGGGGCTGCTGACGGGCGGCATGGTGCGGGTCAACGGTGACGTGGAGAACCGCCGCGGACGCCAGCTCGTGCCGGGTGACGAGGTGCAGGTTCCGGGCGAGCAGCTGCGGGTCGGGTGACGGCGCCGCACTGGTGAGGGCTGGTCGGCGCCAGTCAGAGCTGGTCGGAGAACGTGGCCGCCCAGTCGTGCACCTTCGCCACGTACCGCCGGGTCTCGCCGATGTCGGGGATGCCGCCGGCGGCGCGCACCGCGTCCGGCCCGGCGTTGTAGGCGGCGAGGATCAGCGACACGCGGTCGCCGGGCAGGTGGGCGACGAGCTGGGCGAGCTTCGCCTCGTAGGCCGCGGCGGCCGGGATGGCGTCGCGCGGGTCCATCGGATCGGCGACGCCGTCATGGTTGCCGTCGACGCCGAAATCCGCCCAGGTGGACGGCAGGAACTGCATGATCCCGCGGGCGCCGGCACGCGACACCGCCTTCGGGTTGAACTTGCTCTCCACCCGGGCCTGCGCGGCGAGCTGGGCGGCGGTGAGGGTCCCGTAGGCGGTGGCGGCGGCCTGGAACAGCGGGATCAGCTCGTCCGGCACATGGTGGGGGCGCTGCAGGATCCCGCAGCCGGCGGCCAGGGCGAGCGCGAGCAGGGCGGCCGCGACCGGCCGCGCGGGCACCCGCCGGATCATCGGCCTACCGTCCCTACCCCAGGCCGGCCTAGCCGACGAGTGCTGAGCGCAGTGCCCGCAGGTCGCCGTCGCTGACGCCGGCCTGGCGCGCCCAGGCCGCGGCGCCGCCCCACTCGGCGTCGACGCCTTCGAGGAAGCCGCTCATGACCTCCGGCCGGCAGCTGAGCTGGCCGGGGGTCAGCGGGACCGCCGAGCGGTTGTAGGACGGGCGGTCGGCGAGCCGGGAGTTGACCCGTTCGATCCGCTCGTTGGTCCGGGTGTAGTCGTCGATGATCGCGGCGCGGTCGACCTCGGCGATGCTGAGGATCATCGCGGCGAGCACACCGGTGCGGTCCTTGCCGGCCGCGCAGTGGAACAGCGCGGGGCCCGCGGCCGGATGGGCCAGCACGCGCAGCGCCTGGGCGACGGCGTCCTCGGCCCGGCGCAGGTAGTTCAGGTAGTGCTCGACGCGGTCGGCGGAATCCTGGTCGCGGACGATCGCGGGGTAACGCGGATCGTCCGGCATCACCCACTCGCCCGGCAGGAACGACAGGTGGTGGTAGGCGATGGCCTCGAACTCCAGGGGGCCGCGGCCCTCCCGCAACGCCTCCTCCTTGGCCCGCAGATCGATGACCGTGCGCAGGCCGTAGGTATCCCGCAGCAGGATGACGTCGTCCTCCGTGGCGGTCTGCACCGAGTCGGCGCGCAGGAAGACGCCGTATCGGGTGAGCGAGCCGTCGGCCGTGGGCAGGCCGCCGAGATCGCGAACGTTGTCACAACCCGTCATGGTGAGCCAGCGATCCACGGGTCAGATCCTACGGTCGCGGACCCGCCCACCACAGGCCGATGACGGCGTTTCAATGGACGAATAGCGATTTCGTGGCTGATGGGGCCGCTAGTCGACGCGGGCGTGGCGCTCGGCGGGGACGGCGCCGCGCGGATCGGGCGCGGTGTCGGGCCAGCCCGTGCGGGGCCGTGGCCGGCCGGGTGCGGCGTCGATGGGCCGGGCCGGGACGCCCGCGACGACCTCCGCGGCGCGGATGTCGTCGGTGACCACGGCGCCGGCACCCACGACCGCCCGGTCGCCGACCCGGCGGCGGCCGACGACGCTCGCCTGCGAGCCGATCCACGCCTGGGCACCGACGGCGACGCCGCCGGACAGGCGCGCGCCAGGCGCCATGGTCACGTAGTCGCCGAGCCGGCAGTCGTGCGCCACGCTCGCCGCGACGTCGACGATCACGTGCCGGCCGGTGCGGATGTTCGTCGTGAGGCTGGCCAGAGCGCAGATGACGGTGCCGGGGCCGAGCCGGACGTCGCCGCCGAGGCTCGCCCGCGGATGCACCAGGGTGGCGGGACGGCGGCCGTGCACGGACGCGTGGTGATCGATGCGCGCCCGGGTCGCGGCGTCGCCGTATCCGATGAGGTAGTCGGCGTCGAGCTGGCCGAGCAGGGCCGGGCCGCCAAGCAGCGGTGCGCCGCGGCGGGCGACCGGATCCGGGTCGGCACAGCCGTCGTCGAGGAAGCCGAGGAACGCGTAACGGGCCGGGCCGCCGGCGGCCGCCGCGGCCGCGTTGACCGCCTCTACCACGTCGAGCAGCTCCCGGCCGTGGCCGTCCGCACCCACGATCACCAGGGGACGTGGCTCGTCAGGCACGCGGCGAAACCTAGAACGTCATCTCTATGAGTTCAACTCAACACTCACAGCGGCGGTGCGGCGCCTGAGGTTGATGTGACGTCCGGCGGGTGACGCGGAGTGTGGCGCCACGATTGCGCGTCGCCATCAACTACTATCGGCATCCTTCTGAACTCGAAGGGTGATGAATCGGTGAAGGTAGTCGTGACAGGCGGTGCCGGTTTCATCGGTGCCCACCTGACCAGGGCGCTGCTCGCCGCCGGTGCGGAGGTGGTCGTGATCGACGATCTCAGCACGGGTGCCGTCTCGAACCTCGCGAGCCTGCCCGTCAAGCTGGTCCGGGGCAGCGTGACCGACCGCGAGGTGGTCGAGGAGGCGTGCACGGGGGCGGACAGCATCGTCCACCTGGCCGCGCGGCCCTCGGTGGAACGCTCGCTGCTCGACCCCATGGCGACCCACGCGGTCAACGCGACCGGCACCCTCACGGTGCTCGACGTCGCCCAGCGGGCCGAGACGCACGTCGTCGTCGTCTCCTCCTCGTCGGTGTACGGCGCGGGCGGGACGCTGCCGCGCCCGGAGGACGGGCCCTGCCGGCCGCTGAGCCCGTACGCGGCGTCGAAGCTGGCCGCCGAGGGATACGCGCTGTCCTACCAGGGCGCCTTCGGCCTGCCGGTGCTGGCGGTGCGGCTGTTCAACGTCTTCGGCCCCTACCAGTCGGCCGGGCACGCCTACGCCGCCGTGGTGCCGACGTTCATCGAGGCGGCGCTGGCGGGCCGCCCGCTGACCGTGCACGGCGACGGCCGGCAGACCCGCGACTTCACCTACGTCGCGAGCGTCGCCGAGATGCTCTGCGACGCGGCGAGACGGCGGCTGAGCCATCCCGACCCCGTCAACATCGCCTTCGGTACCAGGACGGACCTGCTCACCGTCATCGGCGAGCTGGAGCGGATCCTCGGCCGGTCGCTCACCGTGCGCCACGACGCGCCGCGCTCCGGTGACGTCCGAGACTCCCAGGCGGCGACAGCGACGAT
This sequence comes from Frankia canadensis, assembly GCF_900197875.1. Classification (GTDB taxonomy): domain Bacteria; phylum Actinomycetota; class Actinomycetes; order Frankiales; family Frankiaceae; genus Frankia; species Frankia canadensis. The sequence goes on along the minus strand of NZ_FZMO01000223.1, from coordinate 13,798 downwards.
GCGCGCGCTGTTCCCGGACGCCACCGGGATCACTCTCGGCGAGGCACTGGAGGCGACGGTCGCCTGGTACGCGGAGCGGGGGGTGAGCGCGCCGGCCGACCCGCCGGTCAGGACGTGACGCCCCTCGCCGGGTCCGCCGTCGGCTGGCGGGGGATCAGGTCGCGCACGGAGCTGGGGGCGGGTGCGGCGGCGCGGGTGAGGGCGGCCAGCTGGGCCAGCACCGACGCCGGTGCCGCGCCAGGGTCCAGGGCCAGGGTCAGCGCCGGGTCCAGCGCCGGCACCCCCACGTGCGAGATGAGGGGATGATGCGGGCGCCGGTCGGACTCGCCGGTGCCGAACAGCTCCTCGTGCAGCTTCTCGCCGGTGCCGAGCCCGGTGTAGACGATGTCGATCGGCCGTGGCTCGCGGGCGGCGAGCCGGCGGGCGACGTCGGCGATGCGCACCGGCTCGCCCATGTCGAGGACGAGCGCCTCGCCGGGCGCGCCGATGGCGCCGGCCTGCAGGACCAGCTCGACCGCCTCGGGGATCGTCATGAAGTAGCGCGTCACCTCCGGGTGGGTCACGGTGAGCGGCCCACCCGCGGCGAGCTGGCTGGCGAACACGGTGAGCACTGAGCCGTTGCTGCCCAGCACGTTGCCGAAGCGCACGCTGACGAAGGTGCCGTCGGCCTGGCCGGCCAGGTGTGCGGTGAGCCGCTCGGTGATCCGCTTGGAGTAGCCCAGGGCACTGGCGGGGTTCGCGGCCTTGTCGGTGGAGATGTTCACCAGCCGCTCGACGCCGCAGGCGAGCGCGGTGCGCAGGATCGTCAGCGTGCCCCAGACGTTCGTCTTGACCGACTCGCCGGGGAAGCGCTCCAGCAGGGGCAGGTGCTTGAGCGCCGCGGCGTGGAAGACGACCTGCGGGCGGCGCTCGGCGAAGAGCCTGGTCATCAGGTCGAGGTCGCGGATGTCGCCGAGCACGATGGCGTCGTCGTCGAGCATCGCCCGGCCGGAGATCGACAGCTGGACGGCCCGCAGCGCCGACTCGTCCCGGTCCAGCATGATCAGCTCGGCCGGGCCGAAGCGGGCGATCTGGCGGCACAGCTCCGAGCCGATCGACCCGCCGGCACCGGTGACCAGGACCCGGCGGCCCGCCAGGTAGCCCGCGGCGCCGCTCATGTCGGTGCTGATCTGGCGGCGGCCGAGCAGGTCGGCGAGGTCCATGTCGCGGATGTCGCCGACGCCGACCCGGCCGTCGATCAGATCGCCCACCCGCGGCACGACCTTCACGGCGAGCCCGGCGTTCTCGGCGATTCTGCTGATCTCCCGGAGGAGCTCGGCATCGGCGCTCGGGATCGCGACGAGCACCGTCCGGGCGCCGGTGTCGGCCGCGACGGCCCCGATCGCGTCCCGCCCGCCGCGCACCCGCACGCCGGACAGGCGCAGGTTGTACACGTTCGGGTCGTCGTCGAGCAGCGCGACGGGGTAGTAGGGGCTGTCCTGCGAGCGCAGCATCGCCGCGACGACGCTCTCCCCGCCCTGACCGGCGCCGAAGACGAGGATCGGCTCGGCCCGGCTCCGGTCGGGGCGGCGCAGCCGTTCCTCCAGCAGCCGCCACAGGTAGCGGACGCCGAACATGACCACGAGCGTGACGGTGCCGCCCAGCGGGGGCACGCTCAGCGGCATCGGCCGGGGGGAGCCGAACGTGGCGATGACGACGAGCACCCCGACGATCGTCAGCAGCACCGCGACGAGCAGGCCGAGCACCTCCTCGAACCCGCCGAACCGGTAGCGCCCCAGGTACAGGTGCAGCGCGGTGCCCAGGAAGTGGAGCAGGCAGACCGCGAGGGCGCAGATCACCCAGAAGCCGAAGCCGGACAGCGCGCTGAGGGTGTAGTCGAACCGACCGAACTGGGCTGACGTGAGCCCGATGATCATCGCCAGGCTGTCGAGCGCGATGTGCAGCCCCACTCGCTGGCGGAGGTCGAGGCGCGACACGCGCCGTGCGAGGTGCTCAGTCCACCGGCTACCGACCGCGCCGTCTACTCTACGTCTCCACATGAGGCCATAGAGTAAGCGTAACGGAGAGTAAAATAATCGCTACTCATCGGGTATGTTGGGGGGGTCCTCAATGACGGTGAGTGGTCGGGATCTTCATCCCGGGAGGGTGGTCGACGAGTGGAACTGCGCGACTATGTCCGCGTCCTTCGCCGCAGCTGGATGCTCATGCTCGCCTTCGTGGTGCTCGGCGGGCTGCTCGCCGCCGGCTCGACCTGGCGGTCCACGAAGGAGTACGCCGCGTCGGTGACCATGGTCGTCTCCTCGCCGGACAACGCCGACGGTGCCGCCTCCGCCTACCAGGGCGGCCTGCTGTCCCAGCAGAGGGTGAAGTCGTACGCCAACCTGGTGGCGAGCGACCGGGTGGCGATGGCCGTCATCCACCGGCTGCACCTGCGGACCACCCCGGACCAGCTGCGCGGGCAGGTCACCGCGCAGGCCGTCCCGGACACGGTGCTGTTGAAGGCCACCGTGCGCGACCGGGACCCGCGGCAGGCCACGTCGATCGCCGACGCGGTCGGGGAGGAGTTCTCCGACGCCGTCGCCATGATCGAGCGTCCCGCCGACGACAGCCCGCCGTCCGTGCGGGTGAACGTGTGGGAGCGCGCCAAGCTCCCCACCTCGCCGGTCGCCCCGCAGCCGACCCGCAACATGGCGCTCGGCCTGCTGCTCGGCCTGATCCTGGGGATCACCGCGGCGATCGTCCGCTTCCGGCTGGACACCAGCATCTCCGGCCAGGACGACGCCCGTGACGTCACCGACCTGCCGAACCTGGCCATGATCAACTATGACACCGAGTCGGTGCGCCGCCCGCTCATCACCAACGCCCGGCCGCACTCCGCCCGGGCCGAGGCGTTCCGCCAGCTGCGGACCAACCTGCAGTTCGTCGACGTCGACGCCGGACCCCGGTCGATCCTGGTCTCCAGTTCCGTGCCGGGCGAGGGCAAGACGACGACCGTCTGCAACCTCGCGATCAGCCTGGCGCAGGGCGGCCACCGGGTCTGCCTCATCGAGGGCGACCTGCGCCGGCCGTCGTTCTCCGGCTACCTCGGCGTCGAGTCGGCGGCGGGCCTCACCTCGGTGCTCATCGGCGCGGCCGACCTCGACGACGTCCTGCAGCCGTGGGGAGAGGGCCGCGTCGGCGCCGGCAAGATCGAGGTGCTCGCCTCCGGGCCGGTCCCGCCGAACCCGAGCGAGCTGCTCGGCTCGCAGAACATGGCCGACCTCATCGACCTGCTGCACACCCGGTTCGACTTCGTGCTCCTCGACGCCCCGCCGCTGCTGCCCGTCACCGACGCCGCGGTGCTCGCCACCCGCGCCGACGGGGTCCTGCTGGTTGCGCGGGTTGGCCGGACCCGGCGTGAGCAGTTGCGCCGCGCCACAGAGACGCTGCGCGCGGTGGACGCCCGGATGGTCGGCACGGTGCTCAACATGGTCCCGACCAAGGGACCGGACGCCTACTACTTCGGCCAGTACAGCAGCTACGCGCCCCGCGGCCGGCACGCCCGCGCCGCCGCCGCGCGCGCCACGCGGATGCTCGCACCCGACTCCGGCGTGCGCCCCGCCGGCGGCCGCGAGTCCGTCACGGTGCCGGCCGCGCGGGAGTCCGCGGACGCCGATCCGCAGGGAACCGGCGTGCGCCGCGAGGTGGCTGGGCGCGAGGTGGCGGTGCGCGAGGTGGCGGTGCGCGACGCGGCGGTGCGCGACGCGGCCGGACGTGACGCGGCCGGTTCGACCGGCGGCGGCCGCTCCGGCGGTGACCGCTCCGGCGGAGTCCAGGCCCGCTCCCGAGCCGGCTTCCGCCGGCGGGGCCCCGCCCAGCCGGACGGCGGCCGCCAGCCCGGTGACGCCGGCACGGGCGATGCCGGCGCGACGGCCGGTCCTGCCGAGGCCGGGATGGCGCCGGGCGGGCGGCGCGCCATCCGACCGCCGTCCGGTCGGTGACAACCGGGGGATCGGGGAACAGCATGCCGGAGCCGGGGCAACCGGCCCGGCGAGCGGCGACGGGCTCGGATGATCCACCTGTCATCCCGCGCCAGCCGGGCGCGGGATCCGTCCCGGACGGGTCGCCACGGCCCGCCTGGACACAGCTCGGCACCAGGCCCGGTGCCGCCAGCAACGCACTGCCCCTTCCCGGCCGCGTCGGCGAACCCGCCGATCACCGGCCGGGCGATGGCCCACCACGGGCGGACACGCGGCCCAGCGCCGACGCCGACGACAGCGCTGGCGCCAGGGGAGCCGAGAACGGTGACGGCGGCCAACCGTCCCCGGGCGAGGAGGACGAGCGGGACGGTGCCGAACGGGGCTGGCGTCCACGGAAATGGGTCGTCGCGGGGATCGCGCTCTGTTTCGCCCTGATGCTGGGCCTCCTCGGCTGGGTCGGTGTGCGCGGCCTGCTGGCCCGGGAGCAGCTGGAGCAGGCCCGGGCGCGGATCACGTCGCTGCAGCGGCAGATGATGGCGGGGGACTACCCGTCCGAGCGCGACCTGCGTGCGCAGGTGGCGGCGATCGGCCGGCGGGCCCGCGCGGCCCGTTCCCTCACCGGCGACCCGGTGTGGTCGGCGTTCGGCCACGTCCCCTGGGCGGGCTGCCCGCCCCGGTCGGCGGCGGAACTCATCCGGGCGGTGGACGCCCTGTCGGGCACGGGCCTGCCCGCCGTCGCCGATCTCGGCGCCACCCTCGACCCGACGCGGCTGCGGCATCAGATGACCATCGATGTGGCGGCGCTCGCGGCCGCCCGCCAGCCGGCCCAGCGGGCCGCCGCCGCACTGGACGCACTGCGGGCCGCGGCCGAGCGGGTCCCCGACTGCGGCCGGCTCGGCCGGGTCACCGGCGTGGACGGCGCCCGCGCGGAGCTCGTCGACCGCGGCGGGCAGCTCTCCGACGCGCTGGACAACGTCGCGCTCGCGGCTCGGATCGGGCCGGACATGCTCGGCGCCGCCGGCCCGCGCCGCTACCTGCTCATCGTGCAGAACCCGGCCGAGTCCCGGGCCAACGGGGGAATCATCGGCGGGTTCGGCGTGCTGACGGCGGACCGGGGACGGCTGGCCCTGACCGGCATCTCCGGCAACGGCTCACTGCCGGGCGGGCCCACCCAGCCGGATCCGGTCGCCGAGCTGACCGGCTCGTTCGGCGCGCGCTACAGCTCGTTCTGGCCGAACCGGGTGTGGGCCAACGCGAACCTGACCCCGGACTACCCGACCGCCGCCCGCTTCTACACGGCGATGTACCGCACGGGGACGGGCGTCCCGGTGGACGGCACGATCAGCCTCGATCCGACGACGATGGCCTACCTGCTGGCGGGCGGGCGGCCCGCGGTGCTGCCGGGCGGGCAGGTCGTCTCGGCGGGGAACCTGGTGGATCTGGTGGAGTCGCAGGTCTACGCGCGGATCCCGACGGTGTCGGGGCGGGACCGTTTCTTCGCGCAGGTCGGGCAGGCGGTCTACGGGTCGCTGGAATCCGGCGGGGGCAATTCGGCGAAGCTCCTCACCGCTCTGACCCGGGCGGTCCGAGAGGGGCGGTTGACTGTGTCAAGTGACCACGCCGATGAGCAGGAGGTTCTTTCGTCGACGGCGCTGGGTGGCGCGCTGCCCACCGGCACCGGTCCGTATCTCGCCGTCGTCACCCAGAACGCCGCGGCCAGCAAGCTTGACTACTGGCTGCGACGGCGGACCAGCTACAGCGTGCAACGGCTGCCGAACGGCGCGGGTGCGGTGACGATCGTGGTCCGGGTCACCAACACGGCCCCCGACGGCCTGACCGCATACGTGCGCAACCGAGCGGACGAGCCGAACTCCGACGGCAACCCGGGTGCCCAGAACAGCATCTGGCTGTCGGTGTACACGGGTCGGGACAGCCTCTTCGCGGGCGCACGCCTCGACGGTCAGCCCATCGGTCTGACCACCGGCAGTGAGGCTGGCCTGCCGGTCGTCTCGACCTACCTGACCATCGACCGGGGCCAGACGAGGACGCTGGAACTCAAGGTGCTGGAGCCGCAGGCGGGTCCGGCGCTCGCCGTGCGGCCGCAGCCGCTGCCGGTGCCGGAGCGCCTCGACGTCCAGGGGGTGCCGGTCACCTCCCCATGGTCACGTAGAGTTGGAAGTTGACTGCGGAAGGTTGTGGACACGGAGAGTAGTTATCGATACTCTCCGTGTCGTCAATCGTTCATCTGCTTGACCTGATCTTCCGCAGGGAGAGTGCCTGTATGAAGTTCCGACCCCTCGGAGTCGCGCTGGTGGCAGGCGGCGGCATGGCGCTCGCCGCGCTGCCTGCCCTGCCCGCCGCGGCTATCGACGACCCGCCCATTCTCGGTGACACAGCGTATCCGCCCGTCGGTGGTGGCGGCAGCGGCGGCAGCAGCAACTGCTCGGGGCCTATCGGGTCGGGCAGCGTCAGCAAGTCGGTGATCATCGCCGGCGAGAGCGTGGTGTTCAGCGGCTGCGGATTCGTCCCCGGTTCCGCCATTCAGATCGAGGTCAACGGCGTTCTCCGCACCCGCACCTACGCGGGCCGCACCGGTGCGTTCGGCGTTCCCGTGAACCTCACACAGACCGGCTCGCAGCACCTCGCCGCCATCGGCCGGGGCGTGTTCACCACCGGCACGACCGGCGTCGTACCGGGACCTGGCCGCGGCGGCCAGCCGCGGCACAGGCCGGGCAATGGCAGGCCGATCTTCCCGCCGCACGGCGGCCCCTGGGGCCCGGGCGGTCCGGGTGGCCCCGGTGGTCCCGGCGGCCCTGGTGGACCGGGTGGTCCTGGTGGGCCGGGCGGTCCCGGTGGACCGGGTGGTCCGCAGATCGCTGAGCCCGAGGGACTGACGGATGCCGGTGCTCCCGACGCCGGGACCGGCGAGGTCGGCCCGGTCGTGCCGCCGATCAACGTCGGTCTGGCGGCAGCCCTCGACCCGCCGCCGGCCCAGGCCGCGGGTACCCGCATCGTCAACGCCGACGTCCTGGTCGTCGGATTCGGCCAGCACGGCATCGAGGGCCTGCCCTTCGACCCGGGCTGGATCGGCAGCTGGATCGGCGACTGGATCGGCCACGACGGCAAGGACCGCGACGACCGCGACGGCTGCTTCGGGGACGGCTTCGGGGACAAGGACCGCTTCAGGGACGGCAAGGACGGCTTCCGGGACGGCAAGGATGGCTTCCGGGACGGCAAGGACGGCTTCCGGGAGGCCCGGGCCGACGAGCTGTCCGACGGGGACCGCTTCAAGGACGGCCACGACGGCAAGGACGGCTTCCACGACGGCAAGGACGGCTTCCGGGACGACAAGGACGGCTTCCGGGACGACAAGGACGGCTTCCGGGACGGAAAGGACGGCTTCCGGGACGACAAGGACCGGGACGACAAGGACGGCCTGTTCGGCGACAAGGACCGGGACGACAAGGACCGTAGGGACGGCCACGACGGCGTGCCCTGCGTCGTCGCCGGCGTCGGCGTCGGTGTCGTCGGCGGCGGCGGCGGGGTGGGCGCCGGCGGCGCGGCGGCACCGGGGGGCGGGGCACTGCCGTTCACCGGTGTCGAGACCGGTGCGATGGCCTCGATCGCCCTCGCCCTGCTCGGTGGCGGAGCGCTGCTGCGGGTGGCCGCCCGCCGCCGCCGGGTCGCCGCGATGACGACCGCCACCGCCACGCGGACCGAGGCCTGATCGGTTCGGGGCCTGATCGGTTCGGTTCTCCCCGCATCGCCGCTGGCCACGCGCCCGCGGCGGTGCGGGTGCATCGCACTCCACAGGAAACAGCGCACTCCACAGGAAACAGCGCACGACCATCGGTCCCGCCGGGCCGTCCGCCGCCAAGCCGCGGCCACCGGCGGAGGCCGACCCGGCCGCCCCCACCCGCGCGGGGGCGGCCATCCTGGCGTGGGCGCCCGCTCAGCGCCGGGTTCCTGTCAGCGCAGCGGGTCGAAGGGGGCGAGCTCGGGGACGGCACGGCCGGTGACGATCGCGTCCGCGAGCAGGCGGCCGGTGACCGGGCCCAGCGTGATTCCCCACATGCCGTGGCCGCCGGCGGCGAAGACGCGCGGCGACGACGTCCGACCGACCAGCGGCAGGCCGTCCGGTGTGCAGGGCCTGGGCCCGACCCACTCGTGGGTACGCCGGTCGAGGTCCACCCCGCGCAGCAGGCCGCGGGTCGCCGTCACCACCGCCTGGATCCGCCGCGGATCGAGCGGGGCGTCCGGCGCGCGGAACTCCATCATTCCCGCGACCCGCAGCCCGGCGCCGATCGGCGTGCAGGCCACCCGGGAGGCGGGGAAGTAGATCGGCCCGCTCGGCGGCTGCGGGGTCGCGACGTGGAAGCTGTAGCCGCGGCCGGCCTGCACCGGCCGGCGGATCCCGAACGGCCCACCCAGCCGGGGCAGCCAGGCGCCGGTGGCCAGCACCACCGCGTCGACCGCGCAGGCGGCGGACGCGGGTGAGGTGTCCACCTCGACGTGCTCGGCGGCGGGGCGCAGCGCGTCGACCGCCGTCGACTCGTGCAGGACGCCGCCGCGTTCGCGCACGCTGTCGGCGAGCGCGGCGACGAAGCGCCCGGGATCGGTGAACCGCTGCCCGTGCAGCGCCACGACGTAGCGGACGTTCTCGCCGAGCAGGGGTTCGAGGTCGCGCGCGGTGACGGGATCGAGCACGTCGACGTCGGCCCGCTGCCCGGCCGCGCGCACCTCGGCGAGTTCGGCGAGCAGCACGTCGAGGTCGGCGCGCCGCTGGTAGCCGGCGAGCAGCGGTGCCGCTGCGCGGGTCGGCGCGCTCACCCCGCCGGCGGCGAGGTCGTCGAAGGCGCCGAGCGCGCTGCGGGTGAGGGGTGCGAGCGCCCGCATCGCCGCCTGCCAGTGGCGCTGGGTGCTGTGCCGGACGAAGCCGGCGACGAAACGGGCGAGCGCCATGTCGGCGACCGGTGGCACGTACACCGGGGAGTCCGACCGCCACAGCACCCGCAGGCCGTAGCGCAGCACCGCCGGGTCGGGCAGCGGGGTGGTCAGGGAGGGGGTGAGCCAGCCGGCGTTGCCCCAGGAGGAGCCGGCGCCGGCGGGATCCGCGCCACGGGTCAGCCGGTCCCGGTCGAAGACCGTGACGCGTACGCCGTGGTCCTGCAGGAACCAGGCCACACACAGCCCGACCATCCCGCCGCCGACGACGGCCACGTGATCGGGAACGGCCCGCGTCCGATTGTCCATCGGCATGATTGTCCGCCAGTCGGTGCCGGCTCGCCCGAGATCCGGGCGGCGAGCCGGCACCGACCGGCGCCACGGTGGAGCGGGTGTTACTTGCGGCCGAGCGAGGCCCGCAGGTACTCGCGGTTGAGTGTGGCGATGCTGTCCATCGGGATGCCCTTCGGACAGGCCACCGTGCACTCGCCGGTGTTGGTGCAGCCGCCGAAGCCCTCGGCGTCCATGGCCTCGACGAGGTTGAGCACGCGTTCCGCCCGCTCCGGCGCGCCCTGCGGCAGGCTGTTGAGATGCGCCACCTTCGCCGAGGTGAACAGCATCGATGAGCCGTTCGGGCAGGCCGCGACGCACGCGCCGCAGCCGATGCAGGTGGCGTTGTCGAACGCCGTGTCCGCGATCGGCTTCGGCACCGGCGTGGAGTGCGCCTCGGGGGCGCTGCCCGTCGGGGCGCTGATGTAGCCGCCGGCCTGGATGATCCGGTCGAGGCCCGACCGGTCCACCATCAGGTCCTTGATGACGCCGAACGCGACCGAGCGCCAGGGCTCGACGTCGATCACGTCACCGTCGTTGAACTCGCGGATGTGCAGCTGGCAGGTGGTGGTCCGCTCGCGCGGGCCGTGCGCCTGCCCGTTGATGACCACGCCGCAGGCTCCGCAGATGCCCTCCCGGCAGTCGTGGTCGAAGGACACCGGGTCGTCGCCCTCCAGGGTGAGCCGCTCGTTGAGCACGTCGAGCAGTTCGAGGAAGGACATGTCCGGGTTGGCGTCGGGCACCTCGTAGGCCACCATGCGCCCCGGCTCGTCCGGGCTGGCCTGGCGCCAGATCCGCAGGGTGAGCTTCACCGTCGGCTCCTTCTCACGCGTAGTTGCGCTGTGCTAGGTGGACGTAGTCGAAGTTCAGCGGCTCCTTGTGCAGGATCGGCTGGTCGCCGGTGCCGGTGCCGCCGAACTCCCACGCGCCGGCGTAGGCGAACCGGTCGTCGTCGCGGCGGGCCTCGCCGTCCGGGGTCTGGCTCTCGACCCGGAAGTGGCCGCCGCAGGACTCCTCGCGATGCAGCGCGTCGACGCACATGAGCTCGCCGAGCTCGAGGAAGTCCGACACCCGGTTGGCCCGCTCGAGGCTCTGGTTGAGCTGGTCACCGGTGCCGGGCACCTTCACCGAGCGCCAGAACTCCTCACGCAGCTCCGGCAGCCGGCCGAGCGCCTTGCGCAGGCCGTCCTCGCTGCGGGCCATGCCGCACTCCTCCCACATGATCTCGCCGAGCTCGCGGTGGAACGAGTCCACCGTCCGCTCGCCGTCGATCGAGAGCAGCCTGGTGAGCCGGCCGGTCGCCTCGTTGACCGTGTCGACCACGGCCGGGTGGCTGGCGTCCACCTTCTCGAGCTTGGTGGACGCGATGTAGTTGCCGAGCATCGGCGGCAGCACGAAGTAGCCGTCGGCCAGACCCTGCATCAGGGCGCTGGCGCCGAGGCGGTTGGCGCCGTGGTCGGAGAAGTTCGCCTCACCGACGACGAAGCAGCCCGGGATGGTGCTCTGCAGGTCGTAGTCCACCCACAGGCCGCCCATCGTGTAGTGGACGGCCGGGTAGATCCGCATCGGGACCTTGTACGGGTCCTCGCCGGTGATGCGGTCGTACATCTCGAACAGGTTGCCGTACTTCTCGCGGACCTTGTCCTCGCCCATCCGGCGGATGGCGTCGGCGAAGTCGAGGTAGACGCCCAGGCCCCCGGGCCCGACGCCGCGGCCGAGGTCGCACTGGTTCTTCGCGGCGCGCGAGGCGATGTCGCGGGGGACCAGGTTGCCGAAGCCCGGGTAGATGCGCTCGAGGTAGTAGTCGCGCTCCGCCTCGGGGATCTGGTCCGGGGAGCGGGTGTCGCCGGGGTTCTTCGGCACCCAGATCCGGCCGTCGTTGCGCAGCGACTCGCTCATCAGGGTGAGCTTGCCCTGGTAGTCGCCGGAACGCGGGATGCAGGTCGGGTGGATCTGCGTGTAGCACGGGTTGGCGAAGTACGCGCCGCGCCGGTGCGCCCGCCAGATCGCGCTCGCGTTGGAGTTCTTGGCGTTCGTCGACAGGTAGAAGACGTTGCCGTAGCCGCCGGTGGCGAGCACGACCGCGTCGGCCAGGTAGGTGGAGACCTGCCCGGTGATCAGGTCGCGGGCGACGATGCCGCGGGCGCGGCCGTCGATCACGATCAGGTCGAGCATCTCGGTGCGGGCGTGCATCTCCACGTTGCCGGCGTCGATCTGCCGCGACAGCGCCTGGTAGGCGCCGATCAGCAGCTGCTGGCCCGTCTGGCCGCGGGCGTAGAACGTCCGCGCGACCTGCACACCGCCGAACGAGCGGGTGTCGAGCAGACCGCCGTACTCGCGGGCGAACGGCACGCCCTGCGCGACGCACTGGTCGATGATCTGCGTCGACGTCTGCGCCAGCCGGTAGACGTTGGACTCCCGCGCGCGGAAGTCGCCGCCCTTCACCGTGTCGTAGAACAGCCGGTAGACCGAGTCACCGTCGTTGCGGTAGTTCTTCGCCGCGTTGATGCCGCCCTGGGCGGCGATCGAGTGCGCGCGCCGCGGCGAGTCCTGGTAGCAGAACTGGATGACACGGTAGCCCTGCTCGGCCAGGGTCGCCCCAGCCGCGCCGCCGGCGAGGCCCGTGCCGACGACGATCACGGAGTGGCGGCGGCGGTTCGCCGGGTTGACGAGCTTGGCGTCGAAGCGGCGCTTGTCCCAGCGCTGCTCGATCGGGACGTCCGGCGCGGTGGTGTCGGCGATGTCGTCGCCGATTTTGTAGAACGTCATGTCAGCCTTCTTCGCGTCTTCAGTCCACGAGCCCGGCGAGGACCGCCACCGGAACCACGATGAATCCGGCCGTGAGGAGAACGGCGAGTGTCGTCGCGGTCGCCTTGAGTGCTCGGTCGCGGCTCGGCCGGTTCACCCCGAGCGTCTGGGCGGCGCTCCAGAAACCGTGCTGGATGTGGAGTCCCAGGCTGAGCATGGCGACGATGTAGATGACAGTGACCCACCACACACTGAAACTCGACACGACGTTGTCGTAGGCCGCGCCTTCGACCCCGTGCCGGTTGAGGGTGAGGGTCGTGAAGTCCAGGAGGTGGTAAACGATGAACAGCGCCAGGGTGATGCCGCCGTAACGCATGATGTGCGTCGCGTAGCTGGCTCTGGCCCGTTGGTGGTGGACGTACTTGGTCGGCCGCGCCTTCAGGTCACGCCGGCTGAGCTGGTACGCGGAGACGACGTGCAGGATCACCGCCAGACCCAGGCCGACCCGCATAATCCACAGAAACCATGCTCCGTGCAGGACCGGTTCCCCGATCGTGCGCAGCCAGTGGGCGTAGTGGTCGAAGTCGGTCGGGCCGAAGAAGATCTTCAGGTTGCCGAGCATGTGCACGATCAGGAACAGCAGCATGAGTGCGCCCGTGACGGCCATCACGGTCTTCTTGCCGATCGTTGAACGCCAGAAGTTCAACGGGGCGGAGGAGGACCGCTTGGGGCGCGGGGGGCGCGCGGCGGGCGCCGGTCGCGTTGGGGTTGTTACAGCCACGCACGCACCCTAGAACCACGCTGTCCAGTGGTCCAAGACATGATAAGGCTGGACTCCATAGCCGACCCCTATGGAGGTCTACGCTGGCGGGCGTGCAGCTCCACCAGCTCGCCTATTTCGTCGCCGTCGCGGAGACCCGGCATTTCACCCGGGCCGCGCAGCGGATGCATGTGGCGCAACCCTCGTTGTCCCAACAGGTCCGGGCGCTCGAACAGGAGTTGGGAGCACCACTGTTCAACCGGGCCCGCGGCAACATCAGCCTGACCGCCGCCGGCGAGACCCTGCTGCCGCTCGCCCGCCGTATCCTCGCCGACACGGAGACGGCCCGCCAGCGTGTCACCGAGCTGCTCGACCTGCGCCACGGCACGGTCCGTCTCGGCGCCACCCCCAGCCTGTGTACCGGCTTCCTGCCCGACGTGCTGCGCCTGTTCCACCAGCGCTACCCCGGCATCCGCCTGCTCGTCGAGGAGGGCGGCTCCCGCGACCTGGTCCGCGACCTCGCCGGCGGCGGCCTCGACCTCGCGCTGATCATCCTGCCGCTGCACAGCTCCGACCCCGCCCTCGCGACCTCCCCCCTGATCCGGGAGAGCCTCGTCCTCGTCTCCTCCCTGGACGAGCCGCCGGTGGTCACCGGCCGTCCGCTGGCCGTCCCCGACCTGCGTGACCATCCGCTGGTGATGTTCCGCCGCGGCTACGACCTGCGCGAGGCGACGGTCGGAGCCTGCCGCGAGGCCGGCTTCGAGCCGACGTTCGCCATCGAGGGCGGCGAGATGGACGCCGTCCTCGGCTTCGTCACCGCCGGCCTCGGAAGTGCCGTCATTCCCAGCATGGTGGCCCGCCGTCTGGGTATGCGCGTCACCCCGTTCGTGCCCCCCGGCCTGCAACGCACCATCGGCCTGGCGCGTCGCCGCGACGTCGAGCCCACCCGCGCCGCCGTCGAACTCCAACGCGCCCTGTGGGAGTACCTCCGCGACGCCTCCGCCACCGGCAACCTCCCCGACGGCACCCGCCTGCTCACCCCCCACCCGCCCACAAC
>NZ_FZMO01000520.1 GCF_900197875.1 Frankia canadensis | reverse complement strand
CGGCATCCCCGACCCCCGCAGCCCCCGGCGCCGCCAGGCCGACGCCCTCATCGACCTCGCCACCCGGCTCCTCAGCGGCGCGGCCGTGCCGATCTCCGGTGGGGTGCGCCCGCACCTGACTGTGCTGGTGCCTTGGAGTGCCCTCGTGGGCAGCGGCCTCGACCCGGCCACCACGGAGTGGGGGCTGCCGCTGCCCCGCGGGGTGCTCAGCCGCCTGACCTGCGACGCCGAGATCACGAGGATCATCCTCGACGCGGAGGGCGTCCCCATCGACGTCGGCCGCGCCAGCCGCACTGCCACCCCCGCCATTCGCCGCGCCCTCGTCGCCCGCGACCGCGGATGCGCGTTCCCGTCCTGCGACCGCCCACCCAGCTGGTGTGAATGCCACCACGCGCCGGAGTGGGAGAACGACGGAGTCACCGCACTGTCGAGCATGGTCCTGCTCTGCGGACAGCACCATCGGCAGGTCCACCACGACAAGTGGACGATCATCTTCGAATCCGACGGCCTGCCCTCCT
>NZ_FZMO01000222.1 GCF_900197875.1 Frankia canadensis | reverse complement strand
GGCATGAACGGCGTGGCGGCGGGCATCGGGAGAGGAGGGGTACCGGGGGCGCGCCGGCGTTTGGGGTGGCGCGTCACGCGGGACGGCAGGTGCGGGGTGGTGAGGGGAATGACGTGGTTCCAACCGGCATGACGGGTTGCCTACCGCGCCTGCCCGTGCACGCCTATTCTTGGTTGTCAGGCCCGTCCCTGCGGGCCTGCGGTCGTGGGAGGAGCGTCGATGCCGCTCTCGGAGAACGAGCAGCGCCTTCTGGAGCAGATCGAGCGCGCTCTCGTCGAGGATGATCCGAAGTTCGCCAGTGCCGTCCGGTCGACGGACCCTCGCACCTATCTGAGGCGACGTGTGCTCCGCAGCGCGTTCGTCTTCCTGCTCGGGCTCGTGGTCCTGGTCGTCGGCGTGGTCCTCAACCAGGTGCCGCTGACGGTGATCCTGGGCATCCTCGGATTCCTGATGATGTTGTTCGCGGCGCTGCGAGGAGCCGCGGACCTGCGCCGGATCAGCGGACGGGACGTGGGCGGCCGCCGCCCGGGCGGGCGGTCCCGCACGGGCAGATCCCGCCCGCGGACGAGAACGCCGTTCATGGAGCGGGTCGAGGAGCGGTGGCGGCGGCGCTGGGAAGACCGCCCCTGAGCGCAGCGGCCGGCGCTGTGCCGGCGTTGGCCGGGATGCGCGGGGCCGAGGGGCCGGGAAGATCACAGTTCCACGCGTGGCCTGGGGCTCTGATCCCCGCCGGGCTCTAGGGCTCTGAACCCCGCGGGCCGGACTGGGACAGGGCGGGGCGCGCGTGGTCCGGGTGGGTGCCGGTGGACGAGCCGTTCTGGCTGCCCGGATGGCGGAGGCGCGTCGAGCGGGGCTCCGCCGGGGGATACAGGCTCGGCGGGCGGTTGGTGGCGTCCACTGACGTGCGGCGGCCGCCCACGGGCAGCCAGCGGTGACGGTCGGTGCTCCGGGAGGTACCGACGGCGGTCACGGCATCGGCCGCGCCTGGTTCCCCGCGGCGGAAGACCGACGGCGGCACGAGGCGGGCCATGATCCGTCGCCCGCGGGGGGCGACCGACCACAGCGTCCCGGCGACGAGCTCCACGTCCCTGGCCACCTCGGCGGGCGGGGGCGGGCTGGCCAGCTCCGGCGGTGCGTAGCGGGCCCGCTCCTCCGCGGCGGCAAGCCGACCGAACGCCTCGCGCACCGGCTGGTACGTCGGCGACGCGCCGCCGTCCCCGCCGGCCTCCGGGCCGTCGTTCTCGGCGCCGCGAGCCGCCGGGCGGTCGGCGCCCGGCGGCTCGGCGTCCAGGTACGCGGTCAGCCGGGCGACGCCGGCTCGGGGCGAGTCGCTCGTCCGAATGGTCACCCCGAGGTCCGCGGCGACGTCGAGCAGCTCGGCCCAGGCCTCGTGCACCTGGGCGACGGCCCCCGCCTGATCATCGCCGCTGGTCCCGCCGGGGTCGCCGCCCGCCACCGCCCCGGGGCCGTGGCGCCCGGGCCGCAGCCGGGCGCGGCGGCGCCGGACCCGGATGATCGCGGGCGTGGCCAGCCCGAGCAGCAGGAAGGGCGTCGCCACCAGCAGCGCGAACACCCACATCGGCAGGCCCCCGGGCGCCGCGGAGGCCGGCTTGCCGGCCTGCGGGGCCGAGGAGCCCGCGGCGGCGCTGGGGGTGGGCGCCGCGCTGGGCACGGGAACCGGGCCACCCGCCGGGTCCGGCTGGGGGGTGGCCGGCAGCTCGGGCCCCTGGGAGGCGGCCGCGCCGTCGGGGTCGTCCACCCCGGCGGGGGCATACGAGGGCGCGGTGGTCGCCCCGTCGGCCCGGCGGGTCGGCTCGAAGCTCACCCAGCCGACGTTCGGGAACCACACCTCCGGCCAGGCGTGTGCCTGCCGGTTCGTGACGAGGTAGCTGCCGTCGGCCTGCCGCTCGCCGGGCACGAACCCGATCGCGACGCGGGCGGCGGCGCCGAGCATCCGGACCATCACCGTCATCGCCGAGGCGAACTGCTCGCAGTACCCGGTGCGGGTGTCGAACAGGAACTCGGAGAGGGCGCCTTCCTGGGTGGTCGGCGCGCCGCGCAGATCGTAGGTGAACAGCGGGCCGCGCAGGTACTCCTGGATCGCGTAGATCTTCTCGTACGGGGTGCGGGCGCCGCGGGTGACGGTGGCGACGAGCTGGCGCAGCCGCGGGTCGAGGTCGGCGGGCAGCGCGGTGTCGACGGCGAGCTCGTCGGGGACCGGCCCGCTGGATGCCTGCAGCTCCTGCCGGGTCGGGTTCGGTACGACCGCGTCGACCTGGTATTTCGCCCCCGAGGTGGAGGTACGGGTGGAGAAGATCGTGCCGGTCGGGGTGGCGAGCCGCCAGTCGCCGACCAGGCCCCTGACCCTCGTCGGGACACCGGGGACGGGCAGGTAGAGCTCGTTGAAGCGGCTGGTCACCGAGATGGACGCGCTGGTCGTGACGGTGCCGCCGCCGAGGCGCGGCTTGGGCAGGCCCTCGCTGATGCGGTTGTCCCGGGTCGCGTTGAGCGCCCGCAGGGTGAACAGCTGCCCGTCGAAGTTCTCCAGCGCGGTCAGCCGAAGGTAGTGGGGAGTGTCCTCGCGCACGTTCAGCAACGGCACCTCGTTGCTGGCGTGCAGCTGCTGGCTGACCGAGACGATCGGCTGCACGACGCTCGCCGAGCTCGGGCCGTCCCCGGCGCCGTAGCCGCCCTTGCGGGACACGAGGCCCTCGCCGTCCAGCGACGGCACGCCCATCGGCACCGTGACCGCGACGACGAGCGCGGCGAGCGCGACGCCGAGGGCGTTCACCGTCACTCGGCCGCCGAACGCCTCGCCCTCGCGCCGCTCGGCCCCGTCGGACACGGTGCGGCCCCAGCGGCCGAAGGCGAGCCGGCCGTCGAGCATCAGCAGGGCGATGAAGCTCACCGCGCCCAGCAGAAACGGCACCGGCCCCACGCCGCCGGGCAGGATCGCCGCCGACACCGCGTACAGGGCGAGCAGCGGCAGGCCGCCGAATGTCGGGCGGTCGAGCGTCACCACGATCAGGTCGACGAGCATCGCCGTGAGGTAGATGCCGGTGACGGTCAGCACGACCACGCCGGGGCGGTGCGGCACCGGCGTGGCCAGCCGGGAGATGTCCGAGCTGCCGGCGGAGATGAGCTCCCGCAGCGTGCGCACCGTCCCGCTGGTCGGCACCACCCCGAACAGCGCCGTGCTGCGCGCGCACAGCACGGTCACCACGACGAGCAGGCCGGCGAGGCTGAGCAGCAGGCCGGCGGCGGTCGGCAGCCGCAACAGCCGGCCGGCCGTCGCGGTCCCGACGGCGACGACGACGGCGATCAGCACCGGCACGAACCACCAGGCCGTCCCGTCGAACAGCCGGGACAGGGCACTGGTGGACAGCAGGCAGGCGATCGTCGCCACGGTGGTGGGCACCAACCGGGTGTTCATCCGCCCCCCCGCCCGAACTCGGCGCCGGCGCCGGCGGTGGCGCGGGCCGCGGCGGCGGGACCGGCGGCGCCGGCGCGCCCGGCCATGGCCGCCACCCGCGGCCAGACCGTGGCAAGGCTCGTGCCCTGCTGGGCGATCACGACCGCCCAGCCGGCCCGGGCCAGCGCGGTGCGGGCCGCGGCGAGGTCGGTGGCCGCGCTCGGCGGCGCGTCGCCCCAGGTGGTGATGTCGACGAGGATGGCGACCGCGGGGGCGCCGGACCCGCGCAGCCCGATGAGGGCGCTCGTCAGGCCCGCCTCGGCCCGCCCGAGCACCGCGACGACCATCCCACCCGCGTCCCCGCCGCCGGCGGGCCGGCGCAGCGCGGTGAGCGCCGGCTGTAACGAGGGGACGTCCGCCGGCAGCAGCACGGACAGTTCGTCGAGCAGGCCGCCCACGGTCGTGCCGGCGATGGAGGTGACCGGGCCGCGGTCGGTGACCAGGCGCACCTTGTACCCGCCGCGGACCAGATGCAGCCCGACCGCGCCGACGGCGCTGACCGCCCATTCGAACGCGTCCGCCCCCGGCCCACCGGGCCAGGCCAGCGCCCGGGTGTCGAGCAGGATCGAGGCCGCGCTGGTCTGCGGGTGCTCCTCGCGGCGGACCATCAGCTCACCGGAGCGGGCGGTCGTCTTCCAGTGCACCTTGCGCAGGTCGTCGCCGGAGCGGTAGGGGCGGGTGGTGGTCTCGTCCACGCCGACGAGGCCGCTGACCCGGCGCTGGTCGGCGTTGAGGCTGGCCGACCCGCGGGGGCGGGTCGCCGGCAGCCGCTCGATCGCCGGGGCGACGATCAGCTCGTCCAGGCTGCGGAAGCTGCGCGACACCTCGCACAGGCCGAACGGGTCACCGATGCGGATCGCCATCGGGCCGATCTGGTAGCGGCCGCGGGCCGTGGCACGCAGCGCGTAGGACAGGTCGCGCCGCCCGCCCGGCTCGATCCGGTCGAGCACGAACCGGGCGCCGCCGCCGAGGCCGGCGCCCGCGGTGTCCTCCACCAGCAGCACGGACGACGGCGAGCGGCTGACGTTCTCCAGCTGGATGCGCACGCTGACGCGGTCACCAGCGGTGACCCGGCGCGGCTCCAGCCGCCGGGTGCAGGACAGCCGATAGCGGGTCCGGGAGACGACCGCGGCCGCCAGGACCGGCAGGCCGGCGATCAGCAGCCCGATCCGCAGCAGATCCTGCTCGCCCAGGACCAGCGCGGACACGGCGCAGGCGGCCCCGGCGGCCAGGAACGACCGGCCGCGGATCGTCAGCCCACGCAGCGCCGCGACGAAATCCCGCACACCGATCTCTAACGGCCGTGCCGGAGCGGGCGTGCCCCGCCGGGCCGCGGGATCGGGATCCGGTGCAGGACGTCGGTGAGGATGCGGGCGGCGAGGTCGGTGGTCGGCTCCCCGGACAGCATGATCTCCGGGTGCAGCAGCAGGCGGTGGGCCATGACCGGGACGGCCATCTCCTGGACGTCGTCGGGCAGCACGAAGGCCCGCTGTTCGAGCGCCGCCCGCGCCCGCGCGGCCCGGATGAGGTGCAGCGCCGCGCGCGGGGAGGCGCCCAGCGCGATGTCGGGATGGGTCCGGGTGCCGCCGACCAGGTCGACGATGTACTGGCGCACCTCGGGGGAGACGTGCACGGTACGTACCAGCGAGATGAGGCCGGCGATCTCCGCCGCGTCGGTGACCGGGGAGATGCCCGACAGCGGGTTGGCGTTGCCGTGGCTGTCGAGCATCGCCATCTCGGCGGCGGGCGACGGGTAGCCCATCGAGATCCGCGCGGTGAACCGGTCACGCTGGGCCTCGGGCAGCGCCCGGGTGCCCTCCATCTCCACCGGGTTCTGGGTGGCGATGACCATGAACGGCGACTCGAGGCGGTAGGTCACCCCGTCGACCGTGACCTGGTGCTCCTCCATGCACTCCAGCAGCGCCGACTGCGCCTTGGGCTCGGCCCGGTTGATCTCGTCGCCGACGACGATGTTCGCGAACACCGGGCCGGGGCGGAACTCGAAGTCCCGGGTGCCCTGGTTGTAGACGCTGACACCGGTGACGTCGCTGGGGAGCAGGTCCGGGGTGAACTGGATGCGGCGCACCCGGGCGTCGATGGAGCGGGCCAGCGCCTTGGCGAGCATGGTCTTGCCGACGCCCGGCACGTCCTCGATGAGCAGATGGCCCTCGGAGAGCAGCACGACGAGCGCGGTGTTGATCGCGTCGACCTTGCCGTCGATGACCGTCTCGACCGACTCCCGGACCCGGTCGGCGATGGTGGTGAGATGACCGATGTCGGCCACCGGGTCACGCCAGTGGAGCAGACCTGGGTCGGTCACCACCAGTGGGCCCCCCTCCGGGTGTCGATCGTCGGGCCACGACGCCGGGCTGGGCGTCGGGCTGAGCGGAGCCGGGCCTGGTGGGGCCTCGTCCCTTGGGTCCGGTCCCGTGGAGCGGTCCGTCCCTCCCGAGTGTGACATCCGTGGAGGGTGCGTAGGCCACGGTGGTCAAGGAAACATGCCGTGAACCGCCCCGGCGATGATGCCTCGACGGGGTGATGTCTCCCTCACAGGTGTCGGTCCCGCGTCTGGTACCGGGGATTTCGCCTGTCCGGCACGAGACCTTTTTACCTATTTCGAGCGGTTTATACCACGGACACTGTGGGCATCGCGCGCGGCAGATGGCGGAGTGGTTTCGGTGGGGTGACGCGGGGTGTTGAGGGGGTGTGGGG
>NZ_FZMO01000201.1 GCF_900197875.1 Frankia canadensis | reverse complement strand
GATGGGGTGGCTGGGGCGGCTGGGGCTGGTAGCCCCGGGCACCAGGCGCACAGTTCCAATGGTTCACAGCTTCCTCGGTCCTAGGCCCGCCAGGCGGGCTGTCCAGGAGCAACAGCGTGGCGACGAGCCGACGATCGATCGGCCGTCGCCATGCCCCGTCTCGAGGGTCCATCAACGCGGGCGGGCGGGCTTCAGCCACGATCACGAGGGCGGGTGCGATGAGGATTGTCTGCGTCGGCGGCGGACCGGCTGGGTTCTACTTCGCCATCTCGGCGAAGCTGCGCCATCCGGGTGACGAGATCACCGTGCTCGAACGCAACCCGCCGGGCGCGACGTACGGCTGGGGCGTCGTCTACTGGGACAACCTGCTCGATGTCTTCTTCGGCACGGACCCGCGCAGCGCCCGGGCGATCCGGGCCAGGTCCGCCCTCTGGCAGGAGCAGCGCATCAGCCTGGGTGGGTCGGGGGTGGCCCATCTCACCGGCTACGGCTTCAGCGTCCAGCGGGCCGAGCTGCTGCGCGTTCTCGCCGACCGCGCGGCCGAGCTCGACGTCCGGGTCGTCTATCAGCAGGAGGTCGACGATCTCGACCCCTACGCCGACGCGGATCTGATCGTGGCTGCCGACGGTGCGAACAGCCGGATCCGCCAGGACGCCGGCGACCTGTTCGGCACCAGCACCACGAGGGGCACCAACCCCTACCTCTGGCTCGGCACGGACCGGTTCTCCGACAGTTTCACCTTCGCGTTCGAGCCGACCCCGGCCGGTTGGATCTGGTGCCACGCCTACCCGTCGAACGCCGGGCTCAGCACCTTCATCGTCGAGTGCGCCGAACGGACGTGGCAGGGTCTCGGCTTCGACGCCCGCGGCGACGAGGAGACGCTCCGGACCCTGGAGAAGATCTTCGCCGGACCGTTGGACGGCCACGCGCTGATCAGCCAGGCGCAGGGGCAGGCCGAGGACCGGCCGCACGGCCAGGACGGCGGTGGCCCCGCACGCTGGCAGCGCTTCGTCGATGTCACCAACCAGCACTGGTACCACGACAACGTGGTCCTGATCGGCGACGCCGCCCACACCACGCACTTCACCCTGGGCTCCGGCACGGCGCTGGCGATCGTCGACGCGGCTATGCTCGCGCGGATCCTGGACGAGCACGCGAACGATGTCCCGTCAGCGCTGCGCGAGTTCGACGGCAGGGGCCACCGGGCGCTGCGGCCGATGCAGGCGGCGGCCCGCACGAGCATGGCCTGGTTCGAGCGGGCCGACCAGTACCTTGATCAGGACGCCGTGTCGTTCGCCTACGCGATGGCGGGCCGGCACGGTCGCCAGCCGCCGTGGCGTCAGCCGATGCACCGGGCGACCCAGGTCCCGGCGGTCCGCCGCACCCTGCGCGGCCTGCACTCGGGCACCCGCTGGGCCCTGGCCCGCCGCCGCGGCGAGCCGCTCACCCCGCGCGTCGACACCGCGCCAGCAGACCTCCAGTGAGCGTTACCTGTGGGGCGTGAGATACGGCGCGGCGCACGGCATCGCCTTCGACGACGAGCTGTACTACATCGCGGCGCTGCTCCACGACCTCGGACTGACGGAGCCGTTCGACAACCACCGGCTGCCGTTCGAGGAGGCGGGAGGGCATCTGGCCTGGGTGTTCGGCACAGCGGCCGGCTGGCCGGCGCAGCGGTCCGCCCGGGTCTCGGAGATCATCGGGCTGCACATGCGCGACGACGTGACCGCGGCCGACGACCCCGAGTCCCACCTCCTCCAGGTCGCCACGAGCTGGGACGTCGCCGGACGACGACCGGAGGAGTTTCCGCCGGACGCGCGGGAGGAGATACTCGCCCGCCATCCCCGGCTGGACTTCCCCTGAGGGGGACGGTCGGGTCAGTGCCCGGGCCAGCCGTCGATCGGTCTACCCGCCCTTCGAGGAGCGTCGTCGACGGATCCGTTCGAACCATCCGACCGTGGCGATCGCGTCGCCTGTCCCACCGCCCGACAGCCGAGCGCTCGCCGCTCCGAGCAGCCGGTCGGCGCACTCCTGACACAACCGACGGCCCGTGACCGAAACTCTCGGATGACCGGCTCTCGGCGCGCCGCATTCGTCACACTCAAACGCTCTGATCCTCAGACCCCCGCCCACCGCGATCGGACACTCGCAGGCCGCTTCCGCGCCGTGATCACATGGGAACAATAACAACGACGGAATGTTTATGATCAACGGAAGGGCCGGCGCAGGCACCTTCCTCCGTGTCGCCCCTCCGTGTCGCCGAGGCGGCGGCGGGTGCCGTCGTCGCCCCGTTGGCCGGCTGTCAGACGGCGGCGGGAGTGGTGTCGTAGTCGGCGATGCGCAGGCCCATCGTCTCGGCGAGGCGGGCCATGGCGCCATCGATGAGCTTGAGGTCGCGTAGGGCGAGCTGGCCGTCGTGGACGGCGCCGGCCTCCTGCTCACTGCGGCGCTCGGCCCGGTCGAACAGGGCGGAGGAGCGGGTGTACGTCGCGTCGCGTGAGCCGTTGATCGCGGCGGCGATGACGTCGAGCGACTCGTGCAGGCTCGCGGTGGCGCCCTTGATCTCGCGGCGGCTGTCGAGGTCGAGCGGGCCGGCCTTCTCGACGTCGTGGACGAGGTTGCGGCTGTAGGCGCGGGACGCGGTGACCAGGCGCATGAGCTCGGTGACCCGTTCGTCGAGGCCGCCGAGCGGGCCGCGGCGCATCGGCGCGGCGGTGGCGACGAGGCTCTGGTAGGCGGCGTCGACGGCGCGGGCGTCGGCCCGCAGCGCCGTGTCGCCGCACGCAGGGTCGCCGATCAGCCGGCCGCTGGCGTGTTCGACGAGGACCGCGACGGACCGCACGTAGCCGCGCAGGGCCACCCGCAGAACCCACTGGGTGCGCAGCGGGAACACCAGCAGGACGACCGCGATGGCGACGCCGGCACCGATCGCCGTCTCCTCGAGACGCAGCCGCAGCAGCGAGTTCGAGAACTCGTCGAGCTGGACGTAGAGCTGGGAGACCATCACGGTGATGCCGACCACCATGAACGCGTAGTTGATCCGCATCAGGTAGAAGCCGAGGAACAGCGCCACCAGGATGACGGTGATCGACAGGGCCGCGTCGTGGCCGACGGCGTGCGCGAGCACCGAGCCGATCAGGATGCCGACCAGCGTGCCGCCCACCCGGTACAGCGCCTTGCGGATCTGTTCGCCGGAGGTGTTCGCGCCCATGAAGGTGATGAACGCGGCGATCACCGCCCAGTAGTACCGCTGGCCCGACAGCAGATCGCCGAGCGCGATGGCGCCCGCGACCGCGACCGCGACCTGGATCGCGGCGCGCACATACGGCTTGAGGCGGGCGCGGTCGGCGATGTGGTCGCCGCTTTCGACCGAGGCCATGGCGCTGGCGGCCGCGGAGCCGGGCAGGAAGCCGCCGAAGAGCATCACCGACGGCTGGAACAGGGTCGTCGTCCGCTCCTGCTCGCTGGCCGAGCCGAGAGCGAGCCACTGGCTCATCGCCTCGGTCAGCGCGAGTACCGACCCGGCGAAGCGGTGCGCGACGACGACGGCCGTGCGGTCCCGGGCGTCGGCCACGGCGTCGGCGTCGACGTCGACGTCGGCGGTCCGCAGCAGGTCGAGCAGGGCGCGGGCCTGGGCGTCGGCGGCCGCCTGGTCGCGGTCGACGATGCCCCGCAGGGCGCCGCGGGCCGCCGCGAGCTGGTCGGCGGGCAGGTCGAGGCGGGTCATGGCCTGCGCGAAGCGGGCCACGTTCGTCAGTGCCAGCTCGACGTCGAACAGCCGCTGGTGCAGCAGCTGGCCCGACGAGCCGTCGGCCGTCGCGGCCGGATCGCCGAGCTGGGCGTCGATCATCAGGGCGGCCTCGTTGAGACGGACGAGCTGGCGGTGCAGGCGCTGGGCGCCGCGCTCGCCGTGGTCGGGATCGTCGAGAAGCTCCAGGGTCAGCTTCGCCAGCCGGCGGGCCCGGGCTGCGTAGGAGCGCTGGGCGCGGCGCAGGTCCTTCGCGGGACGTGGGTAGAACAGCCCGAAGCGGACGACTCCCGCGACGAGAAGGCCGATGCCCAGCTCGGCGCACAGCCAGCCGAGGTCGCCCAGCGAGATGGCCTTGCCCATGAAGTCACCCATGAACGTGCCCATGAACAGCAACATGCCGCCGATGAACCCGCGGGGGCCGAACCGCCGGCAGTAGGTGCCCACCCCGAGGCTCGCGACGATCAGGATCAGCGAGGGCAGCCGGTAGTCGGCGAGGGCGATGCCGACCGCGAGCATCGGGACCATCGGGAGCGGCAGGAACAGCAGGGTCACCAGCTGGCCGCGCGGCGTCGGATCCATGATCGCGAAGGTCGAGATCATGCCGATGATCGCGCCCAGCAGCATGGCGATGACGAGGAACTGGTGGTTGGCGGCGGCCACCATCGCGGCCTTCGCGGGGGGCAGCGCCGCGCCGTGGGTCTGGATCTGCAAGGCGTGGGTCGCCCGGACGAACAGCCATTCGGCCACCAGAATCAGGCCGATCGTGATGACGGAATGCAGCGCCATCCGGAACCGGTTGAGGCCCGGGTCGGAGCCGAGGGCGCGGATCGCCCACCGTTCCCGCAGCCGCTCGGCCGGCCGCGCTTGCGCGGCAGGGGCGGCAACCTCGAGACGGGCCTCGTCGATGCTCACCACAACAGACCTCACTCTCCCCACAAACGGCACAACTCTCCCCACGAACGGCACGCCACCCTGTCCGCGACGGCACACGATCGCCTGCAACAGCGCCGGATCGCCGGAGTCGCACGGGCATGACGGCAGCACTCGACGGAACGACGTCGATCAACAAGGACACGCCCCGCGCGTGTGACGGGAGAAACGCGGCCGGCGATTCCCTCCGGTGACCCGCATCCCGCGGATGGGCAATTCGTGGCACGCGAAGGTGGTTCCGATACTACCCGCACGCCGATATTTAACCTGTGTGAATAACATGACAGACGGGGCGGGAACAGGTGGATTCCCGGACGCGGGGCCCTACTCGGCTCGGCTGCTCTGCGACCTCGGCGCCGAGGTGGTCAAGGTCGAGACGCTGGCGCGGTTGCCGCGGGTCAGCGACGCCGCCGTGGCGCCGCACCGGCCCGCGCCGGGTCATGGGCGCCCCACACCTCGGGCGCGAGCCAGGCGAAATAGATAACTTTTCAACCGAACACAGCTGGTTGGCGCCGCGTACGAGGCGTTCGACGACGGGCCTGGCCCGGTGAGGACGGCGGACATGAGCGAGTTGCTCGCGGGAGTGCGGGTCATCGAGTCGGCGATGCTGTTCAACGGCGACACCGTCGGCGCCCACCTCGGCGACCTCGGCGCCGACGTGATCAAGGTCGAGGGCCCACCCGTCGGCGACTACCTGCGCCACTTCCTCGGCCAGGTCACCCCCGGCTACAGCCCGGCGCACATCCAGATCAACCGCAACAAGCGCAGCATCGGCCTGGACCTGCGCACCGACGCGGGCCGGGAGGTGTTCTGGCGGCTACTCGACACCGCGGACGTCTTCGTCGACGGCAACGCCGCCGACGCCTGCGCGAAGCTCGGCGTCGGCTACGAGGCACAGAAGGCGCGCAAGCCCGACATCGTCTACTGCCAGTACACCGGTTTCGGAGCGACCGGCCCGTACGCGCCGATCCCCACCCACGGCCAGATGATGAACGCCCTGGCCGGCGCCACCCCCCGGGTCATGGGCGACGACGGGTTCCTGCACCTCGCCGCCGGCAGCGGCGCGATGGGAAGCATGGAGGCCGGCGGGGAGGGCACGGCGGCCGGCGCGATCCACGCGGCGTATCACGTCGCCGCGGCCCTGGTGCGGCGGGCGCGCACCGGCGAGGGTGCCTTCATCGACATCTCGGGGGCCGACGGCGTCGTCGCGCAGGCGTGGATCGCCGCGACCTACGCGCTCAACGACGCGCGGATCACCGACCGCTCATCGATGCCCGCGGCCACCGACAGCGGCGAGATGACCGGAGCGCTGTACCAGTTCTACGCGTGCGAGGACGGGCTGAACCTGCTGTTCTGCTGCATCGAGCCGAAGTTCTGGAAGAACTTCTGCACCGCCGTCGACCGGCCGGACCTGCTGTCGGCCAACAAGGCGACGGGCAGCGCGAACGTCGACTTCGGCGCCGACCAGGCCGAGCTACGCCGCGAGCTACAGCGGATCTTCAGCACCCGACCGCTGTCGGCTTGGGTGGAGCTCGCCGCGGAGCACGACATCGCCCTGGGCCCGGCCTACCGGTCCCTCGCCGAGGCCGCCGTCGACCCACACCTGCTCTCCCGCGACACCTTCCACACCGCCGTGCACCCGGTCGCCGGCGAGTACACCTACGTGACCGAGGCCGGCCTGGTCCAGGGCCAGCCTTACCAGCTGCGCCATCACGCCCCGGCGTTCGGCGAGCACAGCGTCGAGATCCTCGCCGAGCTCGGCCTTCCCCAGCCCGAGATCGACCAGCTCCTCGCCAGCGGCGCCGTCGCGACCGCCCGCGCCTGACCCGCCGGGACCGCGTCACTCCCCCGGCTGGCGCCGTCCGGTCGTAGCGCCGTCCGGTCGCGCCTCGCACCGGACGGAGGCGTACCGTCGGACGACGCCATCGAACGCAATCGTCACCGCGATGTCACGAATCGCGAGCCGGCTGGTCGTCGTCGTCGGCCATGCTCGGGTGAACTCGTGTCCGCCCCTGCCCCGCGGAGGCACCGTGGTCACCTCGTCGGTCGTCATCACCGGGGCGGCATCCGGTATCGGGCGGGCGTGCGTCGCGCTGTTCGCCGCCCGCGGATTCGGCGTCGTGGCCGTCGACATCGACAAGGCCGGACTCGCCGACCTCGCCACCGCCCCTGACTCCGCCGACGGGCAGAGCGGCGACGAGGGGTCCCCGCGGATCGTGCCGGTGGTCGGGGACGTCTCCCGGGAACGGACCGGCGACGCGATGGTCAGGACCGCCCTGGAACGGTTCGGACGCCTGGACGCGGCGGTGCTCAACGCCGGGATCGGCGGCACCCTGCCATGGGAGGCCGACGGCGCCCTCGAGCGGTTCGACGAGATCCTCGCCGTGAACGTGCGGGGTGTCGTGGTCGGGATCCGGTCCGTCGTCCCCGCGCTGCGGGCCGCCGGCGGCGGATCGATCGTGGTGACGGCGTCCAGCGCCGGGCTGGGGGCCGATCCGGGGAACTGGGCGTACAACGCGTCCAAGGGCGCCGTCGTGAACCTGGTGCGCGCCGCCGCGCTCGACCACGCCGCCCAGAACATCCGGGTCAACGCCCTCGCCCCCGGGCTCACCGACACCGCGCTGATGGCCCGCCACCGCGCCGTTCCCGGCCTCGTCGAGGCGTCGAGCCGCCGCATCCCGCTGCAGCGCTGGGGCCTCGCCGAGGAACACGCCGCCGCCATCTGGTTCCTCGCCTCCCCCGACGCCTCCTACATCACCGGCGTCACCCCCCCCGCCGACGGCGGCCTCACCGCCATGCACGGCGCCGTCCCCCCACCGCCCCTCCCCGACGCCTGAGACGCCTCACCCGGCCTCCAGGCCACGCCCACGGGCCGACCATCGTGCCCCGCGACTTCTCGGCCGACAGAACTCGCGACGCGCGACACCCTCGCGGCCATCCCCTCTACCCCCCTCTACCGCGACGGCCGCATAGATCGCATCAGCAGCCGGCCGAAACGCGTCAGCAGGAGGGCGCCGGAACCGGCAAGCGCCGCGGCCATCGCGATGAGCAAGGACCACGGTGAGTCCGCGCCGAGAACCTGCAGTACCGCGAAGGCGGCGCCGAAGGGCAGACCTACGACAGTGAGCACGCCGAGTGCCGCGCTGACGTACTGTCCCTCCTGCGCCTGCGCGATGCGGTTGAGGTCGACGATCTCGGTCAGTACGGCGTCGAACTTCGCCGACAGATGATGCTGCTCCTGGTAGGCCGTGAGGATGTCGTTGGCCGGTCCGTGCACGCTGGCATCGCGCAGCCAGTAGATGGTGCGGAACCGTGCCGCGCGCTCCTCCAGACGGCTGAGATGGCGCGGCAGGTCATCCGCCTCGAAGGCTCGTGCCGCCTCGTCGATCATTTCCACGATACTGCTGCTCTGGACGATGCCGATCACGATGGCGTCCAGATAGGTGGTGTGCGTGTACAGCTGGGCGAAGCCGAAGAACGGATCGCTGTCGCCCTGGTCGGGGCGCAGCCCCAGAAAGGCGGCCCCGTCCCGCGTGACGAGTCCGCGCCAGTCCGCCGACAGCACCACCCTGCCGGCGAGAAGCCGGTCCGCGTGATCAGGGTCCGGGGGGTAGTCCGATCCATTCGTCCGCGAGGCCAGATGCCATAGCCAGGTATCCGCCGTCGACCACGAGTCAAGCTGAACCGCGCCTGGCGGCCTCGACAGTTCGTGTTGCGCGAAGGTCGAGAACGCGACCGTGAAGGCGCGGGACGACGATGTCAGACTCGCCCATGCCGGTAGCAACGCGCCCAGGTCCGGCGCCCTGGAACCGCTGCCTCGGCGCCCGGCAAGCGTCCGTAGGATACTCAGGAGCTCACCGTCATAGGCCGGGACCGTCAGGTGGAAGACGACGAGCGCCCGATCCGGGCGGTCCGGTGACGGCAGGAGCAGCTCGACGCCGAAGACGGGACCTGCTCCGTCCTCCAGGCTGATCAGTCGATGCCAGCGCGTCGGTCGATCCGCTGTTCCATAGAGGATGCGGCCACAGGCCGTGCTGAAATACGTCCGTCTCGCCGCGGCGTTGGCCTCCACTTCCTGGTGGCGGAGCGGAAGCGGCCCTTCAGACCAGTCCGGATGCCCGACGATGCTCACCGCGCGAACCACGGCGAGTGAATGCCGCCCACCTGAGCCTATCGGTAGAATTCGTCGACCTCCGGCAGGTCCAGCCTGATGACAAAGCAGGCGCGACCAGAATCCGGATCCACCGCGAAGCGGACACGCTCCCCGATGATGATGGTCCGGAAACCTTCGGTGACGATGTCGCTGTAGTCGAAGCCGTAGGTCTCACCGGTCATGTCGTCACGGACGAGGTAGGTCGCGGTGACCTGATGGGGCCCGCTGCCGACCTGCTGCCTGTCCGTCGTCCGTCCGAATCGTTGACCGGCCACGGTTCTTTCCGGCTCAACGGTGCTGGTCACTGCCCCTCCCGAACGCAGCGAAAACCGACGGCATTACTGCTTCCGCGCCGCACGTAAAGTGCCTTCGATGATGCCTGAACAGCCCGGTATGGGTTGTCGTAGGAGCCTCCACAGACGGCCGCAGAATTAATCGCCCCGAAGACCGTCGATGTCCATTCCCAGACGTTACCGGCCATGCCCCTGATCCCAAATGGTGAGACGTTGCCGGGATGGTCGAGCACGGACATCGGTGCGCACTCCCGCAGACGGCCACCGTCGATCTCGCCTTTCCAGACCTCATAGGTGACCAACGGCCGCCCACTCCACGAGTCGGCGCAGTTCGCCGCAGCCAGGTCGAACGCGTCCCCCCACGGAAAGAGCCGTCCATCCGTGCCGCGCGCGGCCACCTCCCATTCCACACAGGTAGGCAGCCGCTTTCCCTCGAAACGGGCAAAGGCGTACGCACTCCACCAGCTCACGCAGATGGCGGGAAAGTCCTCGTACTGAGGGTCCGTGTAGTACTCGGGATTGCGCAGGCGTTCCCGCCACGGCTCGTGGCTGTGGTCGGGAGGCGTGTCCGGGTGATCCCACTGGGAGCACCCCTGCGCTGCCACCGCGGCGAGAAACTCGTTGTAGCGCCGGACAGTCACCGGAAACTCGTCGAAGAGAACCTCCTGTTCGATCCTGCGCATCAGCAGCCGGTGGCTCGGCCCGACCAGATAGGTCGCGGGCGGCACCGCTCGCGGTGACGATGCGACCGGATCGGCGCCCAGATGAGCGAGAAAGGACCGCACCTGTTCCGTCAGAATCGGCTCACGGGCGCGGGCCGCCTCCTCCCGCCCGACTGCCGTCCGCAGCCAGCGGGCCGCGAAGTACTCCTGGAACACGGTATGCACCAGGGCAACGTCACCATTCCCGGCGGAGCGGAAGAGTGGCGCCAGAAGAAAGGATTCCAGCGCCACCCGCCCAGCGGTGAAGCATCGGATGCCGACGTGGGTGCAGATGTCGGCGAGCGTGAAGACCGCCTGGTCCGCCAAGAAGGCCGGGCCAAGGTAGGCGTCCAGCGCGGCGCGCAGGTCGGTGAGCCCTGCGGCCGCGAGCACCTGCTCTACCCGGGCTGCGATGAGGTCGGTGAGATGCTCGGCCACATAGGTCGACGGACCGCCGGCAAGGCGACCTGTCTGCTGCGCCAGTCGCAGTTCGAGCGGCGACACCCGGTACACCCGCTCGTCCGCGTGCAGGTTCAGGTCGGTCAGGCGGACCACGCTGAACTGCGGCAGCTCCAAGGGGTCCACTCCCCCGGCGTGAAGCTGCTGTACCAGGCGTTCCGAGATCAGCGAGGAGCTGTTGAGCAGCCGGCGAACCTCCGGAGAGTCAGCGAGGAAGGAATACCGCGACGCCATCACGACCGTCGACTCCGCCGACATCGCCTGAGCGACGTCGGCGAAGACATCGAGGAACGCAGCCAGGCTCGTGCTGGTCACCGCCTCGTCGATCGCATCAAGCACACACAGGACGGATCCGGACCGGATGAGATAGAGAAAGACGTCGAAGACGCGATTGCGAGGCACATCCATGTACGGCTTCAGGGCCCTCGTCACGAACTCCCCGAAGTCCTCGACAGGATCCTTCAGGCTCATGTCGAGATAGAATCGATACCGATGGGTGATCGCTTCGCTCTCCGCGGCCACGAGCCTTTTGAGCAGGGTCGTCTTCCCACTCCCGGCGCCACCGATCACCAGGACATTGGCAGAGGTGCCGGCGAGGCGACGAAGTATGTCGGCCGCGTCCGATGTCTCCGTCACGGCCATCTCGCCCGTGCGCTGGTCCGCCGCCAGGACGTCACCCGCGATGACGATCGGCGACGCGCCGTCCCCACTCGTCCGCGGGTAGCTCGCCGCCAGATCGGCGACATGCGACGGAACGTCGATGATGCGCTCGACGAACCGCTGATAGGCGACGATCCGGATCTCGCCGTCCGCGAAGGGAGCCACCGGGGTGGCCGGCTCGTCCTCGACAACCAGAAACCGGGTGTGTTTCGGAAGCTGCGTGTCGAGAAGCTCTCCGCCGGTCTGGGTGAGAACCTGGTTCAGTTCCTCCAGACTGCGACTCAGCATGATCTCGACATATTCCGCCTGCAGGCCCACCTGCCGACAGAAGAGCTGGTACACAGTGCTTTCCGAGAGGTTGAAGAGCTTGATGGCCCGGTACCCAAGTGTCGAGTAGAGGCCGGCCAGGAACTCCGCCTTCTGCTCTACCACCGGATCGAGGCTCGGCGCGTCACCCGTGATCGAAGCGACGTCGGTCGTCGTGAACCAGTCCAGCACGTCCAGCAGCCGACGAACCGCGAGCAGCCCATCCTCCTCGGCGATGTCGTAGCCGTCGTGCGCGGAGCGGTTCCGGAGCCGCTGGATGTCGGTGAGAGCATTGATCACATTTGTGCTTCTGATGTGCGGGCGACATCCCTTGATCAGATCATTGAGAGCCTTGCTGGCGGGATCCCCGGGGACCTCATGATGCGCCCAGAGCTGCTTCAGCAACCTCTCGGTGATCTTGCCCACCAGCGAGACCGTGTTCTCGGGATAGCCGTCGCCGAGCGATTTTATCGGCCTCGTGAAGTCAAGACCGAGATGTCGCGCTATTCGATCATGACCGTTCAGCTCCGTCTGGAGACGATGCAGGCGATCGTCGACAGATTCGGTCACGATGTCGACCTCCCACGGCCACCGAGGACGAAGGCGAACCGGTCATGAAAGGAGAGCACCGACTCCGCGTGCGCGGCGTCGATCTCTGCGACACCTGCGGCGATCTCGGCATCATCGAACATCGACAGCAGGGACATGTAGCGGCTTCCCACCATCTCCAGGTAACGCGACTTCGGAATCCTCAGCGCAAATTCACGGTAGGTGACCTGGACAGAAAGTCCAGCTGCCCGCATCTGATCAGCGATGTCAGCGGGATCGGGTTGCAGCTCCTCGAAGCGCGCCATGGCGGCAGCGAAGAGCGGGTATTCGATCCGGGTCGGCAGCATGACGATGAGAAGGCGACCGAAGCTATCGAGTGTCCGGGCGAGCCCCGCTATCGTACGGGGACGGTCCGCCAGTGCGACGTGGTGTATCGCCTCCTTGATCACCAGCGCGTCGAGCGAGCCCGGAGGGATGACCGGCGGGACGGTGGTTCCGCCGACACCGGCGATCTCCTCCGCGCTTGCCCGGATGGGCCGCAGGCCCGAGTCGGCCGACAACTGCTTCAGCATCGCCGCCGACGGATCCACGCACAGCACCGGCGTACGCGGCCGCACCAGGCGAAGAACCCGCCGGGTGTACAGCCCTGTACCGCACCCCACATCGGCGATCCGGTCGTCCGCGGTGAGCGACAGCGAATCGACGATCTCACCCGCCATCCACTCGACGAAGGCGTCGCTGTAGGTCCAGTTCAGGTCATATGTGCCGGCGAGACGCTCGTAGTGCGCCGCTGTCGCACCCTCAGCCAATCCTGATCACCTCCACCTACCACCCAGACGGATCGTAACGGATCGACTCCCGAACGGCCCTGGATCGGGGCAATTGGGAGACATCCCCGGCAACGCCCCCGCAGCAGGCACCTACCGGGATCCTGTCGTGCTGTCCAGGTCGAGGCGGACCGGTGCGGAGGATAGGGTGCGCATTTGTGGCGGGTGGGTTGTGGGGTCGGGTGCGGGGCTGGTTCGAGGCCGATGCCGAGCATGTGACGACGTGTTTTCTGCCCGAGCCCGGGTCCGCGCCGATCTGGCCGGGCCAGGGATATCTGCGGCTGTGGCTGGCGGAGGGCTTTCTGGCGAAGGCTCGCGGCTGGGACGGGGACCGCTTTCCGGTGCTGCACGCGGGCGCTTCGCTCGACTTCGGCGGCACGGGGGCGGTCGCCTTCACCTCGTTCTCGCGACCCGCGGCGGCCTGGGCGGTGCCCGGTGAGCAGGTCGACTTTCCCGTCACCCCGCTGCTGCCGTTCACCGGCGGCGTCGTCGAGATCGAGGCGGCCGTCTACCAGGCGGTGCAGGCCGGGCCGCTGGACACGGCCGTGCGGCTCGTCGCCGGGTTCGCCGACCTGCTCGGGCCGCCGCTGGCGACCGCGGCGACCGTCGCCCGGGCGGTGTCGGCCGGGCTCGACAGCCTGATCGACGCCTCAGGCGAACGTCCCGTCCTCGGCCTGCACCACGCGATGATCAGCCCGGGCGGCGGCGGGCTGCCCGTGCGGGCCGGGCACCTGGCGGTGGTGAACGCGGCGCCCGGTTCGCTGCCCGGCCCGCTGACGATCGACGCCGGCGGGCGCCTGGCGCTCCTCGACGGCGACTCCGGCGGCCAGGACGACGGCCCGGGCGGCACCCGTCGGGTCACCGGCGTCGACTACCTGGTGGTGCGGGTCGAGACCCGGGCGGAGCACGACGTGTGGCTCTCCCCCGCGATGGCGGCGCTGGTCGCGCGGGCCCGTCTCGCCCGGGCGCGCGGGCGGATGGGGGCGTTCACCGACTACCGTGCCGAGGCCGTCACCACGGCCTGGACGTCGGACGACTACGTCGAGTCCGACCGGCCGCGCATCGCCGCCGCGATCGCCGCGGCCCTGGAAGCGGGCGCCGAGCAGGCCGCCGCCGGCCCGGACCCCGACGCGCACGACCCCGACCGCGCCGACCCCGGCCGAGCCGACGTCGCCGGGGCACGCCGCACCGAAGCCGATCCCGCCGGAGCCGATCCCGCCGAAGCCGGCCGTGCTCCCACCGACCGTGCCCTCGCCGGCCTCACCCCCGCCGACCGGGCGCTCGCCGACGAGGTGATCGCCCACCTCCCCGCCCGCGACGATCCAGGCCTCGCCGACCTCACCCTCGCCGACCTGCTCGCCGGCTGAGGAAGAACGCGCGCCCGTTCAGCGCAGGAACAGCAGCACGTCGCCGGCGGCCCGCGAGTCCGGCGTCGGTTCGTCCCGCCCCGTCCCCACGGCTGGCTCCACACCTGGGAGCGCCACCGCGGCGCCGGACGACGCACCGGTTCGCCGCCCGTGCCCGCCGGCCTCGAACGCGTGCTCGCCGGTCGGGAACACCTCGATGATCTCCTTCGCGGTGCGGGCGGCGAGCACGGGCAGCACACGTTCACCGGGATGCTCCGCCGACGGCGAGCCGGCTCGCCGGCCGCGGGAGGCGGTCGGCGCGGCGAGGGACGTCGCGGTCCCGCGCAGTGCCGCGGCCACCACGGCCGCCGACCGGTCCGGCAACGGGGGAAGGACGAGGACGGCCGGGGCGCCGGCGTCGAGGGCGGCGATGGCCAGGTCGACGAAGCCCTCGCGGTCGTCCCCGAGCGGGGTCGCGGGACCGTCGATCAGGTCGGCCTGCAGCACGGTCAGCCCTGCGGTGTCGACGCCGAGATCCTCGATGCCGAGCAGCGCGCCGTCGCCGGCGAGGGCGGGACCGGCGTCCGGGTCGCTGACCCGCAGCCGCAGCCCGGAGCCGGTGCGCACCGGCGTCCCGACCGCGTGCACGACACCGGGCACCGACACCGGCCTGCCAGCTCCGTCCGTCGGCCGCAGGTGGCGCGGGCCGACGTAGGCGCCGCCGGCGGCCGGTTCGCCGATCGACGGCTCGACAATCGACGACTCGCCGATCGATGGCCAGACGGCCCGCGTGCCGCCGCCGGGCGATGCCACCGGCGTGGGCTTCGGGGTGGCGGCGCCAGGTTCCGCGCGCCCGGCGCGTAGCCGGGCGAACACGACCGTGCGGGCGAGGGACGCCGGCAGGGCCGCGGCGAGGCGCGACTCCCAGTCACCGGCGCGGTCGGCCTCGTCCACGTCGAGCGTCACCACCCGCAGGTCGCGCTCCCACCCGCGGCGCGGGCCGAGCCGACCCGGCGGACCGGTGATCCGCTCGCCGTCCACCCGCCACAGCGTCCGCTCGCCCGGGCGGACGCGCGCACACCAGAGCCGTCCGCGCTCGGCGAGGCGTGCCGCGAGGGCGCCGTCGGGCGTGCGGGAGTGCAGGAAGACGGCCGGCGCCAGGCGGGTGTCCGCGACGTGGACCTGACCGGAGCGCACGGTGACCTGGTGGCCCGGACGCAGCCGGTACTGTCCGTCCTGGCCGGCGCCAGGCCCCCCCAGCCCGAGGACGACCCCGAACCGCGGGAGCGACCCCGACCTGCCAGCCACGCGGGACCTCACCACCGCGGCCACGGCCACCGCCGCCAGTACCTTCCAGCGCCGGCCGCCGGCGCCACGGCCCGCCGCGGGCCGCTCGGCGCCGGCATCGGCGACGGAGCTCTCCGGCCCCCTGTGGCCATGCACCGGTTCCGCGTGGGCTGGCCAGGATCCCGCGGGGTTGGCACGGGGGATGGTGCCCATGGCGACGCGGTCGTCCCGCGCGGCGGCGCCGGCGGGCACGAGCCGGTCGGTCCTGGCCGGCGGATCCACGGACATCCGCGCTGCGGTCGGGCCGGTCGTGTCGTCCCAGGGAGGGGGGGGTATGACGTCGGCGAGCAGTTCGCCGGGGGTGCGCGCCGGGTCGGCGACGGGCTGCGGCGCGGTGTCGACCTCCCAGTCCGCGAGCGCCGTGGCGGCGACCCGCGCCCGCCAGGCCGGCCAGTAGGCGAGCGGGCGCCAGTCCACATCGGGTGTCGGCGCGCCGCTGTCGAGTCCGGCCCGCTGCCGGACGCGCACCCGCAGGACGTCGGCCGCGGCGGCGGCGAAGTCGTCGCCCGCCCGGTGCAGGCGGGTGATCGTGCGCGGGGTTCCGTCCGGGGCGCGCAGCAGCGCGGCGGCCTCGCGGGGCAGCCGCGGCGCGAGCTCCTCGGCGACCCGCACCGCCAGGCGGGCGCCGGCCAGCGCCGGCATCCCGGCGAGCACGGCCCCCACCAGGTCAGCAGTCCCGGGCGGCCTGGCCGGCCCCGGTGGGGTGACCAGCCCCGGTGGGGTCGCCTGCGACGGCGGGGTGGCGCGACTGGTGTCGACGAGGGCGGCCAGGCGAAGGCGGAGCTCGGGGTCGCGCAGGCGGTCGCCCAGATCCTCGACGCTCGCCGGCGGCGGGGTCGAGCCGATGAGAAGGCGCAGCTCCAGCCGGTCCACCTCGGCGGTCAACGCCGGCCAGGACGGTTCGGTCGACAGCGGCGGGCGGAGGTGGCGCAGCGCGCCGCCGGCGAGCAGGGCCCGGTGGTCCTGGCATCGCCACCACGCATGCCAGCCCCCCGCCTCGACCGGCGTCTCGGGATGCTGCCCCTCGACCAGGCTGAGCACCAGCCAGGCCGCCGCGCGCAGCCGCGGGGATCCGGTCCGGGCCAGTTGCCGGATCGACGGGCTGAACTCGGTGGTCCGGTAGCGACGGCACAGCTCCAGCAGCGCCAGGTCGCAGTCCTCGACGGCGTCGGGATCGTCCCCGGCGAGCCGGGCCGCCTCCCGGTAGCGGACCAGGATGTCTGCGGCCCGGGACGGTTCGCCGAGCGCCGTCCAGGCGTCGGCGACCTCGACGGCGAGCGGGCGGACCTGCCGGTGCAGCCAGCTCGTCGGCGACCGGCCCGGCCGGTAGACGAGGCAGCCGTCGAAGCGGCCCAGCACGTCGCGGGGCAGGACCCGGTGGTCCAGGGCGAGCCGGAGGGCGGTCGCGACCCGCCGCTCGGCGTCGACATCGCCGATGCGGGAGAGGACCTCGTCCAGCCCGGCGCCGGACAGGTCGGGGGGCGGCGAGACGGGGTCGTGCTGTGCGCGCAGCCGCAGGACGGCGAGCTCGGCGCGGTCGACCAGCCCCGGCGGCACCGCCCAGTCCGCCCAGTCCACGGCGCCCGCCGGGCGCACGGAGGCCGTTGCGGCGGCCACGGCGGACGTTGATCCGGAGGACGTTGATCCGGCCGAGGTCGCGCCGGCGACGCGCGCCGCCCGCCGGGCCGCCGCGATCGCCGCGGCGAGCCGGGCGATGAGGACCGTCGGCGACCCTGTCGTGAAGACCTCCCCGGGGCGACCCGACCCGGGTGCCTCCTCGGCGGGGTTCGCCCCGGCCTCCTGCCCGCGGCGCGACGCGGCGGGACCGCCCTCGTCCGCCAGCGGCACGATCGGCAGGGATCCGTACAGCGGTCGACCCGACGGCGGATCGACCGCCGCTCGCAGGGCCAGCTGGGCGGTGAAGACCTCCGCGGCGAGCCGGACCACCGGATCGGCGTCCCGCAGTC
This sequence comes from Frankia canadensis, assembly GCF_900197875.1. Classification (GTDB taxonomy): domain Bacteria; phylum Actinomycetota; class Actinomycetes; order Frankiales; family Frankiaceae; genus Frankia; species Frankia canadensis. The sequence continues at coordinate 29,703 of NZ_FZMO01000201.1, read as the reverse complement.
GGTCCGTGATCGTCTGCCCCGGCGCCTCCGTCTCTCCCGGCGCGTTCGCCTCCCGACCGTCCCGACCGGTGAGCGGCCCTTCCGCCACGGCCTGCAGGGCCGCCAGCGCCGAGCCGGCGGGGACCAGGTCCGGCCGGCCGGCGAACGCGGTCACCACCGCCAGCGGATGCGCGGCGGCCTGGCGGGACGGCCGCCGGCGCGCCATCACCGGCCCACCCGCGACCCATTCGTCCCAGTTCGGCTCACCCCAGCGCGGATCGCTCCCGTCCAGCTCGTCGAGGTCCAGGTCGGTCGGCTCGGCGTCGATCAGGTCGGCGGTCCCCGGACTGGTGCGGGAGGTGAGCAGGCGCAGGGCCCGATCGACGTCCGGCGGCGAGCCGGCGAGCAGCGGGTTGGGTGCGCCGCCGGCGGCCAGCTCACCGAGCAGGGCCCGGCTGGCCAGGGTGGCACGCTGGCCGGGAAGCGGGTGGTGGGGGACGTGGTGGAGCACGGCCTGCCACAGGGGGCCCGCCAGCGCCTGCTCGCCGGTGTGGATGTGGGCGGCGGCCCCGGTCGCGAGGATCGCCGCCATGATCGTGGTGGCGGCGGAGGTGGGCCGCGCAAGCCCGTCGGCCGCCTCGGCGGCGTCGGCGCGGGGGCGTTCCACTCCGGCGCAGCGGGTGGCGACCTGCGCGGCCCAGGCCCATTCACCGGCCGCGGCGATCCGCTCCTCCAGGTCCACCCAGAACACGGCGGCCTGGTCGGCGGGTTGCAGGCGCACGGCCGTCTCGACCGCCTCCGGGGTGACGTCGCCGAGCGCGCCGGTCCGGACGAGCGCCGCCGCGTCACGGCCGAGGCCGGCGCGGTCCAGCGGGTAGCGGTCGGGTTCGGCGGCGACGACGGCGCGGATCCGGTCCCGCAGGTGCTCGTCGACCTCGAGCAGGCTCGGCCGCCCGTCGGGGCCCAGCGCCCGGACCTGCGTCCATTCCTGGGAGGCGAGCCCGTCGAAGGCGGCGCGCGCGGCCAGTCCGGCGCGCTCCAGCGCCGGCGTGACCATCGCGAGGTCGAACCGGCCGAGTTCGGCGGCGACCGCGAGCGCACCGCGGGTGTCGTCGTCGGCGAGGCGGTGGATGATGCGCCGCTCGACCAGCGGGTCGCCGGCGGCCCGCAGCACCCGTGGGTCCAGGTCAGGTTCGCGGACGATCCAGTCCCGGTAGGCGGCGAGCTCGAACGGGTTGTACCGCTCACCGTCCGCGCCCGACGACGGCGTGCGGGCCCGGTGGAGCAGCGCGGCCCGCAGCGCCCCGGCCGGTCGCGGGCCGGTCGAGGCCGCCCCGGCGGCGTCGAGGAAGCGGTTCGCCTCGGCGGCGGTGAAGCCGGTGACGCGCACGACGCGCAGGTAGTCGCGCTGGCGCAGGCGCGGGCCGGCGGCGCGGGCCTGCTCGTCCGCGGGCGGCACCAGGGGGCGGCGCCCGGCGAGGACGACGCGGACGTCCGGCAGCTCGTCGTGGAGGCGTTCGAGCAGGTCGAAGGTGCGGTCGATGGCCGGGGCGGCGGCACCCGGCGGGTACAGCTTGGCCAGCTCCTCGCAGGTGTCCAGGACGAGGACGACCCGGGGCCGGTCGAGCTCGCGCAGCACCCGGGCGAAGGCGCGCACCACCTCGTCGAACAGGGCGCGGACGGTCTGCGCGGCCGCCGCCCGGATCAGGCTGACGGTCGAGCGCGTCGGGCCGCCGGCCGGGAGGAGCGCCGATCCGTACACCGGCTGCGGCGGCGCGGCCCCGGCGGCGGCGTCGCGCTCGGCCTGCGCGCCGAGACGGCCGATCTGCTCGTGCAGGGCGCCGGCGGCGTCGCGGAACCGGCGGTAGGAGCTGTACCAGTTGCGGCTGGCTCCGTAGCCGGCCAGCTCGTCGGCGAGGGCCAGCAGCACCTCCGCCGGGCGGTGCTCGGGGTAGCGGGGGTCGAGATGGTCGAAGTCGACGCGGGCGACGGGGAAGCGGGCCAGGTCGCGGGCCGTCGCGAAGGAGCCGGAGCTCAGGTGGCGCAGCAGCATCGTCTTGCCGATGCCGCCGTCGCCGATCAGGTGCAGCGCCCACGGCGCGCCCGGCCGCTCGCCGTCGAGCAGCTCCTCGAGCACCTCCTCGACGTCCGCGCGGGGCTGGTAGTCCCGCAGGTACTCGGCGTCCTGCGCGTCGCGATGGGCACGGTCGAGCCGCCAGCCCGCCCGCCTGGCCGCCTCGGCGAGGGTGCCGCCGCTGATCGCGCCGACGGTCCGGGCCGCCGCGACGAGACGGGTGGCCGCGGCCAGCCCACCCTCGGCCATCACGTACTCGTCGACGCGGTGGAACAGGGCGGTGCCGGAACGGTCGGCGCGGTGCGTCCCGGCGACCTCCAGCCACGGCTCGAACGCGGCGGCGAGGTCGCGGGCGGTGCCGCCGGGAGCGTCGAGCGCCGTGCGGATGGCGCGGGCGAGCCGGTCGATCTCCTCGTCGACGTTGACCGGCACGTCGTCGCCGCGCAGGTAGCGCCCGATCTCGTCGCGCCGGGACAGCCGCAGCCAGAACACCGTGCGCACGCCCCGGTGCGGGCCGGGGGACTGCCGGCGCTCGACCAGGCCGGCGTCGTCGAGCCGGGCGAGAAGGCCGGCGAGGTCCGCGGCGGGGACGAGGCCGAACCGCTCGGCGGTGTCATCCGTCCACTCGGGCAGCAGGGCGAGCAGGCACAGCTGCGCCGCGTCGAACTCGCGCAGGGACTCCAGCCGCGCCCACGCACGCAGCGCGGTGAGGTCCGCCAGGCTGTCCGCGGGCGGATTCACCGGAACCGCTCCTCATAGGTGCGCAGCGCACCCTCGTCGTCGGCGGCGACGAAGACGCCGTTGAACGTCAGAACATTGGCGATGAGGTAAAGCTCCCGGCGGACGGCGGTGGGCATTCCCCTCAACTCCCCGAGACTCTTCTCGATCGCCACTCGGGAGGAGCTGCGGGCGGCCGTGTACACCTGGGGGTATCTCTCCTGCCAGGGATGCAGCAGGACCCACTGGAATCCCAGTATGGCGCTCGCCGGGGACATACGGGTCAGTTCGGGAAAGAGGAATCCGGGCTGGCCGGCCCGCTCGTCGCGCAGCCGGCGCAGCACGACGCCCTCGTCCTCGAGCAGCGACGCGGTGACGACGACGGGCACCGGCCGGTCCGGGGTGCCGAGCCCGTCCCGGTTGAGCATCGTCAGCAGCGGGCGCAGCGCGCCGACCCACCGGTGCACCTCGTCGCCGAGCACGACGACACGCGACGACACGCCGAACGGCTCCCCGAGCCCGGCGGCCGCGGCGGCCGCGAACGCGGCCAGATCCCGGCCGAGCGCCCGGCGCAGGACATGCTCGTTCAGCGGGCCGGTGGCGGCCGCGAACTCGGCCACCGCGGTGTGCAGCAGCGCGAACCGGGAGTCCGCGTCCAGCCCACGCAGGGCGGCGGGGGTGACGAACGCGGCCCGGCGGCAGGTCTCGTCGACACCCACCGTGCTCAGCGGCGGCGGGGCGATGCCGAGCGCGTCCGCCGCCATGATCGCCGCCTGGAGGACGCGGACGACGAGGTCACGCAGGTCCCGCGGCGCGCCACCGTCCCCGAACGGGCCGATGAGCAGCGGGAGGTGACCGACGCGCAGCAGCCGCAGCCCGATCTCGCGCAGCAGCCGGCTGCCACCCAACCCGCCGATCGGCCCCTCGGCGACCGCCGCGACGAGGCCGGGGCAGCGTTCGGGAGCCGGGTCGGCGAGCGACTCGGCCGCGGCGAGGATCGCCTCGTGCCCGATGAACATCGGCGCGCGGCGCAGTTCCAGCCGCTCGGCGGCGCGGCGCAGCGCGACGGCCGGCGCCGGGTCGACGACGCGCAGATCCGGCGGCACGCGCTCGGCGAGGAACAGCGCCGGCAGCGCCCAGTCGAGGAAGCGGCTCGGCGGATCGCCGTGCAGCAGCCCCGCCCGCCGCCCGACCGCCGCCGCCCCGACGACCGACGCCCCCGCCTGCACCGCGCGGACGAACCCCCGGGTGAACATCCGGCTCGCCTGCTCGCTGACCTCGCCGGACATCGCGACGACGACCGGCACGCCCCGCCGGGTGAGCTCCGCGGCGATCGACCGGCCGGCCGCCCGCGCCTCGTCGACCAGCTCCGCGCCCTCGGCGGCGCCGGTGGGGCGCGCGCTGCCGCAGGCGCTGAGGACGACCACGGTGGGCATCCCGGCCGGTTGGCGCAGCGCGGCGGTGAGCGCCTCGGCGTCGACGTAGCGGAAGCCGGCCGGCTCCTCGGCGTCGGCGAGGCGCAGGACGGCCCGGCCCTCCGCGATGTCGCCGTGCGCGACGAGATGCACGACGTCCGGGGCGAACCGGGCGCACAGGTCGCCGAGCTCGGTGAGCGACGCGTTCGTCATCGCCCGCGAGACGCACAGCCCCTCCGCGTCGAAGCCGCGCATCAGCCCCATGAACATGGCGCCCGGGCGGATCACCGCGTCCTCCAGGGCGGAACCCGCGGCGAACAGCACCCGCGGCAGTCGCCGGATCGTGGCCGGCGCGGGTGTCGCCGCGGGCACCACCCGGGTGAGCGCCACCAGCAATCTTGGATGCCCCACGAGCGGGGCCTCGCCGTCGTGCATCGCCTCCCACACCAGCGCGCCGAGGGCGAGGTCGTCGGCCGGCCAGCGCAGCGCGAGCTCCACCGCGTGCGCCGCCGGCCCGTCGCCCGGGCGCGGTCCGGGATCCGCCGGGCGGGTGGCGGCGGCGAGGATCGCCGGCCAGGCGGGGGCGAGCAGGCACTCGAACAGCCATCTGCCGTACAGCTCGGCGTCACCGGCCCGCAGGTCGCGGCCGGTGATGCGGGCGAGCAGCGCGCAGACCGCGCCCGCGTCGCCGGCGCACAGGGCGACGAGCTCCTCGGGAGCCGAGGCACCGAGCTGGTGGCGGCGCCCGGCCGGCAGCGCCGGGATCTGGCGCGGGAAGCCGTCGACGTCCGTCACCGTGACCGCGCCCACGCCGTACCCGACCGGCGGCGGGCCGGAACCGGCCGGGAGGCGGACCTCGACGGCCCATCCGCCGTCGCGGCGCTCGACCTCCACCAGCACCCGGGGAATCGTCACCGGCCTCCGGCCATCGTCGGGGACCACCGTGTCCGCACCGCGCACCTCCACCGGGCGCCGCCCGCGCGCGCCCTCACGTTCCGGGTGCCCGAGCACGACGCCCGGGCACCGATCTGCGTGCCCGTCCGCTGGGCGTGCCGGCGGCGTCAACGATCCGCCACCGCCGTCAACCCGTGGTCAAGGAGGTGGGCACGGGGCGACGGCGGCGAGGTCAGGGGCGCCGTCGACGGCCGATTCCGGCAACTCCTGGAGCAGCGGGTCCCCCAGCAGGCGGCCGGTGAGGCGGTCGGCGACGGCGGCGAGGTCACCGGGCGGGATCGGCGGGGCGGCGAGCACGCCGTCGGGCCCGCAGCCGCGCAGCAGCTCGACCAGGCGGCGATGCACATCGGCCAGGGCCGCCGGCGCCACGGTGGTCGCGGCCGCGATCCCGGCCTGGACGGCGAGGCGGGCCGCCGGCGGGGTTCGGCGCGCGGGCGAGGTGATCGGCACCGGGTCGCGGCGCAGTGCCGCCGCCCAGCTCGCGACCCGCCCACGCGCCGCGTACCAGCCGGGGTCGACACGGCCGAGGCCGAGCAGCGTCGTCCCGCCGACGGGCAGAGCGAGCAGCGCGGCGGCGACCGCGGGCACGACGGCGAGATGCCGCCGCACCTCCTCGGCGCCCCCCTCGAAGGGCTCAGCGGGCCCGCCCCGTACGCGGCGGGTCAGCTCGGCGAGCAGCGCGCGGCGCACGAGCGCAGGCGGGTAGGGGCTGCCGGGACGCGCGCCCCCGGCGAGCCGCGCGGACCCGCCGTGCTCCAGCTCGTCGACGGTCCACACCGCGGCGTCCGCGACCATCACCGCGGCGAACGCGTCCGCGAACAGCTCCGCCTGCCACGCCACCCACTGCCCGGCGAGCTCGGCCCGCTCACCCGGCAGGCCCGCCGCGGCGCCGGGCCCGCCGACCGCCGCGGCGAGGGCCTCGCGGGTGCGCTCGGCGAGGTCCGGCGCCAGATCCCGCTGGAGGTGATGGCCGGTCTCGTGCGCGGCGAGCGCGAGCCACCACGCCTCCCGCGTCGACCATTCCGGCAGGGCGATGGTCGGGATCGGCAGCTCGCCCAGCAGGGCGCGGACCGCGTCGCCCACCGCGTCGGTGCGGGCCGGGGGACGCAGCTGGGACGGCACGGCGGCGCGGGTGAGCGCGAAGGCGTTGAACCGCGGGTCCACGTAGGCCAGCGGCCCGGTCGGCGCCGGGCGCCCGAGGGCGGCGAACGGCGGGGCCCAGCAGGAGCGGACGACCTCGTCGGCGGCGAGCAGCACCGGGCCGAGCCGTTCGTCGAGGCGCTGGTCGTAGCGCTCGCGGTACCAGTCGAAGGTGCGCCGGACGACGGTGAGCACGGTGTCGACGGCGCGGCAGCCGTCGTAGGCGGCGCCGACCCCCGCGGCGGTGCGCAGGTCGTCGAGCCGGCCGGCGAGCGCGTCGAGCATCCGGCCGAGGACCGTGCCGAGCACCGTCAGGTGGTTGTCGAACCGGGCGAACCGCGGGTCACCGGACCGGGCGCCGAGCCAGCCGGCGACGTCCTGGCGGGCCTGCGCGACCGCGGCGGCCGACCGGTCGATGCGGCGCCGACCGCGATCGTCCCCGAGATCCACCCGCATGGGCGCAAGAGTACCCAGGCAACCACAAAGCGTCCCGTCCGGCGTCGCGTCCGGCCCGATCTCCCGCCCCCCGCACCGGGACGGCGCCGGAACGGATCGGGGCACTGTGACGCAGATGACTCCGCAAGGGTGTCGTGGCTAGCATCGGCAGATGTGAGAGCCGTGGGAGTCACCGACTTCGGTGGGCCGGAGGCCCTGCGCATCCTGGAACTGCCGGATAGGCATGCCGGGCCGGGTGAGGTGCGGATCCGGGCCAGCGCCGCCACCGTCAACCCGGCCGACACGCACGTTCGGGACGGGAGCCAGGCCAGGTGGCAGCGCCTGTCCGACCCGCCCTACGTGCCCGGGATGGACGTCGCCGGAGTGATCGACGAGATCGGCGAGGGCGTGGAGACCGACCTCGCCATCGGCGACCACGTCATGGCGGTGGTGATACCGAAGGCGTCGCACGGCGGCTACGCCGAGCAGATCGTGGTGCCGGCGGAGTCGGTGGCGCGGGTGCCGGCGGGCGTCGACGACGCCGCCGCCTCGACGCTGCCGATGAACGGGCTCACCGCGCGGCTCGCCCTCGACCTGCTGGGCCTCGCCCCCGGCAGCACCCTGGCGGTGACGGGCGCGGCCGGCTGCTTCGGTGGTTACGCCGTGCAGCTCGCGAAGGTCGACGGGCTGCGGGTGGTGGCGGACGCGTCCGAGGCGGACGAGGAGCTCGTGCGCGGCTTCGGCGCGGACATCGTGGTGCGCCGCGGGTCGGATGTCGCCGAGCGGATCCGGGCCGCGGTGCCGGGCGGCGTCGACGCCGTGGCCGACGGGTCGGTCCAGCACGCGGCGCTGCTCGGCGCCATCCGCGACGGCGGGGCGCTCACGGCACTGCGGCCGTTCGAGGGCGACACCGAGCGCGCCATCACCATTCACCAGGTATGGGTGAACAGCTACCTGCGCGAGCAGGCGCGGCTCGACGGGCTGCGGGAGCTCGTCGAGCGGGACGCGCTCACCCTGCGGGTGGCGCGGACGATCCCGGTGCGGCGGGCCGCCGAGGCACACCGCATCCTCGAGCGAGGCGGCACCCGCGGCAGACTCGTCCTCACCTGGTGAGACCCGGCGTGCGGTGGGCACGTGCGGTGCAACGGGGACGTGCGGGACCGCACCCGTCCGTTGCGCTCTGTCGTGAATCGGCCCAGCACGGTGTGATGTGTCCACCGGCGGACGCGCAGCCCGCGTCCCAGCACACCGAGGCGAGGAGGACACCTGGTGAGAACGACGGGGACCTCCTCCTGGGACGGCGGATTCCGCCGAGGGTTGCTGCCCCGCCCGCATCCGATCACCCACCGCACTGGGCGGATCAGCACGCGGGCAGGCAGGGGCGGTGAGGCACACCGGGAGAGGACCTCGGACATCGCCTGCACAGGTCCTCTCCCGGACCCTGTCCACGCACTCCACCCCGGCACCCGGCCCGGCACGACCACCCGCTCCGCCCAGCCCACCCACGCCTGCCGCGTGGCCCGACCAAGCCACGCGGCCCGCCCCGACCAGAACCAGCACCCCGACCAGAACCAGCGCCCCGACCGGACCCAGACGGCCGACCAGATCCAGGACACCGGCGTCGACCCGCCTCCCGGACCCGGCAGGCAGGACGGCCGCGGGCCCGGCACGGACCATCGCGTGGTCACCGCGGGGCCCCCGCCCTACTGGCGACGCCCGGCGTGCGCCCCGGGACTGCGCTTCGCCAGCCGGGACGGCGAGCTGATCATTCGCTACCGCTACGCGGGGCGGACCCGTGAACTGCGGGTTCCCGCCGCTCTCTGGGCGCCGTTCGTCGAGGAGGTCCGGCACGGCCGGCTCGACCGGCTGGCCTCCATCGACGGGCAGCCGGCCTGGACGCAGTGGGGCGGCGGGGCCGGTCAGGCGGCCCGCTGCCCACCTGACGAGATCCTGCTCCGCTACGGCGCCGAGCCCACCGTGCGGGAGAGCAGGCTACCCATGGTCATCTGGGATCAGATCCTGGTCGCGGTCCGCGCCCATGCCATCGACGACCTTGACCATCCCCCCCTCCAGGGCGACAGTACGGTGGGCGCGCGACGGCCGACCGGCTTCCTGACCCTGCACGGCGCCGCCCTCGGCCCGCGCGGCTCGGCGATCGGCCAACCCGACCGGGTCGCGGTCCCGCCCCCGACGGCCCACCGGCACGAGCACCAGCACGACGACCAGCCCCTCCCTGCCGGCCAGCACGGGCAGGAGGATCGCCACCCCCGCCACCAGCAACCCGACACAACGGGATAACCGGACCGGCGGGCTGCCCGCCGCACCCCTCACGGCGGGCGGCCCGCCCGATCCGGGCCATCGCTCCACCGACAGCGCCCACCCGTCCCCCTGAGCCCGCCGACGTCACGGGCTCCCCACAGCCAGGCTGCCCACCGGGTGCACCGTGCGCCGGCGTGCGACCCCACCGGATCCGACCAAGGACGGTGCGAGGGTCCGCCGTAGACGCCGACCGGTGGGCAGCCCCCCTCGCGGCCGGAGGCCATCGCCTCGGGCCGCGGCACTCCCGGCACCATGCCCGGGCCTGATCGACGGGCCGCCCGCCGCCCCACCCCACCGGCGGGCGGCCTGTCCCTCTCCGTACGTACGACCACCCCGCCGGCCCTTGGTCCAGTGTTCCGGGCGGTCCGCCGGACCACGGACGCCCGAGCGCGGCGACACCTCGGTGTGCCCCGGCTCGTCACCGTTCAGGTCATGGCACGCGCACGCCCTGCCTCCCCCAGCCGGGGGAGCCCGCATCGCCGATCCGGGCCAGCACCTCCCGGTCGGATCGGACGGGGCCGGCTCGTCGCCGGCAGCGGTGGCACCTCCACCCGCCACGCTCGGCACCGGTGTCGCCGCCCGCGGGCCCTTCGCGGCGGGGCGTGGGCGCACAGTCCCGTCCCCCGACGCACCGGGTCCGGACCACCGGCCGGCCCCCGCCGCGGCCACACCCCTGCTCTCGCGCCCAGCCCACGGCACGATCCGCGCACGAAGGAACGCGAAGGAACGCGAAGGAACCCGGTTGAGCCCGGTCAGGCCCGCCGTCCGTGGCGCGACACGCGGGCAACGCGAAGCGCCGACCGGCGGGGTGTCCGGTCGGCGCGACGGCATGGCTCGCAGAGCCGGCCCATGGGCGGGCCCGTCCAGGTGACGGGCGGCGCGGCGGCGTCCGCGGGCCCGGCCGAGGGATGGGTCAGGGCGCGGAGAAGGAGACCTCCGTCGACTTGATCAGCGCGGTGACCTGCGCCCCGGGCCCGAGATCCAGCTCGTCGACGGCCGCCCGGGTGATCGCGGCGGTGATCTCCTGCCCGTCGCCGAGCTCGATGCGGACGACCGACATGGCCCCGCCCGAGTCGACGTCGACGAGCGTGCCGCGCAGCTTGTTGCGGATGCTCAGACCCGCGGTGTCGCTCGTTGCCACGGAGATGTCGGTGGACTTGATGAGCGCCTCGACGGTGCTGCCCACGCCGACGCCAAGTTCCTTGATCGCATCCATGGTGACCGTGGCGGTCAGCGTCTGACCGCCGGGAATCCCGATACCGACGGTACCCATGACGGCACCCTCGACAATCTCCGTGATAGTTCCCGTGAATCGGTTGCGAATACTAAGGACCATAGAAAAACTGTACTCGATCGATGTATCGAGGGGGTGCCGGAGCGCGTCGGCGCCCGACCCACCCGCATCACCCGGGAGCGCCGCCCCGGCATCGCGAGCACCCGCTCCGACCCTCGGAGTTCCTGGTCACACCGGCGGACACGAAACCATCCCGAACCACGTCTTGTCCGCATCCACGGACCCCGTGCCAACTTCCATCCCGCATCTGCGTGGAAATTGCTACCATCGACCCGTAGATACGGATGAACGCCCACCGCAATCCACCCGCAATCCTCGGGTGGGTCGCCGCGGCCGGAGGGAGACAGGTGATGACCGCGCAGCCCAGCGTCATCACGACCATCATCGCGCCCCTCGGCATTGCCGCCAGCGCACGGAACGGCCCACGTCACGCGCTACCACCTTCGTGCTCCCCGACCCACCCCCGAAGCGGGGTGCCCACGGCGGCGCGGGCGGCCCGTCCGTCACGAGAAGAGCCGGAAACAGGTTCGGAAATCAGCTGCCGGCGCCATTGTTCGCTATTTCGCAGGTCGGCACGAGATCCAGGCAGAGTAGGTGGCCGAGGTGTTCTGGAGCGCTTCCCCACAATCTCCCGGGGAGACAACGGAGTGGCTCGACAGGGTCGAGCGAACGACGCCGGTCCTGGTCCGCTACCGCGAGCGGGCCGAACGGGAACGGGTTACCCCGGCCGAGGTGATCGAGGCGCTGCGCGCGCAGAACATTCACCGCATGTGGGTGTCGCCGGCGTTCGGCGGAGGCGGGGTCAGCGTCCGCACCGGATCGGCCGTCCTGCAGGCGCTCGCCCGCGTCGACGCCGCCGTCGCCTGGCAGATGGGAGTACAGGGAGTCATTTCCCGGCTGTCGGACTATCTGCCGGAACAGGTCGCGCGCCAGCTGTTCCACGACAGCGACGGTCTGGTGGTGGGGGGTATCAACCCGACGGGCCAGGCCGAGCCGGTGGCGGGCGGTTACCGGGTGCGGGGGCGCTGGTCGTTCGCGAGCGGATCGACGCATGCCGACTGGCTGGTCTGCGCGTCCGTCGTCACCGGGCCGGAGGTGGCGGCCTCACCGACCCGGATGCTGTTCGTCCCCTCCGACGCGGTGCGCTTCGAGGACGACTGGCACACCGTCGGGCTGCGGGGCACCGGCAGCGTCAGCTTCACGGTCGACGACCTGTTCGTCCCGGACGACTTCGCCGTCGACGGCGGGCTGCTGCGCCGGCCGCCGCGGGACCGGCCGTCGCGGGCCCACGCCATCGCCTACTACGACTTCGGGCCGTTCACCACCGCGTCGACGGCACTCGGCATCGCGCAGGACGCGCTCAGCGAGTTCCCGCGGATCGCCGTCGGCACCGTGCCCGCCCGCGGCACCGAGACCCTGGCCACCAGCCACACCGTCCAGGCGGGGCTGGCCCGGGCGGCGGCGCTGGTCCGCGGCGCCGAGCTGATGCTGACCGACGCGGCCGACCAGGCGAGCCGGTCCGGCGCGGCCGGTGGTGAGGAGCTGTCCGCGCTGATCAGGCTGGCCGCGGCGACGGTCGGCGAGAACGCCGTGCGGGCGGTCGACAGCCTGCACAGCCTGGCCGGGACGCGGGCGCTCACGGCCGGCGGGCGGTTGGACCGTTGCTTCCGCGACGTGCACAGCGCGGTCGCGCACATCACGCTCGCCCCGACGAACTTCGAGATGGTCGGCGCCTATCTGCTGGGCAACGCCCTGCTGATGCGGCGCTGACGCCACGCCGCGCGGGCCCCGGGAATACCGGTTCCCGGCGAATGCCGACGCACCGCAAGGAAAGGCCGGGTAATGCCGAACAATGTGACGATCGTGACGACGGGATCGGCAGTGGCACCGCCGGCCTCCACGCCCGCGACGGGCCTGGCGGCGCTCGCGGCGATCCAGGTCCGGGCCCGCTCGGCGCTGCCGCGACGGCGCGCCGCGCCGCGGCGGCGCGGCCCACGTCCCCGGCAGCCGGCGGCCCCGGCACGGCCACCCTCCCGGCGCAGCGCGCGGCGAGGGTGACCCGCGCCCGCGCCGCCGCCCGTCCACCGCCGCCGGGTACGCGACGGACCAGGTAGTTGACCAGCCAGCGGGCCCCGTGACGGATCCCGCCCGATGGCAGCGAACCGGGACTGATACGAAAATTCAGGCCTGGGCTTCGCGCGCCGACCTGTAGGATGGGTTCAATGCTCGTAATTCACTCCCTAACGCCATTCGGCGACAGCTCTCTCGAAATTTCGTCCAGCAAAGTCTCCTATCAGCGGGTGATGTGCCCGTCCAGGCAAGCGACGGTGACAGTGATGTCACCATTGCGTCAGCCGGGCGGCTCCTCGACGGATGGCCGGTGACGCTCCAGGTGACTCCCCCGCAGATCCCCGACGCGATGGCCACACGGCCACCAGCGCCCGCGCCGCCCGGCTGCCGCCCCGGCGCCTCGGCGGTCGCCGCGCGCCCCGCCCGGCCGGAGGCCGGCGTGCCCCGCCCGCCCGCGGTCCTGTTCGTCTGCGAGCGCAACGCCGGGCGTTCCCAGATGGGTGCCGCCCTGCTCGATCAGCACAGCCACGGTCGGGTCCAGGCGAGGTCGGCCGGGCCCGCGCCCGCGGCGACCGTCGCCGCGCCGGTCGTCGAGGCGATGGCCGAGATCGGCATCGACCTGTCCGAGGCCAGCCCCACCCGGCTCACCGACGAGGCGGTGCGCACCGCCTCCGTCGTCATCAGCATGGGCTGCGGCGAGGCACTCCCGATCTACCCGCACACCCGCTACCTGCACTGGGAGCTGGAGGACCCGGCCGAGATGCGGGTGGAGGAGGTCCGGCCGATCCGCGACGAGATCGACGCGCGGGTACGCGCCCTGCTCTACAGCCTCGGCGTCGCGGCCCGGGTCGGTCTGCTGCGCGACCAGCCGGACCGCGGCACCGGCCCCGGCCAGTCCGGGTATCCGCAGACCGGCCACATGCAGGCCGGCCACGCGCCGTCCGGGCCGCGACGGCTGCTCACCCCGCCGCCACGCGCCCGGGTGTCCCCCGTGCGGCCCGCCCGCTCGGCGATCTGACCGGTGCGGGCGACGCCCCCGCCCGCCGGCGGCGGCGGCACCCGCACGCCGCCGCCGACGCGCGCCTGACCCGGGCGCGCCCGGCCGGCGACACGCGCCGCCGCTACTCGGCGGCTATCCGCCCCACGTGGGCGACCGTGCACGTCAGCGTCGTGCCGCTGGGCACGTCCACCCCGACAGGACGAACCGTGAACGAATCCGTGGCACCCGAACGCACCCGGAAGACCGAGGCCAGCCCACTCTCGATCTTGCTGTCGTTCGCCTTCACGTCGATCTGGATCACGTAGTTCGACCGTTTCGACGAGCCGTTGTGCACCTCCCCGCGGACGACGGCGCGGTGGTTGTCGGCGTCGCGCACGCAGCTGGTGACCCGCACGTCGGCCGCCGCGTCGGAGCCGGACGAGGAACAACCGGCGAGCAGCGCTCCGCAGCCGGCGGTGAGCCCGAGGGCGAGCCCGCCCGCGAGCGAACGGACGGTCGGATGGATCGGATGGGCCGAGCGGGCGGCCGCCACGGTGCCGCGATCACGCGTATGCCACATCTGCTCAGACTATGAGTCCCTCGCCACACCGGCCGGCCGCTCCCCGCTTCCCATCTGTCGCCTCCCCGACCCGTTCGCTCGCCACGCACCCTCCCGGCGACCACCGCCGCCACCGCCCCGGCGTGCCCGCTCCGCCCAGCGGCGCAACAGCTCGCCGCCGGGCGCGATAGTGGGACATACTCCGCCGGTGAGCGAGATCCTGACCGTCGAGACGTCCGGCACCACGCGGTTGATCACCCTCAACCGGCCGCACGCCCGCAACGCGCTGAGCGGTGCGCTTGTCATCGCCCTGTACGACGCGCTGATCGACGCCGACGCGGATCCGGCGGTGCGGGCGGTCGTCCTGACCGGGGCGGACCCGGCGTTCTGCGCCGGCGTCGACCTGAAGGAGGCCGCCCGCGACAGCGAGGCCTACGCCGCTGCCTACCGCGACCACGACTGCTTCGCTCAGGTCGGCCGGATGCGGACCCCGATCATCGCCGCCGTCAACGGGGCCGCCTTCACCGGCGGTCTGGAGATCGCCGTGAGCTGCGACTTCCTCATCGCCTCCGAGCGCGCCATCTTCGCCGACAGTCACGTGCGGGTCGGGATCCTGCCCGGCGGCGGGCTGACCGCGCACCTGCCGCCGCTGATCGGCATCGGCAACGCCCGGTGGATGTCGATGACGGGTGCCGTCGTCGGCGCCGAGCAGGCGCTGCGCATGGGACTGGTCGCCGAGGTGATGCCGCACGAGCTGCTGCGCGTGCGGGCGCTGGAGCTCGGCGCGGCGATCGGCGAGGCGGACCCCGCCACGATGCGCGAGCTCAGGCAGATCTACGCCCAGGGGGCCGCGACCTACACGGAGCCGGCCCGCGCGGCGGAGGCACGCGCGGCCCTGGCTCGCCCCCCGGCGTTCGACGGCATGGACGAGCGGCGGGCCACCGTCTTCGCCGGCAACCGGGCCCGGCTGGCCGCCTCGCCGGCGGCATCCGGCCGGTCGGATTCTCCGCGGTCCACGACCTCGCCGGACGGTCGGACCGCGGGCTGAGCACACCCCGCGGCCGAGCGCGTCACGGCCCGAACACACCCGCGGGATCGGCTCGGTGCGGGGTGTCGAGCCAGCGGGCGAGCGCGTCGGCGGGCAGCGGCGCGCAGAACAGGTAGCCCTGGGCGCTGTCGCAGCGCACCCGCCGGAGCCGTTCGAGCCGCGCCTCGGTCTCGACGCCCTCGGCGGTGACGGTCAGCCCGAGGGAGTGGTAGTCGTACATCCGCGCGGCGCTGGGTCGGTCGGTGTCGACGCCAGTGGCCCATCCGGGCACCTCACCCATGATCATCCTCCCCGCTGGACGGCAGCCGGATACGCACGGCGAGAGGATTGTCCACCATCGCCACGTTCGTCACCAACAGCCCCCCACCCACTACGGGGGATCACCTCCGCCACCCTTCGCCACCGATGAGCGCGGTCAGACGCCGACCCACCGCGAGCGCCGGCGGAGTGCGGTGACGGCCCCCACCCAGGCGACGCCGGCACCGCACTCCACGGCCGGGGAATCGGCGTTCCGGAAAGTTCTGACCAAACCAGGATGATGGGCGCCAGGACGGGCAAAGGACCAGTTCCCACCGACGGCGGCACGCGCCCGGTCACGCGCATCCGCCCCGCGGCGGCCGCCGATGAAGCCGCACGCGTCGCCGACGGTGCCGAAGAACGAGCACCGCCCGAAGGCGTGGCCATCAAGGCACCGTTGATGAATGCGGCGCCGGAATACCCGGATTCGTTGTACCGGACTCGGCGGAACATACCCGAGACCGGCCCGGCCCGCCCGCCGGGGCACCGTCAAATCGGGGCCCAAGAACCCGCCATGATCGTGGTCCTGTCCGGCGCGGCCCCGCCGACCTCGGCCTGAGCGGGGACTGTATGGTGAACAGGGAGCGCTACCGGGCCCTATTTCCGAGCCGGCGCCACACACCTCCACGCCACCGACGGTTCGCCCGTGCGTCGATCGACGTCCGGACTATGCGCACCGCCATCCGCCGGAAGTGTGTTCCGTGCCACATATCCATAGCCGATGCTCCTGGGCGAGGTGACGATGAACACGATCCCTCGGCCGCTAATCGGCGGAAAATAGTCGGTGGAGACCAACGTGCTCTCGGGGATACGGTCTCCGCGGCGCCAACGGGCACCGCTGGGAGTCAAGAGGTTGAGCGGAGAAGGATCGTGACCACGGACAGCGCCCGCACAGGGCATGCCGACGAACCGGAACGGCTCGAGGGGCGGCGCAGCTCCCCGCACCGCGTGGTGATCATCGGCTCCGGCTTCGGCGGATTGTTCACCGCGCAGGCTCTTCGCAAGGCGCCCGTCGAGATCACTCTGGTCGCCAAGACCACCCATCACCTGTTCCAGCCGCTGCTCTACCAGGTGGCGACGGGCATCCTGTCGGAGGGCGAGATCGCCCCGACCACCCGCGAGGTGCTCAGCCGCCAGGACAACGCCCAGGTCGTCCTGGGTGAGGTGACGACCATCGACGTGAAGGCGCGCACCGTCACGTCGCAGCTGCTCGGGCGCACCACCGTGCACCCGTACGACAGCCTCGTCGTCGCCGCCGGCGCCGGTCAGTCGTACTTCGGCAACGACCAGTTCGCCACGCACGCCCCCGGCATGAAGAGCATCGACGACGCGCTGGAGCTGCGCGGCCGGATCTTCGGGATGTTCGAGCTCGCCGAGGGCTCGACCGACCCGGCCGACGTCGAGCGGCTGCTGACCTTCGTCGTGGTCGGCGCGGGCCCCACCGGCGTGGAGATGGCCGGCCAGATCGCCGAGCTGTCACGCCGCACGCTGCGCCGCGACTTCCGCAGCATCGACCCGACCAAGGCCCGGGTCATCCTGCTCGACGCCGCGCCCGCCGTGCTGCCGCCGTTCGGCGAGCGGCTCGGCGAGAAGGCCGCCGAGAAACTGGAGAAGATCGGCGTCGAGGTGCAGCTCGGCGCCAAGGTCGTGAACGTCAATGCCACCGGCATCGAGGTCGAGGACTCGGACGGCACCCGCCGCCGGATCGACTCGGTCTGCAAGGTCTGGGCCGCGGGTGTCGCCGCGAGCCCGCTCGGCAAGCAGCTCGCCGAGCAGACCGGCGCGAAGATCGACCGGGCCGGCCGCGTCGAGGTGCTGCCCGACCTGACCCTGCCGGGCCACCCGGAGGTCTTCGTCATCGGCGACATGATGAGCCTCGACCGGCTGCCGGGCGTGGCCCAGGTCGCGATCCAGGGCGGCCGTCACGCCGCCAAGGAGATCAAGGGCTGGGTCGCAGGCAAGCGGACCGGGAACCCGTTCAAGTACCACGACAAGGGCAGCATGGCCACCATCTCGCGGTTCAGCGCGGTGGCCAAGATCGGTAGCGTCCAGATCACCGGCTTCATCGCCTGGCTGCTCTGGCTGGCCGTGCACCTCGTCTACATCATCGGTTTCAAGCACCGCCTGACGACGCTGCTGCACTGGACGGTCAGCTTCATCGGCCGCGGCCGGTCGGAGCGCACCGTCACCGAGCAGCAGATCTTCGCCCGGGCGGCACTGCAACGCCTCGGGGAGAACTTCGCCCCGTCGCTGCCGCCCGAAGCCGACCAGGCGCCGTCCTGGAACGGCGCGGCGCGCTCGCAGGTCCCCGCCCAGTCGAACGGCACGGGTGACGGCGCCCGCAAACCGTCGCGCGTCTGACGCCACCCGCCAGGCGACCAACGGCAGCCCGGCTTCGGGAGAGCACGTCCTCCCGGAGCCGGGCTGTTCGGCGTCCCGGGCATCCGGCCGACCGGCCGCCGCGGCCTCGCACCCGGCCCACCGGCCCGCCCCCTCGTGGCCCACGCCCGGGGAATGGGATCCTCGCCCATGGGCGCCGACCACTCCCCCGACCGTCCCGCATCGGCCAGATCGTCATCACGGCGTCCCGACCGCGCGCTGCCCGCAGCGATCATGTTGCCCGGCGGCGGCTGGATCCGGGCCCGCGGGCTACGCCATCCGGCCCCACCCGGCGACACCCCCGACCTCGGTCTCTATCTCGGCGGGACCCGCCTGCGCAAGCGGCACGACGCCCTGCTGACCTGGCCGCACGTCTGGATCGACTGGCCGGACTTCCTGCTGCCCCGCGATCCCGCGGCGGCCGCCTCGGCCATCCGCGACCTGCACGCACGCGCCGGCGCCGGCGAGCGGGTGGAGCTCGCCTGCGGCGGCGGGGTGGGCCGCACCGGCACGGTCCTCGCCTGCCTCGCGGTCCTCGACGGCCACGCCCCCGCGGACGCGGTGGCCTGGGCGCGGTCGGCGCACCATCCACGCGCCGTCGAAACGCCGTGGCAACGTCGTTGGGTCGCCCGGTTCCCCCGGCTCTGAGCGACGGGTCGCGGCGCGGTGGCGCCCCCCGCGCCCCCGCCGGTGCGCCCCGGTCGGCTCAGATCCCGTTCACACGCACGGCTCGCACGATGGTGCCGCAGCGCGCCGCGGCGGCGCGTGCCGCCGGGCCTCCCGGCCGTCCGTCTCCGGGCGGTCGGCCCTGCTCGGGTGCCGGCGTGATGACGACAGGGAAGGACGGCGATGATGCGCAGCTTCCGGACCGGACGGCGAGGCGCGGTCGCGGCCGCGGCCGGCATGCTCGGGTTGGGCCTCGGGATCGGGGTCGGACTCAGCGGTACCGCCGCCTCGGCGGCCCCCGCGCCGGAGCACGGCCCGAGGGCCACGGCGCCCCGCGCGGCCGGCGATCACCCCCGCCTCGCCGAGGCCCGGCGGCTGTTCGGCGGTGACGGCTCCGGTCGGGGCCTGCACGGCGAGGCGACGATCAGGACCGACAAGGGCCTGGAGGTGGTCGATGGCCAGCGCGGGACGGTGTCCGCGATCAGTGCGACGTCGATCAGCGTGACCAGCGAGGACGGCTTCGCCGCCACCTACGTGATCAACGGCAACACGAAGATCCGCGCGGATCGCGCGGACGCGACGATCACCGACCTCCACCAGGGCGACTCGGTGGTCGTCCGCGCCCGGACGACGAACGGCACCCGCACCGCGGTGTTCGTTCGCGAACCGAAGCGGTAGGCCCGACAGACACGCCAGGCGCGGGGCCAGGTTGGCGCGGGGCGAGGGTGGCGCGGGCGAGGGTCAGGCGGAGGGGGCCTGACCGTCGCCGCCGTCGTCCCCGGACCGGTGGCCGGCCGCGTCGGGATCCGCGGCCCGGACCAGCCGGCAGTGCGGGCACTCGCCGCCGGGCCGGGGCATGGTCTTCAGCGCCTTGCGGGGATGTCGGCCCCGATGCTCCGGACAACGCAGGTAGAGAAAGTCCGCCTGCACCGGGAGCGGCTTGGTCATCGCGGCGGGATCTTTCCGGTCCCGCCGCACTCCCGACACTTTATGTTGGCATCACCGTCGAACAGTCCGTCGGCGTCCCGCTCGGCCTGCGGACGGGTCTGGTAACGGGTGCCGTTGCAGGACGGGCAGGTCATGAGGCCCAGGCTGACGCGCTCATCGGGCGGCCGAAAGAACCTGCTCGATCTTTTTCGTGCTCTGGACACGGGAACGAGAATGCCCGGCGCGGCAACCTCCGTCCAGGGCCCTCCGGCCTGAGACAAATGACCGGTACAAAGCGTCATACGAACACCTCAAAAGTCTTTCATCAGCCATTTTTCGCGTCCTTCCGGACACCGGAGCCATTCTCACGGCCCGGGGCCTCGACGGTCGGGCGCGCGGCGCCTCCCGCCCGTGGCATGCCGCGGCCCCGACGGTGCGCCCGGGCACGGCAGTACGCCAGAGACACGGCGGTGCGCCCCGGACACGGCGGTGCGCCCGGGCACGGCGAGCACCGTCACCGCGCCGATGGTCCACCAGCGTCCGCCAGACGACGGACCAGCGAGGACCGTCCTGCTCCGGTCTCATACGATTCCAGCGGACCATCCGCACTATCAGGGCAGCCGCCGCCTGGCGCGACGACACGTCCACCGGGAAGAGGACAAGGGCACCGATGACGGACGGCGCTACGCACGTGCGGACGAACAGGGCGCGCTGGAACGAGATCTCCGACGACTACCAGCGGCTCAACGGCCCGCAGATCCGCCAGCAGGCGTTCACCGGCGACATCTCCTGGGGACTGTGGGAGATCCCGGAGTCGCGGCTCGGGGTGCTCGGCGAGGTCGCCGGGCGGGACGTGCTGGAGATGGGCTGCGGCGGCGGGCAGTGGTCCACCGCGCTGGTGCGCCGCGGCGCACGGGCCGTCGGGCTGGACCTGTCCGAGCGCCAGCTCCTGCACAGCCGCCGGCTCGCCGCCGACACCGGGCTGACCTTCCCGTTGGTGCAGGCCAGCGCCGAGGCCGTGCCGTTCGCGGACGCGTCCTTCGACATCGTCTTCGCCGACCACGGGGCGTTCAGCTTCGCCGACCCGTTGCGGGCGGTGCCGGAGGCGGCCCGGGTGCTGCGACCCGGCGGCCTGCTCGCCTTCAGCCACGTCAGCCCGATCTACGAGATCACCGTGCGGCCCGGCCGCAACGCCCCCGGCACCCGGCTGACCCGCGACTACTTCGGCCTGCGCCTGGTCGCCGAGGCGGACGGCCTGGTCAGCATGAACCTGCCGTACGGCAGCTGGATCCGGCTGTTCCGCGACAGCGGTCTGATCGTCGAGGACCTGCTGGAGCCCCGCCCGCCGGCATCCACCGGTGACATGCCCGCCGCGGAGGTGTCCGACGCGGGCGGCTCGACGCGGGAGCGGGCCGAGGCCTCCGCGCCCGAACGCGGCGACGAGGCCTGGGCCCACCGTTGGCCGTCCGAGTGCATCTGGCGCCTGCGCAAGCCCACCCGCTGACACCCGTGGACGGCGAGGCCGGGCTGGTGGCCGGGATGGCTCGGCTGGCCGCGCGCCTGCCCTCGACCGGCCGGGTCGCCGGGACCGGCGAGCCCCCGTCCATCCTGTCGCGGCGCGCCGACCGGCTTGTCGTGCGCCGCGGCGACGTCGTGCTCAAGGCGCATCCGGACGGCACGGATCCCCGGCACCTCGCCGCCCGGCTGGGCATCGCCGCCCGGTCGGACCTCGCCGGCGTCCTGCTCCCCCCGCTGACCAGCACCCCGATGCGGGTCGGCGCCCGTCTGGTCAGCGCCTGGCCGGCGGGCCGCGCGCTCGGCCCGCGCGACGCCGACGCGGCTCCGTGGGAGCGGGCCGGCGCCCTGCTCGCCCGCCTGCACCGCGCTCCGGTCGGCCTCGGCGACCTCGCCGCGCTGCCGCCCGCCACCGTCCTGCGCCGGCTCGCCGACCGCGTCGCCCGACTGCGCCCGCACGCCGGGCATCCGCTCGTCGACCCGATCCTCGCCGCGACCGCCACCCTCGGCGATCCGTCGGCGGCGGCGGGTCCCGGCCGGCCCACCTCGCTCGTCCACGGCGACTTCCATTTCGGCCAGCTCGTCCACCTCGGACAGCCACCCGCACCACCGGCGGAGCACTGGCGGATCATCGACGTGGACGACCTCGGCCTCGGCGACCCGGCCTGGGACCTGGCCCGCCCGGCCGCCTGGTTCGCCGCGGGCCTGCTCCCGGTGGACCGCTGGGCGCGCTTCCTCGACGCCTACACGGCGCACGGCGGGCCGGCGCTGCCGGGCGGCGACCCGTGGCGGGCGCTCGACCTGCCGGCGCGGGCCCTCACCGTCGAGTACGCCGCGACCGCGGTCGCCGCGCACCTCGATCCCGCTGACCTCGACCCCGCTCACCTCGAACCCGCGCGCCTCGAAGCCGCGCGCCTCGAAGCCGACTCCCCCGGCGGCCTGGACCAGGCCTCGGCGGCGCTTGTCGAGGCCTGCGGGCGGATCGTGGCGACCGCGGGCCCGGCGTCGTCCTCCCGACGTGTCGGCCACTGACCGCCATCGCGACCGGTAGGCTCCAGAGGACGTCGGCTGTCCCCGCGCCATGATCGGCAGGTCTCGCTCGTGAGCTACACGATGCAGTGCCCGAAGTGCCACGCGATGATGCGGACCTACAACCGCAACGGCATCCAGATCGAGCAGTGCGACGGCTGCCGGGGCATCTTCCTCGACTACGGGGAGCTGGAGGCACTCACGCGCCTGGAGGCGCAGTGGTCGCAGCCCGCGCCGCCCCCTCCGCCCGCGCCGTACGGCCAGCCCGCGCCCTACGCCCAGCCAGGTCCGCACGTCCAGTCAGGTCACTACGCGCAGCCCGCCTGGGGCCACGGCCACGGCCGCTCCCGGCATGGCGGCTTCGCCCGGATGCTGTTCAGTTCCTGATCCGCTCAGCTCACGGCGCTGCCGTCGAGGAAGCGTCGCACGTCGGCGGCCTCCTCGGCGAGCGCCGCGGCGACCGGCGGCGGCCAGGGCCCGCAACCCTCGGGCGGCGCATCACCCTTGAACGGCGCGAGGACGACCCGCCCGGCGGGCATCGTCCAGGTCCCGACGGCCCGGCCGTCGACGAGGATCACCGGCCGGAAGATGCCGTTGCTGGTGACGGCCCGACTGGCGGCGCCCAGCCAGCCGCGGTCCGCCCAGCCGTGCAGGACGGGATCGAACGGCCCGAGCAGGCGCGGCGACGGCAGCCGCGGGCACGGCGGTGCGGAGGTCGCCAGCACGGCGCGCCCATCGTCGCGGGTGACCAGGTCGGCGGCGATGGCCGTGAGGCCGCGGCGGGCGTCGCGCAGGGGCAGGCCCGCCCATCGGGCGAGGTCGCGGTCGTCCGCCGGGCCGTGGCCGGCGAGGTAGCGCCGCGCCAGCTCCGCGAGCGCCGCGTCCCGGTCGAACGGGCGCGGCGGCGGGCCGAGCCAGTCGCGGACCAGCGCGTATGCCTGTTCCCCGGCGACGACCGGGCCACGCACGACGAGTCCCCGGGTCGACGCGACGATGAGCAGGTAGACCATCGCCTGGCCGGCCGTGGGGATCCCGGCCCGCGCGACCCGGCCGCGCAGCTCGTCGCGCGTGCGCGGCCCGTCCGCGGCGAGCGCCCGCTCGACGATCGCCACGCCCCGCTCGGCGTCGTCGGGCGTGACGCCCTCCTCGGCGAGCCGGCGGCGGATCTGCGCGGCCATCCGCGGCGCGGTCAGCTCCCGCAGCCACCAGTGGTCCTCGCTGCGAACGAGGTGCAGCGTGCCCCGGTTGAGCCAGCTCACGACGAGTGTGCGTTCCACCGTCAGGGCACGGTCGACGTCGGCGGCCGTCGTCGCGCGGGTCCGCGGCCGCACCGCCAGCCGCATGCCGCGCGGATCCTGCGCCTGCACGGCGAGCAGCCTGCCGACGGCGTCGACGGCACCCGGTGACGGCGGCCCGCTCAGCCCCTGCGCGGTCAGCCTCGCGGCGATGTCCGACGTCTCCACAGTGGACATCCCATCACCGCGAACGCCACCGCGGGGTGACCGGCCCCGCACTGGTGTTGACTGGTGGCATGCCACTGACAGGTGAGTACGAGCCGAGCCCCGCCGAGTGGGCCCGCAAGCAGGTCGAGGAGTTCGAGAGCTCCGGCGGTACGCAGGGCACCACCTTGCACGGGAGGCCCGTCATCATCCTGACCACACGCGGCGCGAAGTCCGGGAAGATCCGCAAGTCGCCGCTGATGCGCGTCGAGCACGAGGGCGCCTACGCCATTGTCGCGTCCCTCGGCGGGGCGCCGAAGCACCCCGTCTGGTACCACAACGTGGTCGCCGACCCGCGCGTCGAGCTCCAGGACGGCCCGGTCCGCAAGGACTACCTCGCCCGTGAGGTCACCGGCGAGGAGAAGGCCCTGTGGTGGAGCCGCGCCGTCACCGCCTACCCGGACTACGACGACTACCAGCGCAAGACCGACCGCCAGATCCCCGTCTTCGTCCTCGAACCCGCCGGGGCCTGACGGCTCAGCCGCTCCTCGGCGTGTCCGGCGACGGCAGGCGGGCCGGCGCGCCGAGGAGGTAGGCGAGGGCGACGGCCGCGACGCTCTGCGCGCTGAGCTGGCCGATGAGCACGACGGCCTGGAACCGGGCGGCCCCGGCCGGCGACGCGCCGCCGAGCAGCGCGCCGACGAACGTCCCGGGCAGCGTGACCAGCCCGACCGTGCGGGTCTGGTCGAGGGCCGGGACGAGGGCCTCGGCGACGCTGTCACGGGCCACGTCCACGACCGCGCGGCGCGGGGTGGCACCGAGGGCGAGCCACCCCTCCACCTCGTCGCGGCGGTCGCGCAGGCCGGCCGCGAGGCGGCGGCCGGTCAGCGTGCAGGCGGTCATCGTGCCGCCGATGACGCTGCCGGCGAACGCGACCAGGTTGCGCGTGGTCGGCACCAGCGCCTCCACGGCGAAGACCATCCCGATCGTGACCGACGCTCCCAGCAGGCAGGAGATCCCGACGCGGCGGACAGCGGCCGGGAAGCCGGCCAGCCGCCGCGACGCGGTCCCCACCGCAGCCGTCACCATGACCGCGAGCACCGCGACGGTCGCGGCCGGCGCCGCGAACACCCCGCGCAACGCGAGCCCGATGACGGCGAGCTGGATCACCGCCCGCGCGGAGGCGGTCACCACATCGCGCCGCCGCGGCACCCGCGCCCAGGTCAGGGCACCGACCGCCACGGCCAGCAGCAGCCCGAGCCCGGCGGCGAGCCGCAGATCGGCCTCCAGCGCAGCCCCTCTCCGTACCGGCGTCAGGCTCCGTGCGTCATGACCGCCACCATAGTCTCCCCCGCCCGACTCCTACTACCATTCGTAGTAGAGAGGCGGTCGGGGCGGATGCTGACAGATGGCGGGCGGGGGCGGCGCGGATGATCGAGGGTCTGGCGGCCGCGTCGATCGCCTGCGCGCTCGTGGCGGGGGCGGCCTGCGTGGTGCAGGCGCTGCGCGACCGGGCGGTGGGCGTGGGGCTGCTGGCCGCGGCCGGGGTCGCGGAGCTCGTGCTGCTCGCCCAGGTGGTGGGCGCGGTGGCGGAACTCGCCGGCGGCCAGCGCGCCGAACAGCCGGCCGTGTTCGTCCTCTATCTGATCGGCTCGGTCGTGGCGCTGCCGCTGGGGGCGTGGTGGTCGCTGGGCGACCGGTCCCGCTGGGGCAGCGGGGTGCTCGCCGTCGCGTGCTTCGCCGTCGCCATCATCGTCGTCCGGCTCGGCCAGGTCTGGGGGTAGGCGAATGAGCGGGACGCGGACATCGAGCGGGCCGGGGCGGATCCTCGTCACCGTGTACGCGATCTTCGCGGTGGCGGCCTGCTCCCGGTCGGCCGTCCAGATCGCCACCGAGTTCGACCATGCGCGGCTGGCCTACCTGCTGTCGGCGTTCGCCGCCGTCGTCTACGTGGTGGCCACGGTGGCGCTGACCCGGCCGGGTGCCCGCTGGCACCGCGTCGCCGTGGCCGCGTGCGCCACCGAGCTCGCGGGCGTGCTGGCCGTGGGCACGGCGAGTGTCGTCGACAGCTCGGCGTTTCCCGATCAGGCGGTGTGGTCCTCCTACGGCAGCGGCTACCTGTTCATCCCCGTCGTCCTGCCCGTCCTCGGGCTCGCCTGGCTGCGCCGCACCGCTGCCCGCCCGGACCCGAGCGGCGACCTGAACGGCGACACGAGCGGGGCTGGCATCTCGTAGGTTCACGACATGCACACGCTCACCCGGGACGAGGCCGTCACCCGCGCGTCGCTGCTGCGTGTCGACGGCTACGACATCGAGCTGGACCTGACGGCGGCCCGCACGTCGACCGAGTTCACCTCGACGACCAGGGTGCGCTTCAGCCTGCGGGAGCCCGCGGCGCCCGGCGCGTCGACGTTCGCCGAGCTCAAGCCGGCGGCGGTGAGCGACCTGCGGCTCAACGGGCGGCCACTCGACCCGGCCTCGCTCGACGGCAACCGGCTGCCACTGACGGACCTCGAGGCGTCGAACGAGCTCGTCGCGACGACGACGATGCGCTACTCGAACACCGGCGAGGGCCTGCACCGGTTCACCGACCCCGAGGACGGCGAGGTGTACCTGTACGCCCAGACGTTCCTCGACGACGCGCAGCGGATCTTCGCCTGCTTCGACCAGCCCGACCTCAAGGCGCCGGTCCGGCTGACGGTGCAGGCGCCCGCCGGCTGGGTGGTGCGGGCCAACGGGGCCGGACGGCGGACGGCGCCGGGCCGCTTCGCGTTCGCCGAGACGCCGCCGCTGGCGACGTACTTCGTCACCGTGGTCGCCGGGCCGTACCACGTGATCGAGGACAGCCACGACGGGATTCCGCTCGGCCTGCTGTGCCGCCGCTCGCTCGCGCCGCACCTGACAGCCGACGCGGCGGAGATCTTCGAGGTCACGAAGGCCTGTCTGGACCGCTACCACGAGCTGTTCGCCGACCGGTACCCGTTCGGCACCTACGACCAGGCCTTCGTGCCCGAGTTCAACGCCGGCGCGATGGAGAACCCCGGCTGCGTGACCTTCCGCGACGAGTTCGTCTACCGCTCGGCGGTCACCGACACCGAGCGCGAGCTGCGCGCCGTCGTCATCGCGCACGAGATGGCGCACATGTGGTTCGGCGACCTCGTCACCATGCGCTGGTGGGACGACCTGTGGCTCAACGAGTCGTTCGCCGAGTACATGGGCTACCGGATCACCGCCGAGGCGACCCGTTTCACCAGCGCGTGGACCAGCTTCGCCGTCGGCCGCAAGAGCTGGGGCTACGCCGCCGACCAGCGCCCCTCGACCCATCCGGTGGCCCCGGCCGAGGTCGCGGACACCGCGCTCGCGCTGCTGAACTTCGACGGCATCTCCTACGCCAAGGGTGCCTCGGTGCTGCGCCAGCTCGTCGCCTGGGTCGGCGAGGACGCGTTCCGCACCGGCCTGCGCGCCTACTTCGCCGCCCACGCCTACGCCAACGCCTCCCTCGCCGACCTGCTGGCCGCGCTGTCCGAGGCCAGCGGGCGCGACCTCGCCGGCTGGGCCGAGCTGTGGCTGCGCCGCGAGCAGGTCAACACGCTGCGCCCGCACGTCACCCTCGGCGCGGACGGCCGCTTCGCGCAGGTCACGCTGGAGCAGACGGCCCCCGCCGACCATCCGACGCTGCGCCCGCACCGCGTCGCCGTCGGCGTCTACGGCCCCGACGGTGCCGGCCCGATCGTCCAGCTGCGCCGCGTCGAGGTGGACGTCGACCCGGCCGCCCCCGACGGCCGCACCGACCTGCCCGCGCTGGTCGGCACGCCGGCCGGCCGGCTGCTGCTCGTCAACGACGGCGACCTGACCTACGCGAAGGTCCGCTTCACCCCGAACGACCTGGCCGCGCTGCCGGACGTGCTCCCCCGCATCGCCGACCCGCTGGCCCGCGCGGTGATCTGGGCGGCCGCCGCCGACGCCACCCGCGACGCCGACTGGCCCGCCGCCGACTACCTCACGCTCGCCACCACGGCGCTGCCGCACGAATCCCAGCTCGCCATCCTCGAGGACGCGCTGCGCTTCGCCCGCACCACCGCGCTCACCCGTTACCTGGCCCCCGAGGGACGCCGCGGCGCCGCGGCCCGCCTGCACGCGATGTGCCGCGCGGTGCTGACGCAGGCCGACCCGGGCAGCGGCCGTCAGCTGTCCGCGGCGCGTGGCGCCATCGGCTGCGCGGGTCCCGCCGAGGCGCCCATCCTTGCCGCGTGGCTGGCCGGCGACGACGTGCCGGCGGGCCTCGTCGTCGACCCGGAGCTGCGCTGGACGCTGCTGCACCGGCTGGTCGTGCTCGGCCGGGCCGGCGAGGCGGAGATCACCGCGGAGGGGCAACGCGACCGCAGCGCCCGCGCCGCCGAGCATGCCGCCCGCGCCCGCGCCGCCCTCGCCGACCCGGCGGCGAAGGCCCGCGCCTGGGAGATGATCGTCGCCGACGACGTGGCGTCGGCCCGGCTCGTCGCGGCCAGCGCCGAGGGCTTCTGGCAACCCGAGCAGGACGAGCTGACCGCCGATTACGTCGACCGTTACTTCGAGCAGATGCCGGCGATGACGTCCCGGCGCAGCCCGCACGCCGCCCGGCAGATCGCCACCGCCGCCTATCCCCAGTACGCCGTCTCCTCGGCGACCCTCGCCGCCGCACGGGCCCTGCTCGACCGCGACGACGTCGACCCCCTGCTGCGCCGCGTCATCGTCGACGCCACCGACGAGCTGCGCCGCGCCGTCCGCGCCCGCGGCTGACCTCCCGCTCGGCCCGTCCCACCAGCCCCACCAGCCCGTACAGCCCCGTACAGCAGCCCGTCCCGACCTGGGAACCCCACCCGTGGCGATCGCCACGGCACTCCCCGTTCCGATCACCACGCCGGGGCCTGTGATGTCTGTCAACCCGAAGACGATCGCCACCACGGCCGATCCGGGTCGGGCAGGTTCCCATGTCAACGACTTCGGAGCCAGGACGGTCGGGGAACGGGACTCCCCGGCGCGACGCTGCGGATCCGGGCTTGCAGCTGAGGGGAACGGGATGACAGTCAACGGGGTACGGGCCGGACGATCACCGGTCTCGGGGACGGCCGCGGCGGGCGCGGCACTGCTGCTGGGCGTGGTGGTCGCCGTGTCGCTGGGGGTGTATGCCGGAGCACACGAGCCCGCCCGGCGCTCCCTATTCACTCTCGGCTTTTCCGGCACACTGCCGATGAAGGCGTGGCTGACGACAATCGCGCTGCTGTTCGTCGTCGTGCAGCTGGTCACGGCGTTGTGGATGTGGGGTCGGCTGCCCGGGGCGGGCTCGGCGCCCGGTTTCGTGGCGCCGCTGCACCGCTGGAGCGGCACGACCGCGTTCGTGCTGACCCTGCCGGTCGCCTTTCACTGCATCTGGTCCCTCGGCTTCGCACACGACGACAGCCGGGTCCTCATCCACAGCCTGCTGGGTTGCGCCTTCTACGGCGCCTACGCGACCAAGATGCTGGGCCTGCGCCTGCGGGGGCTGCCCGGCTGGGCCCTGCCGGTGTTCGGCTCGATGGTCCTCGTCTCGCTCGTCGGCCTGTGGCTGACGGCGTCGCTGTGGTTCTTCACCCAGTCCGGCATTCCCCATGTCTGAGCCGACAGGAACACCAACCATGACTGAGACAGCGAACGCCTCGCCCAGCAGGCGGATCGTCGTCCCCGGCGTCGTCGTCACCGTCGTCGCGGGCGTTGCCGGGTACATCGTGGCCGACCAGAGCGACGCGGCCAAGCCGGCCAGCACGTCCGCGCCAGCCGGATCCGGTGGCGGCGGAACCGGCGGTGGCACCGGCGGCGGTGGCGGCGCGGCGGCGCTGGCCAGGGAGGCCGATGTGGCCGCCGACAGCGGGGTCATCCTGGGCGACCTCGTTCTGACCCGGAACGCGGCCGGCGCCGTGCAGGGCTTCTCCGCCGTCTGCACGCATCAGGGCTGCACGGTGAACGCCGTCTCGGACGGCAGGATCCGCTGCCCCTGCCACGGCAGTGCCTTCGACACCCGCACCGGCGCGCCCGTCGCCGGACCCGCGAAGACCCCGCTGCCGCCCGTCGCGGTGACCGTGCGCGATGGTGAGGTGTTCCGTGCCTGAGCCCCGCATCTCCCCGATCCGGATCGTCACCCCGGCCAGCGGCGAGTCCGAGCTGAGCCCCGAACGCGACCACGTCGTCGGCCGCGGCCGCGACTGCGACGTGGTCATCTCCGACGGCCGGGTGTCCCGGCGCCACCTTCGCCTCGAACCCACCGTCGACGGCTGGCTGGCCCGCGACATCAGCTCGGGCGGCATCTGGGTGAACGGCGACCGTGCCAGCGTCGTCCCGCTCGCCGGCGGCGAGGTCCGCGTACGCCTCGGCGCGGCGGACGGCCCACAGCTGGTGCTGATCCCGCCCCCTCCCCCGCCGCCCGACGTCTCCACAGAGGAGACCGTCCTGGCC
>NZ_FZMO01000353.1 GCF_900197875.1 Frankia canadensis | reverse complement strand
GCTGCGGGGTGGGGGCGGTCAGGGGGGCGCCGGTGTCGAAGTCGTAGGCGCAGGCCTCGCAGTAGCGGCTGCCGGAGCGGGGCTCGGCGCACACCGGGCAGACCGGCTCGGATGGCGGTGGAGTCCCGGGCGGCGGGGTGGACCGCGTCGCCGGCGCCGCCAGAGCCCCATCGTCCGCCAGGCCGCCCTCGTCCGCCGGACCGGGGGTGAGGGGGAGGCCGCAGGTGTCGCACCAGTCGTCGGCGGTGGACAGGTGGCCGTCCGGGCAGAGCGGGCTCACGGCGCCTTCGGGGTGACGGTTCGGGTGGACGAGGCGTCGAGGTCCATCTCGTCGAGTCTGTCGACCCTGCGGCGCAGGGTGACGTGGCCGGTCGACGCGTCGACGATGTCGACCACCTTCTCCAGCCGGCGCAGCGTGTCCACGTCGCCGGACTCGGCGGCGAGGCGGGCCGCCCGGCCCAGCGCGGTGGCGGCACCCTCGTCGTCACCTGCCGCCCGGGCCCGGATGCCGTCCTGGATGACGCTGGCCAGCTCGGCCTGCCCGGTCCAGTGCGCGACAACCGGGTTGATCCGGGTGGACTCGGCGATGTCATCGGTCCAGGTCACCTCGACCTTCGCCGTCGACAGGGTGTCCTCGCCGTCGAGGAGGCTGATGCGGGCGGCCAGGCGCCGGCCGCCGACCGGCGCGGGCGGCACGTCGACGCAGACGTGGTAGTTGCGGGTCTCCGATCCCCAGGCTCCGGTCGGGTAGTCGTGGACAAGGTCGCTCACGGCCACCGCCCGGGCGGTCAGGTCGTCGATCTGCGGAGAGACCTGGCGGACGAACCGGACGCTGGCGCCCCGGGGAGCCCAGATCCGCAGCCGGACGTCGCCGACGCCGCGGTCCATCGCGGTCTGGATCACGGTCCGGAAGTCCTCGGCGATGTCCGACGGGCGGCGCAGCAACGCGACGGTGCCGAGCAGCGCCGTGGAGACCTTGCGCAGCTCCTCGACGTTCCAGTCGGCGCCGACCCCGCGGGCGTCGCACTGGAACACGCCCTCGCAGGCGGTCAGCGCCTCGGCGAACGTCTCCGGCGCCTCCCCGTTCTGGCCGTCGGTCAGCAGCAGGGCGTGGTGGATCGCGCCGGGCGCGGTGAACATCAGGTCGCGGGCCGCGAGCAGCCATCTGCCGATGGCGGTGCCGCCGCTCGCCGCCAGCCGGTTGATCCGGTCCTTCGCCTCCTGCCGTGTCCGGTCGGACACCACGGCGAGGCCCCTGGCCGGGTAGATCATCGTGGCGCCCGACTCGCCCCGGACCACCGCGAAGGAGACGCCGTCGCGCAACGTGTCGACGGCGACCGCGGCCGCCCGCCGCGCCTCCTCCATCTTGCGGCCACCGCCCATCGAACCGGAGCAGTCGAGCAGGATCACCTCCACCGCCCGCGGGCCGGCCCCGATCGCGCTCGCACCCACGTCGGCGTTGACGGTGACCACCGCGTCGACCTGCGTGCCCTCCTCGGGCAGGTGCGGGTTCAGATGTACCTCGCTGGTGAACGACACCATCAGGCTCTCCCGGGAATGTCCATGACGACGACGGTGATGTTGTCGTGGCCGCCGGCGCGCAGGGCCGCGGCGGTCAGGTGACGGGCGACCTCGGCGGCGGACGCGCCGGCCGGCAGCTCGGCGACGAGGGCGGCCAGCACGCCGGCCGGCGAGGCGTGGTTCCACAGGCCGTCAGTGCAGAGCAGCACCCGGCCGGGTCCCGTCGGATGGGCGACGTGGATGTGCGGCGTGGTGCGCGGGCTGCTCCGGCCCAGCCAGGACGTGATCGTGTGGGCGCCGCGGGCGGTCTCCGCGTCCTCGGCCGGGATGAGGCCGGCCCGGGCGGCCTCGGCCGCGACCGTGTCGTCGGCGGTCAGCAGCCTCGGGCCGTCTCCGTCGAGCAGGTAGACACGACTGTCGCCGAGCCAGCCGACGGTCAGGACGCCGCCCGTGAACAGCGCCGCCGCGAAGGTGCAGGACGGATCCTCGCCGGGCCCGGCCGGCAGGGCCTCGATCGCGGCCTGGCCGGCGGCGGCCGCGGCGCGGATCGCGTCACCGGCCGCTCCGCCGACGCCACCCAGATCGGCGGTGTCGCCGTCCGCTCCGGTTGCGCCGTCCGCTCCGGTGTCGCCGTCGGCGATCGAGGCGGCCCGCGACGCCAGCGTGGCCGACGCCAGCGTGGCCAGGGCGGCCTCGGCGGCGGCGCGGGCCCCCGGACCCGATCCGGCGGCCTGCGAGACCCCGTCACACACCACCGCGACCAGGGCCCCACCGCCTGCGGCAGACGCGTCGGCGGCCATCGCGTCCTCGTTGGTCGGGTGGGTCAGGCCGCGGTCGCTGACCCCGCCGACCGGGCCGCGGTCGATCTCGGTGTGGTCGAACGGGTCGACCGCCGCGCGCCGCAGACCGCAGGTCACGCAGTAGCCGTCGGCGTCGACCTCGATGCCCTGGCACTCGGCGCAGGCCACGACGTCAGAGGGCGGCGGACCCGAGGACGGTGTCGGTGCGGGCGGGAGATCGGCGGGCGCGGAGGCGTGCTGCTGCAGGGCGGTGCCGCAGGCCTCGCAGAATCGGTCGGTCGGCAGCGCCTCGGCGCCGCAGGCGGGGCAGAGCTGCGGCGAGGCGCTGCCTACCGACCGATTC
>NZ_FZMO01000047.1 GCF_900197875.1 Frankia canadensis | reverse complement strand
ATGCGTGGCGGGGCGTGGGGGCGGCGCTCGGCCCGCGGGGCCGGTACCGGCTCGGACCGGGCCAGGGCACCGCTCGTGTCCCGCTGCCCGCGCTCCCGGCCGGCGCGGCCCGAGCGCGGGCGCGCCCCGGCGAGCAGCGCCAGGAGCTCGGAGGTGTCCGGCAGCGAGGCGCCGTCGGCCTGGCGGACGCGGGCGAGAGCCCGGCGCACCGCGGGACTGGTCGCCGCGTCCTGGCCGGGCCGCTCCGCGCGCCGCCAGCCACCGCGCGCCGCCGGCTCGACCGATCCGGCCGGCCGGCCGGTGGCCGCGAGATCGACGATCCCGGCCCAGGCGACGATGTCCGCGGCGGGACCGTCCCAACCGCCCGCCGCCGGCCCGTAGCCGTACCCGGGCACATAGCCTGCCGCGCCCGACGCCTCGCGTCCGGCGGCGGCCGTCACCAGTAGCGGGCGCAGCGCGGCGGCGAGGCCCAGGTCGACCAGACGGGGACCGACGACGCTCAGCACGATGTCGGTGGGCGTCAGGTCACCAAGCGCCCCGACCGTCCGGTGGGCGGCCTCGATGGTCGTCAGCAGGGTGCGGGCGAGCCGGTCCACCTCGTCGACCGACAGCGGGCCGCGCTCGGTGAGCTCGCGCGCCAGGGTCGGGCCTCCGACGAACTCGCTGACGACGTAGGGGCGGTCCGCCTCCGGCGCGGCATCGAGAACGCCACAGGTGTGCGGGCCGGCGAGCGCGCGGGCGCGGTCGACGGCGGCGGCGAAGCGGGCCCGCATGTCGGCCCGCAGCGAGTCTCCCGGGTGCAGCGATCGCACCGCGACCTGCGCGCCACCGGGTGCCCGGCCCAGATGGACGACACCGGTGATGCCCGCGTCGATGCGGCCGAGCAGCTGGTACGGCCCGAGTGACGCCGGCTCGCCGGTGGCGAGCGGCGCGACGTGGCGCGGTAGTCGAACGGTCATGGTGGCAGCCCCGGATGCGACTCGCGGATCGCCGGCGGCGACCGGCTTCTCCGACGGTAGCTACTCAACTCGTGTCCGTGAAGGCCGCTACGCACCCTTCTTCGGATGCATCCGGGACGACGCCGACGACGCCGCCGCGGGATGGGCCGCCTCGATGCCGTCCAGCAGCCACCCCAGCGCCCGCTCGAAGCGCGGCGCCCGCAGCATGCAGCCGTTCGTCCACACGTTGCGCAGCCGCGGCAGCTCCTCGGAGCTCGCGAGGGCGCCGAAGTCGGGCCGCGGCTGGCGCCCCGCGCTCACGGCGACGTTGCCCGCCGTCAGCGGCTCGGCGACCAGCACCTCGGCGGGCACGGGCGCGTCGATGGCCGCCAGCGGCCTGGCCGGCTCGCGCTCGGCGGGGGCCGGGTATGCCACGAAGCTGAGCTCGCGCAAAGTGCAGCCGACCACGAGATCACCCACGGAGTGGATGATGCGCAGTTGCTCGTCCGGGTCGTCCGTGATCCGCGAGGCGATGGTGAGGTACTGCTCGATGTGGCGAAGCTTGTTCGGCCCGCGGGCGGGACGCGCCACCACCTGCAGCGCCCATGGATGACGCTGGTAGGACTCCCGGGTGCGCTGGGCGATCTCGGTCAGGGCGGTACGCCAGTCAGCCGGGATCTCGTCGAGCAGGTGCTCGCCCATGAACTCGTCCCACACCAGGTTGAGCAGCTCGTCCTTGTCGCGGACGTGGTAGTAGAGCGTCATCGTCCCGACGCCGAGGCTCGAGGCGAGCCGGCGCATCGACACGGCGGCGAGACCGTCGGCGTCCGCGATGGCGATGGCGGCCCGGGCGAGCAGATCCGGACTCAGCTTCGGCCGGCAGGCGGGCGTGTCGTGTGTGGGATGACCCTCGGTCGACCCCGCGGCTGGTCTCACCGGCGCCGTCCTCACCTCGTCACCTCCCGAAGCACATCCCATCAAAGCACGTCACGGCTCGAGCACGACTCAAACCCAAAGAGCCGTCCCGCCCGAGGCCCATCGCGGGCCGAACGGGATTCACCCGCGCCTTTGCCGTTCGTACATCGTACGCGTAGGGTGGGCCCCGTCGTCGTACGGCGTACGACGACGGCACGGAGGAGGGGTCGCTAGATGTCGCAACGGAATGGCTCGGGCTCGGGCCCGGTCGAGGTCTCACAGGTAAGGGCAGGTTCGGCGGCGCCGGGGGCGCCGGGGGCGCCGGGTGTGACGGTCGGCGGGGCGCCGCGGGCCGGCTGGGCGGTCCTGGCGGTGTGCTGCCTGGCCCAGTTCATGGTGGTGCTCGACATCTCGATCGTGAACGTCGCGCTGCCGGCCATGCAGGACGATCTGCACATGTCCTCCGGCGGGCTCCAGTGGGTGATCAACGCCTACACCCTGGCCTTCGCCGGGCTGCTCCTGTTCGGCGGGCGGGCGGCGGATCTCTTCGGCCGCCGGCGGGTGTTCATCCTCGGCCTCGGCCTGTTCACGCTGGCGAGCCTCGTCGGCGGTCTGGCGCAGAACGAGGGTCAGATCATCGCCGCGCGGGCGGTGCAGGGCCTCGGTGGGGCGGTGCTCGCCCCCGCGACGCTGAGCCTGCTGATGACCTCGTTCACTGAAGGGCGGGAGAGGACCAGGGCGTTCGGTGCCTGGGGCGCCACGGCGGCCAGTGGCGGTGCGTTCGGAACGGTGCTGGGCGGCGTTCTCACCGACGTCGCCGACTGGCGCTGGGTGCTGTTCGTCAACGTGCCGATCGGTGTGGTGCTGGTCGCCGCGGCGCGGGCCGTGCTGACGGAGTCGCGCGGCCAGGTCAGCCGCCTGCGGGACCTCGACGTCCCGGGCACGCTGACGGTCACCGGCGGCCTGGTGCTGCTGGTCTACGCGATCGTCCGCACGGAGACGGACTCGTGGACGTCGGCGACCACGCTGGGGATGCTCGCCGCGGCGGTCGTGCTGCTGGGCGTCTTCGTCGCGATCGAGGCGACCAGCGCCAGCCCGCTCGTTCCGCTTGGGATCTTCCGGTATCCGGGGATCGCGGTGGCGAACCTGATCGCGGCCTTCCTCGGCGCCGGCATGTTCGCCGTGTTCTTCTTCCTCACGCTGTATCTGCAGCGGGTCCACGACTTCAGTCCGCTGCGTGCCGGGCTGTCGATGCTGCCGATGCCCATCATGATCATCATTGCCTCGCAGCTGGTCACGCGGATCATCGGTCGGATCGGGCCACGCCCGATCATCGGTGCCGGGGCCGCGCTGGGTTCCGGCGGCCTGTTCTGGCTGTCCGCCATCACCGTGGACGGCACGTACTGGGGGGAGGTGTTCGGTCCCGCGGTCCTGATGGGATTCGGAATGGGCTGCACGATGGTCGCGATGGTCTCGGCCGCGACCTCCGGCGTGCCCATGCGCATGGCCGGGCTCGCCTCCGGGCTCGTCAACACCGGCCGTCAGATCGGTGCGGCCGTCGGCCTGGCCGCGGTCACCACCCTCGCCACCCACCGCACGGAGGACAGGTCGCGCGCCGGTGTCCCACACCTCGAGGCTCTGACCTCCGGCTACTCCTTCGGCCTGTTCGTCGCGGCCTGCGTGCTGGTGCTAGGAGTGCCGGCGGCGCTGCTGCTGCCTCGGCGCCGTCCCGCGGCGGCTGCCGTCGAGGTGCCTGTCCCGGCCGTCCCCGCTGACGACGCCACGGTGGTGGTGGCGGCGGTAGCCGACCCGGGCGAGGCGGACGGCGAGTCGTCCGAGCTGAAGCAGGGCGTTCAGGTCGCCCAGGCGGTTCCCGCCGCCGAGGGCTGACCCTTCCAGGACGGGGCCGCGCCACCCCGGCGCCGTCCCCGTTGCCCGGCCCTGAGCCGGTCCTGCGGACGCTCGCATGAACCGGTCGGGGCCCGGTGGACCCGCCAGGGAACACCGGCCCCGACCGGACGCGTGCGAGGCGTCAGGAGCGGGTGCCCCGGAGCAGCCCGATGATCTCGGCCTCTGCCCGCAGCGTTCCATCCGGGGCGAACACCTCGATACGGGAGCCGGTGCGCCCATGCCCCACGTGCACGGTGTGGACCCGGTACAGATGCCAGTCCCGCACGTCCAGATCGTTAAAGAAGGTCACGGTCTGGGACAGCACCATGGCCGCGATCCCGGCCCGCGGCGCGCGCGGCGCCTCCGCCAGGCCCTGCGCGACCACGATGTCCGCCAGCGGGAACAGTTCGCAGGAATGGGCGATGAGAGCCCGCCACAGCGTGGGATCCGAGCCGGCTCCGCTGATCCGGGACCAGTGGTCCCGCACGTTTTCCTCGACCGGCGGCAGGGCACGGGACTCCCACGGCATCATCGGGCGGTCGTCGTCCGGCTCGCCGGCGTCCGGGCCCGGTGGCATCGTGATCGCCGGCGAGACCCGCAGGAAGTCCGGCGCCGGCGCGCGCAGCATCATGGTCGCCCGTGACAGCTGCTGCGCACCCTGCCGGAAGGTCAGGGCCAGCGCGTCGACCGAACCGCCGCTCGCCAGCCGTTCCACGTCGATCCAGACCGGCTGCATGCAGTCACCGGGGCGCGCGAAGATCGTGTGCAGTGAGTGCACCACCTTGCCCGGCGTCAGCCGCTCCGCGAGCATCACCTGCTGACCGAGCTGCTGCGAGCCCCAGACACCGCCATGCGCGCTCGCCAGCGTCCGCGCTGGCACCGGCGGGACGTCACCACGCAGATCGAGTACGGACAGCAGGTCGCTCAGGGTGAAATAGCCCGGTGTGGCGGCGTTGATCGGCAGTGTCGCATCGATCGCCTCGACCGGCTGTACACCCACACCGCACCCCTTTCATCGACGGTCGGCGACCTCGGCGCCGCCGGCGTGGAGCCTCGTGGGCCAATATCGACCCGTTCGGCATGGTGGGAGGGGCTCAGTGGCGTACGCCACGTCCCCGTGCGGTCTCGCCCGTCAGCAAAACATCCCAAAGCGCTGCAAGTCCGTCGCATTCGAGGTTGTATACGGACTCGGGTACGGCTCGGGATACAGAGTTCATCGCTGTGTTACGTGCCACGTGGTGCGCTGAAACGACCTCCCCCGACCCTCGTCTCCAGGCACGACGGGGAAGGCAGCGGCCGCCCCGCACCTGTGGACCTGGGATGGCGACAGCTGGCATGAGCGAACCCGCAGAGACTCCGACCCCGACCGTCGACCAGACCTCGATCGCGCCCCTGACCGTGAGCGCCCGGCCGTACGACTTCACCTTCGATCCCGCGACCACCGCGCTCGTGCTCATCGACATGCAGCGCGACTTCCTCGAGCCGGGCGGCTTCGGAGAGAGCCTCGGCAACGACGTCAGTCAGCTGCGCGGCACGATCGAACCCCTGCGGGCCGTGCTCGCCGCGGCCCGTGCCGTCGGCCTCACCGTCATCCACACCCGCGAGGGACACCTGCCCGATCTGTCCGACCTGCCTCCGGCGAAGCTGCACCGCGGCAACGCCACCCTGCGCATCGGCGACGTCGGCCCGAAGGGCCGCATCCTCATCCGCGGCGAGTACGGCCAGGACATCATCGACGAGCTCGCCCCGATCGACGGCGAGTCCGTCATCGACAAGCCCGGCAAGGGCGCCTTCCACGCCACCGCCTTCGGTGACATGCTCACCGCCCGCGGCATCACCAGCCTGATCGTCACCGGGGTGACGACCGAGGTCTGCGTGCACACGACCGTCCGCGAGGCCAACGACCGCGGCTACGAGTGCCTGGTGCTGTCCGACTGCGTCGGCTCGTACTTCCCCGAGTTCCAGCGGGTGGCGCTGGAGATGGTCGCCGCCCAGGGCGGGATCTTCGGCTGGGTCGCGCCGTCGGCGGACCTGCTCGCCGCGCTGCCCCTGCCCGCCGGCCCGCCCCTGTCTGCCGGTCTGCCCGTCCCCGCCGTCACGGCTTCCTGAGAGAGCACGGTCCCATCATGATCAGAATCGGGAACCGGCCGGCGCCCGCGGTGTCCGGCGCGCCCGCCCTGCCCTACTGGACGAAGGGCGACACCAACGCCTTCTTCGGCCTGGGCATCAACGTCCTCGTCAACGTCATCGTCCTGACATCGCTGTGCCTGTTCGTCGTCAACATCCCCAAGGACGACGTGTTCGGCGCGATCCTGCCCGCGCTCGGCATCGCGATGCTCATCGGCAACCTGTTCTACGCCTACCTGGGCCGGCGGCTCGCGGTGAAGGAGGGCCGCGACGACGTCACGGCGATGCCGTACGGGCCGAGCGTCCCGCACATGTTCATCGTCGTCTTCGTCATCATGCTGCCGATCTACCTGAAGACGAAGAACCCGGTCGAGGCATGGCAGGCGGGTCTGGCCTGGGCGTTCATCATCGGCATCATCGTCGTCATCGGTGCGTTCGTGGGGCCGACGATCCGCCGGTACGCACCGCGGGCGGCCATGCTCGGCACGCTGGCCGGCATCTCGATCGCGTTCATCTCGATGCGTCCGGCGGCGCAGATGTGGGACGCCGCCTGGATCGCGCTGCCGGTCTTCGGGCTGCTGC
The DNA here is from genome assembly GCF_900197875.1 of Frankia canadensis. Lineage (GTDB taxonomy): Bacteria > Actinomycetota > Actinomycetes > Frankiales > Frankiaceae > Frankia > Frankia canadensis. The sequence goes on along the minus strand of NZ_FZMO01000047.1, from coordinate 11,296 downwards.
TCATCGGCCTGCTCACGGACCTGAAGCTGCCGTACAACCTGCCGATCGGCGCGGTGGCGCTGGCGGTGGGCACCGCGATCGGCTGGATCGGCGGCTTCATGGACACTCCGGCCGTCTCCGAGGCGGCCAAGGACATCGCGCTGTCGCTGCCCACGTTCCACTTCGACCGGCTGTTCGACGGCCTGTCCGACATCTCGCCGCTGCTGGCCACCGCGATCCCACTCGGCGTCTACAACTTCACCGAGGGCATGACCAACGTGGAGAGCGCCGCGTCCGCGGGGGACAGCTTCAACCTGCGCCCGATCCTGCTCGCGGACGGCTTCGGCGCGATCATCGGCTCGATGCTCGGCTCGCCGTTCCCGCCCGCCGTCTACATCGGGCACCCCGGCTGGAAGGCCGCCGGCGGGCGCACCGGCTACTCGCTCGCGACCGGCGTGGTGATCGCACTGCTGTGCTTCTGCGGCCTGTTCGGGCTGCTCAACGCGGTGCTGCCGCTGCCGGCGATCGTGCCGATCCTGCTCTACATCGGCCTGCTCATCGGTGCCCAGGCATTCCAGGTCTCGCCGAAGGCGCACGGCGCGGCGGTGGTGGCGGCGATCATCCCGAACATCGCCTCCTGGGCGGCCAGCCAGATCGACAACACGGTGACCACCGCGGTCGGCGTCGCGTCGAAGCTGAACCCGGCGGTCAACCTCACCGTCACCGACGCGGATCTCGAGGGCAACAGCGTGCTGCTGCACGGCCTGCACACCCTCGGCGACGGCGCGGTGCTCGCCGGCCTGGTGCTCGGCTCGATCGTCGCGTTCATCATCGACAAACGGTTCATCTCCGCGACGATCGCGTCGGCGGCCGGGGCGGCGCTGTCCTTCATCGGCCTGATCCACGCCGAGAAGGTCGAGTGGAACGCCGGCGGCGGGCAGGTCGCCCTCGGCTACCTGTTCCTGGCGGTGCTGTGCGGAATCTGGGCGCTGACCCGGCCGGCCCCGCGCGTCCCCGACGCCGAGGAGATCGCCCTGGAACGCGAGCACGGCATCCCCAGCCAGGCCCGGCCGACCGAGGACGCCGCACCCGCGCCGGACCCGGCGCCGGCGCCGGCGCCGGCGAAGGACCGTACGGCCTCGGCCGAGGAGGCCGCGCCCACGGAGGACACGGTGCCGGCCGCGGCGGGAACGGCACCCGCCACCCCGGCGACGACCGGCTGAACCGCTGCGACGACCGGCTGAACCGCTGCGACGACCGGCTGAACCTGTGTGACGAGTAGGGCGGACTCCCGCCCTACTCGTCGCGGGCGTGCTTCTCGTGGTTGAAGTCGAATCGGTCGCGCTCACGGCCGTCGCGCTCGTCGCCGTCCTGCCCGCTGGTGCCGTGCTGTTCCGGGGTGCGCACCTGGCCCAGCGTGGTCGACCCGACGTGCGTCGACACCCCGCCGTCGCGGATCTTCAGCGGCACGACGGCGAGCCGCCCGGCCGGCAGGTAGGCGCCACCCGGCGGGGCGTCCCAGCTGTGCAGCCCGAGCCACCAGCGGTTGCGGGCGTCGGCGAAGGCGTGCGCGCCGCCGGGACCCGAGCCGATCTTCCCGCCGGTCAGCAGCGGCTTGTCCGCCGCCGTGCACGGCCCCAGCGGGCTCGCGCACTCCGCCGCGGCCACCACCTGGCGGTCGTTCAGCTCCGGCGCGGCGGAGTACACCAGGTGGTAGTGCCCGTCCTTGGAGATCATCGACGGGCTGGCGACCCGCTTCTGCTGCCAGTCCAGGCTCGGGCGCAGCAGGACGGCCGGGTCGCCGGTGAGCACCAGCCCGTCCGGGCGCAGCCGCTGCGCCCACAGTGTCGGGGCCGCGCCCGCGGTCTGCCCGGGGCTGCTCCAGGCCAGGTAGGGCCGCCCGGCCTCGTCGAGGAACGGGCTCGGATCGGTGCTGCCGCCCTCCGCCGGCTGGCAGACGAACGGGGCGAGCGAGGTGTCGACGAACGGCTCGTCGAGGTGCTTCGAGGTCGCCGCGGAGACGCAGCGCACGCCCAGGCCACGCACCTGCGCCGTGTAGTAGAGGACGTATGAGCCGTCGAACACGCCGATCGCCGCCGGCCCCAGCCCGCCGCCGGAATCCGCCCAGGCCGGCGGCGCCGTAAGGCCGCCGGAGGCGACGCTCCACGAGCGCCGCTCCCGGCTCGTCAGCAGACGGATCGTGTCGGGCGCGCGCGGGTCCACGCCGACCACGTAGGTCGTCCGGTCGCGGGTCAGCAGCGACGGCGCCGGGAAGTCGAGGTTCGGCACGATCACGGCCCGGGACGACGTGGCCGAGCCCGCCTTCGACGCGTACAGGCCGACCAGCACGAGGACGATGATGACCACGGCCGGCTGGCGCCGCGCGTAGTCGATCAGCCCGTGGGTGAGCCCCTTCTCGCCCATGCCGCCACCATTCTCATTGTGAGCATCTGATGGCGGAGTGTATTCATGCTGTTGCGTCCGGCGTGGTTGACAGTCCGCGCAGCAGGGCGGCGCTGCGGCTGTTCAGCCCGACCAGACTGACGTCCGCGCCGCGTTCGCGGTACTTCGTACGGACATCGTCGAGCGCGGCGACGGCGGCCGAGTCGAGGACGTCGGCGTCGGAGAGGTCGATGACCACCCGGGTCGGGTCGCGGGCGTAGTCGAACGCGTTGACCAGCTCGTTCGTGGAGGCGAAGAACAGCGTGCCCTGGACCGCGTAGATCCGCTCGCCCCCCTCCGGGTCGAGCACGCTGGTCACCATCGCGAGGTGGGCGACGCGGCGGGTGAACAGCAGGGCGGCGAGGACCACGCCGACGAGCACCCCGTAGGCGAGGTTGTGCGTCGGCACCACGACGGCGACCGTGGCGACCATCACGAGCGTCTCCCCGCGAGGCATCCGACGCAGCGTCGACGGCGCCACGCTGCGCCACTCGAAGGTCATCACCGCGACCAGCATCATCACCGCGGCCAGCGCCGACATCGGGATGTGCTGCACGATCCCGCGCAGCGGCACCACCAGCATGAGCAGGAAGCCACCGGCCGCGAACGTGGACAGCCGACCGCGCCCACCCGAGTTGACGTTGACCATCGTCTGGCCGATCATCGCGCAGCCGCCCATGCCGCCGAAGAACCCGTTGACGACGTTGGCGACGCCGAGCCCCCAGGACTCGCGGTTCGGGTCGTGGGTGGACTCGGTCATCCGGTCGACGATCTGGGCGGTGAGCAGGGTCTCCAGCAGTCCGACCGCGGTCAGGGCCAGCACGTACGGTGCGATGATCCGCAGCGTCTCCCAGGCCATCGGCACGTCGGGCAGGCCCGGGCGGGGCAGCGACGACGGCAGCCGGCCCTCGTCCCCGACCGTCGGCACCGAGATGTGAAAGCAGACCGTGACCAGGGTGAGGATGCCCACCGCGACCAGGGGCGCCGGGACGGCCCGGGTGAGCCGCGGCAGCGTGAGCAGGATGGCCAGCCCACCCGCGACCAGCACATAGACCACCCACGAATGCCCCACGACGTGCGGTATCTGGGCGGTGAAGATCAGGATCGCCAGCGCGTTGACGAAGCCGATCATCACGGTGCGCGGGATGAAGCGCATCAGCCTCGCCACCCCGAGCATGCCCAGCGCGAACATCAGCAGGCCCACCATGATCGTCGTCGCGAGCAGGTAGTTCAGTCCGTGCTCCCGGACCAGGGGCGCCGCGACCAGTGCCATCGATCCGGCCGCCGCCGAGATCATCGCCGGCCGGCCCCCGGTGAAGGCGATCACCACCGAGATCGTGAACGACGCGAACAGGCCGACCCGTGGGTCGACCCCGGCCACCACGGAGAACGAGATCGTCTCCGGGATCAGGGCGAGCGCCGTCACCAGGCCGGCGAGCAGTTCGATCCGGACATAGCGGACGCCGGGCCGGCGCCGGGCGAGTGCCGCGACGCGCTGACGGCCCCCGGCGGTCGGGTGCCGGCGGTCGGCCGCGGTGGCGGCCGCGCGGTCGGAAACCTCAGTCATAGGGCAGCAGACCTCGGGAGATCGGTAAGTGGCGGTGACGAGACGAACCGGTCCACCCGGGCGAGACGGGCCGGACCACCCTGGTCAGGCGCGTGGCGCACCGAGTCGGACGAGATCGTTCTGCATCTGGTCGATCTCGATGGACTGGTTGAGCACCATCGCCCGGGCAAGGCTGCGGGTGCGGTCCTGTTCGCCGTGCCTGGCCGCGTACTGCGCCATCGCCAGCCCACCGCGGTGATGATGGATCATCAGCGTGAGAAACTGCACGTCGAGGTCGCGACCGCTCGACGACGCGAGGCGCCGCAACTCGGCCGGGGTGGCCATACCGGGCATCCGGGCGGTGTCGTCCGGGTCCGCGGTCGTCCCCATGCCGGGCATGTCGTGCATGTCATGGCCGCCGGTCGCGCCGCCGTCCGTCATGCCGGCGGCGTCCGTGCCGCCCATCCAGCGCATCGGCGGGCCGCTGACCGTCTGGGTGCGGCCCCAGCCGGACAGCCACGCCGACATCACGCCGATCTCGCGCTGCTGGGTGAGCGCGATGTCCTGCGCGACGCTGCGACTCGTCGGGTCGCTCCCGCGGTCGAACTCGATCATCGCCATCTGGACGGCCTGGGCATGGTGCTCGGACATGTCCCGGGCGAAACCGACGTCGACGGAGCCCTCACCGGGCGAGCCGTCGAACACCGAACCGAGCGCGGCGCCGACGGCCAGCACAGCGGCCACCAGCACGAGGGCCACCGGCGTCCACCACAGGGCTGACCGCCGCCCCCGCCTGGGCCTGGGTTCGTCCGCGGGCGCCTGGTCTGCGGGGGCGGGCAGGTCGACCCCGGCGCGCGAGTCTGTGTCGCTCATCGTCCGTCAAGTCTGACGTAGGTGTCGAGATGACGCGCGCCGCCCCACCGACGAGCGCCCCTATACGTGAATATGCGAGTTGAAGACGAAGGTACGCTTGCCGACCTGGACGCGGGTGCCCGGCACCAACGGTGCCGGCTGGTGCGGGCTGAGTGGCGTCCACACGGTGGCCTCCGGCGGGGCGATGTAGGTGCCGTTCGCCGACCCCTGGTCGGTGATCACCGCGTCCCAGCCGGTCAGGGTGATGATGGCGTGCACCCGGGAGACGGCGCTCTCCCCGTCCTCCACCGGCAGCGCCCGGGCCTTGCCGGCGCGCACCGCGTCGTCCCGGTCCGGCTGGCGGCCGATGACCAGATCCATGTCGACGTTCATCGTCTGCCCGTCATCGAAGACGAGCACGCCGACCGGCGGGCGCGGGCCCCACACCGTGCGGGCGGTCTGCTGCGCCAGCGACAGGCCGCACTCGGCGCAGTACGGCGCCTGCGGGTGGTTGAAGTGGCCGTTGGCGCACAGCACGCCCTCGACCTGGGGCTCGGAGTTGCCCGGCAGCATCGTTGGCGCCTCGTCGTCCTCGATGAGGTCGGAGACGGTGAACGTCTGCCCGGGAAGCTGGGTCAGCGCGTCGTGCTCGTCGTCGGTGAGATCGTCGCCGAGGCCGTCGGTCATCGGCTCGCCGTGGCCGCCGTGGTCGCCGAACTGGCCGAGGTGGCCGTTCGGCCCCGACTCGACGCTTGCCCGTCCGAGCGGCTCCCGTCCGAGCGGCTCCCGTCCGAGCGGCTCTCGTCCGAGTGGCTCCCGCCCGAGTGGCTCCCGTCCGAGTGGCTCCCGTCCGAGTGGCTCTCGTCCGAGCGGCTCCCGCCCGGCGAGCTCGGTCGGCGGGTCCTCGTCGTCGAGTTCGTCGAGGTCGGCGGCCTGGGTCGGCTCGGCCGCCGCTCGTCGCCGGTGCGCCTCCTCCTCCTCGCTGAGCAGCGGGGCCAGCGGCGGCGGCGTCGGTGCCGCGATCGGCTCGCCACCGGTCCTCGGCTCGCGCGCCGCGTCGAAGCCGGCGAGCAGCCGCTCGGCGGAGGCCTTCACCGCCGGCACCGCCAACGCCTCGCCGAGGATCAGGCTCACGCCGATCCCGGGCACGGCGCCGATGCGCAGGTCGAGCGGGAAGCCGAGATCCCCGAGGCTACCCGGGAAGCCGCCGGCCGTGACGATCCCCGTCGGCCCGACGTCCAGCCGGCTGATCTCCGTCGGCAGCAGCCGGTCGACCCAGGTGGCCGAGTCGACGCCGGAAAGAGTCAGCCCGGTGGTGCCGCTGGCCACGACGTCCATCGCGCCGTGCACCAGGGCGGCGATCCGGTCGTTGACGGTCGTCAGCAGGCTGAAGTCGGGTACCTGGTCGGGGTCCGCGTCGGCGAGGACGCCTGCGACCCGGCGGACCAGGCGACGGCCCATGGTCGACGCGGTCGCCCCCGCCTCAGCGGCCACCTCGGCGCACAGCCCGAGCAGCCGGCCGGTGATCTCGGCCGTCTCGGGACGGCCCGCGCGGGCGACGATCAGCGCGCCGGGCAGCCGCACGACCACGCCAGCGCGGTCGGCGCGCCCGGACTCATCGGTGCGCCCGGACTCGACGACCACCCGGAATTGGTCCAGACCCGCCATGCCTCGCCTCTCGTCCCCTGTCGTCCCCGGTCGGCCCGCGCCGTTCGCGGCCATGATCGCGGCCGCGGGCGGGGCTGGTGGAAGTCGTTCCGTGCTCAGGACCTATCCTGCCGTGCCCGTCGCCCGGCCGGTACCGCCTTGGCCGTCACCACAGCCGACCGCCGTGGAATCGCCACCGCGGCACGGCCACCCGCAGCGGCCCGTTCGCGCACAGCCAGACGCCCAGCCAGACCACGGCGAAGTGCATCGCGAACGCCGACGATGCCACCCCGCCCGCGCCCGGCACGAGCCCACCGCGCGCCGCGAGCCACGTGAGCAGGCCCTCGTTCACCCCCGTGACCAGGCCGAATCCCGTTGGCCAGTCCTTCTCCCAGCGGAACTGCTGGAGCCCGTGGTAGATGAGCTCCCAGCCGACCCCGAGCACGGCGACCGCCACCAGCACCCCGAACGCGCCGCCGTAGTCGGCCCCCGCGCCCGGCAGCACCGGCACGACCAGCACCGTCAGCACGACGCCGACGGTGGCGAGCAGGAACAGCCGCGTCTGCACACGACCGCCCAACGTCGGTACCACGGATGTCCCTCCCCTCCGCCCCTCTGTCCCGCGTATCCCTCTGTCCCACGTGTCCCTCTGCCGCTTGGACCGGCCGCTCAGACCGGCTGGTTGCGCATCCACCGGACCCACTGCGTCACCGAGCGGCGGCTGTCGAGGCGCTGCCCGAAACCGACCGACGCCAGGTCGTCGGCGATCTCCTGCGCGGCGATCTGCAGGCCGAGGAAGGTGTCGACGCCCGGGAAGTAGCCGCCGAGCGTCGCCGCGCCGGACGCGTAGAGCCGTCCCGGGTCGCTGCGGGTGCCGCGCACCTCGAATGTGCGCTCCACGTCGAGCCGGCCGAGCGGGTTGTGGCCGGCGCCGGAGTGGTCGAGCAGGTCGGCCAGCACCCGGTGCTCGCGAATGTCGGCGATCAGCCCGGTCGCGTCGATCACGTAGGCGGCCGGCACCTCCAGCATGCCGTCGGCGGTGCGCATCCGGGTGACGACCGTGCCGTCCGGACCCGGTTCCAGGGTGTGCACCTCGCCGACGTGCGTGGTGTACCAGCCCTCGCGGCGACCGCGGGCCAGCTGCTCCTGCCAGACCCGGCGGCGCGGCGTGTTCGTGCCGCCGATGGCGTCGTAGAGGGCCCTGCGCTCGGCGCCCTCCAGCTCGCGCATCCGCGCCTTGAGCTGCCCGCCCCAGACCGACTTCGGGTAGTTGAAACCCTGGTAGGCCCAGCCGTCGCCGCCACGGCGGCGCATGAACACGCTCGGCCCGTGCGCGCCACGTACGTAGGTGCGGAACAGGTGGACGATGTGGGTGCGCGCGCCCTGCCGGTCCCGGTCGTTGATCAGCCGGTTCAGGATGCGGGACGCGACGATCCCGGCGCCGCGGACGACGACGGTCGCCGGATGGCGGACAAGTTCGTCGTAGACGTGCTCGTGCGGCTCGTAGGCGTTGACGACCCGGCGCACGTCGCCGTGGCGGGCCCGGTACTCCTGCAGGTCGGGCAGGAAACGCAGCCCCGGGTAGCCGACGGCGAGGTGCACGAACCGGCTGCGGTAGGCGATCCGCCTGGTGGCCGGTGCCAACTCGGCGGGGGCAGCCGTCCTCCTCGGGGCGCTCCCCAGCCGCAGGGTGGGCATCGATTCCGAGCCGTCCGCCGGCGGGGTGAGGATCGTCAGGTAGCCACCGCCGGCGCGCCGGCGCACCATCCGGACCTGGCCGCGGACCAGCATCGACGGCCAGTCGATGCGCGCCGCCTCTCGGGCCATGCTCGCGAACACCGTGCCGACCCGCGGGGTGTAGTAGTCGGACAGCACCGGCTCGGTCAGCACCTGCCACAGCGGCCGGGTGAACCCGCGCAGGGTCGAGGCGGTGAACGCCTCGCGCACCGCGTACGACGGGAAGCCCCAGATGTTGTCCGGGGTGGACGCCGAGTCCGACCGGATCCGCTCATGCTCGGGGATCTGCGAGACCCGGGTCAGGTACTGGTAGGTCTGCCACGGCTGGTCGATCGTGGACAGTACCCTGATGGCCGACGCCGGCAGCCCGGCGATGCGCAGCTGGTCGACGAGGACGAACGAGCCGATCCCACCGCCGACGGTGACCAGCTCCACGTCCCGGATCGGGATGCCGGCGGCCGCGACCATCGCGTCCGTCCACACCGGGGCAGCGAGCAACGCGGGGGTCAGGTCACCACCCACGGCCGTCCCTCCGCCCACCTCGATCCGCGTACGGACCCGCGGACGGATCGTCGCTCCCGGCCTGGCCGTCCTGCTGCCACGATAGGGCCACACCCACCGCGAGGGATGTCCAGGTTCCGACACCCGTGCCCACCTGCCCCCACATAAACGATCTACAACTTAGGATGGTACAAGCGACAACTTCGAGGCTAAGTTGTCGCTCAAGTTGTAGATCAAAGTTTGGGTTGTGGGTGGCGATGGCGATGGCGAACCTTCAGGCCGAGGTGGACGACGCGGTCGTTCGGCTCCGTCAGGCTGGGACCGACCTGCAGTCCATCGAGGTCAAAGCCGCGGCGGGTGGCCTGCCGAAGTCCATCGCGGACACGCTGTCCGCCTTCGCGAACGCCCGGGGAGGGTTGGTGATCCTCGGCCTCGATGAGGCCAGGGGATTCCAGCCGGTGGGGATCGACGCGGCGAAGCTGGCGAGCGACCTCGCCGCGGCATGCGTGGACCAGCTGGAACCGGCCGTCCGGTCGGACATCGACATCGTGTCGGTCGATGGTCAGTCGGTCGTCGCCGCCCGCATCGATGAGATGGCGGTCGATCGCAAGCCGTGCCATGTGCGCGCCCGCGGCCTGGAGCGTGGCTCCTACCTGCGGACCCACGACGGCGACCGGCCACTTTCGACGTACGAGGTGCACATCCTCGTGTCGTCACGCGGGCAACCGCGCGATGACATGGTTCCCGTCCTGGAGGCGTCCCCGGCGGACCTCGACGCCGATCTGGTCACCTCGCTGGTGCGCCGGCTGCGCGCGACACGGGGTCCCTTGTTCTCGGGCTCCTCGGACGACGAGGTGCTGAGGCTGCTGCGGGTGCTCATCGACACGGAGGACGGGCCGAAACCGAGCTTGGCGGGGCTTCTGGCCCTGGGCCGTTATCCCCAGCGCTATTATCCACAGCTCGATGTCACGTTTGTCGCGTATCCCACAATCACGGGCGAGCCGATCCAGGGCGGCACCCGCTTTCTGGACAACCAGTCGATAGACGGGGCGATACCGATCATGGTTTCCATGGCGCTGGCCGCGGTGCGGCGGAACATGAAGCGGCGCGCCATCATCGTCGGTATCGGCCGGCTGGACCAGTGGGAGTACCCGGAGGAGGCGATCCGGGAAGCGGTGGCGAATGCCCTGATGCACCGCGACTACCATCCGCTGGCCCAGGGGACGCAGATCCGGGTCGAGCTGTATCCCGACCGGCTGGTGGTGACCAGCCCGGGTGGGCTGCACGGCCCGGTGAGCAGGGAGGACCTGCTGGCCGAGCCTGCCTCGTCGTCTCGCAACGCGCTGCTGGCCAAGCTTCTCGAGGACGTGGAGGTCCCCGGAACCGGACGGACGGTCTGTGAGAACCGGGGCACCGGCCTGCCGGCGATGGCCGCGGCGCTTCGCTCCGCGGGGATGGAACCGCCCGCGCTGATCGACACCGTCCGCGAGTTCCGTGTCGTCTTCCACAGCCACAGCCTGCTGGACGACGATTCCGTTGCCTGGCTGTCCACCGTCGACACCGCGGGGCTCGCCGACCGTCAGCGGTTCGGCCTCGCCTTCCTGTACCGCAACACGACAATTACCAATCAGCAGTACCGCGGACTCACCGGGTGCGACGCCGGAACCGCGTCCAGGGACCTCACGGGGATGGCCGCGGCCGGCCTGGTGACAAAGAATGGAGATCGCCGATGGACGCAGTGGCGTCTCGCTGAAGGTCTCATTCCAGATCGCCGTGTCTCCGACCATGGGGCAGAGTCTCGACGCGGCCAGGCGGCTCTCTGGCCGACGTCGTCGTCGGCTGGCGCGGCCGTCGCGAGACCCGCGGGACGGCGAGACCGGTCCGCGGACATCCGTGTGCTGCTCGCGGGCGGCCCCCGTGACACGAACGAGATCGCGAACGCGCTGGGGATGACTCCGCAGGGGGCGCTGCGCTGGCTGCACCGCATGGCCGAGGTCGTTCGGATCGAACCGGGCCCTGGACAGCGACGACTCCGGTGGACGTTGCGCGACTGAGGGGGTCGGGAGCCGGATCCGGGCACGGCCGCCAGGGCGGCAGTCCGTGCTCTCCCAGGATTTCCCGGCTCGTTCCGACGGCGAGAGCGGCGTTCGTCGGGATCTCGAAATGGCTTGTAGGTGGGCCCATCATCACGTTAGCTGGATGGCGATGGGACGGTGACTACGAGCTCGGCCCTCCCGTAGTCCAGGGTGAGCCGCAAATTCGTTGATGCAGGAGAACATCCGGGAGGCTGCTCACGTGAATGGGGAAATTTCGAGAGCAGGTAAGTCGATTCTGGTCGGCCTCGGAGCAATCATTGCGGATCCATTTGGCGCAATAGTCCTCGGCGCGGCAGGGCTAGCCGCAAAGCGTCGGGGGGTGGCGACGTCCGAAAAAGGGGACAGCGCTCAGGAGACAGATCCCGGAAACAATGCAGAGCGAGGCGTCCCGGCCGGCAGCGGGTACTAAAGCATCATAGTTTTATTTGGGCTGGCGGGTAACTCGACTTTCGCATTTTCCATGATCGTCTAATGGCTTGATTTTGGGTGTGTTGAA